>NZ_JBEFAK010000007.1:0-374695 GCF_040137845.1 Nonomuraea sp. B19D2 | reverse complement strand
CAACCTCATCCGCCTGGATGCCTGGTGGAACGGACACCCGCTCGACCGGACCCGCACCAGCCACCTCGCCCGCCTCGAACTGGCAGAACTCGCTCTCGCAGCCTGAGACGAGTTAACCAGCAGGATCACGACTTCGCCCAAAACCAGATCTGGTGCGAGCTCGTCGCCCTGGCCTGCGAACTCCTCGCATAGATGCAGATGCTCGCACTGCCCAACACCACCGCCCGCACCTACGAGCCCAAACGCCTACGCCTGCGCCTGCGCCTGCGCCTGTTCGCAGTGGCCGGACGCCTGATCCGCGGCGGCCGACGCCTGCACATACGCATCGCTGCTCGATGGCCCTGGGCCAACACCATCCTGACCGCTCTGCAACGCCTGCAAGCTCTACCGGCACCGACTTGACCAGCAACAAGCCGCCCCTACCACCGGAAGGACACCCTCGGGCCTGTGGAACCCCGCCCACCCAGCGCGCCAGCCGGGCCACCACGTTGACCACAACGCGAAATCGAACTTCAGCCGAACCGTTCAGCTGACCACACCAAGATCACGAAACGTCGAGGCTAACGGTGCACCGACTCACTCCCCGACCACTTCCCGTAATACTTTCCCCAGTCAGTATTCAGGTAGCCTCGAACATCCACAAGGACGTGTTCGTATTTCAGCTTGATGGAGATGCGGAAATCTTTGAGGCTCCCCGTGTTGAAATATTTCTTGTATGCCACATTGGTTGAGTTCATTACCCGGATTCGCACTTGTGCGTGAGTGAAGAGATCACTGCTGTTGGGCTTATGTTTGACGTATCCCCGAAACGTCCACTTCTTTGCCCCTGTGCAACTGGTGCGATTAAACGCAGCCTTTGCGCTCTCGTTGCTCACCGTCCGAACCTTAGACGCCGCACAGTCTGCTTGTGCCGCGATCGAGGGCGCTGTCGCGGCTGGGGCTTCTGACGCAGCCGAAGCAGATGCGGCCGCCGGGGCTCCAGAGAGTCCGATCAGAATAAGACTGCCAGCTCCGATACTGAGAGCACGCTTCATTCCTAGCTCCGGTGGTTGTGTGGCCGCGCCTGCGAGTGCGGCCATCACGACGTTGGTCATCTTGAACATGTCTGATCCCCCTCGGGCGATAGCGGTTATGCTTTGGTGAACTGCTTGCCTCGCTGGTGCATGAACGGTTCCCCTTTAATCACGAGACGATCCCCTGCGCGGGGAATGCAGTGACAGTTCACAGGCATGGGACGCGTCGTGTCAGCATGTTTCGACTGGGAGGAAAACACCGAGGTCACGGCCGTGCGCGTGATTCATTCGGGCGGCCGGGCGCGAACGAGCTCGGTGCCGAGCGGGGTCGCCTGGTGCAGTATCAGGTAGACCCGGCGGGTGCTGGTGATCAGCCCGGCTTGCCGCAGGATGTGGGCGTGCTTGCTGGCGTTGGCCCAGGGATGCGACCTTACGCCGGGCGAGTTCTGTCGTGGTGCAGCCCGGCGTGGCCGCGATGCAGCGGAGCGTCTCGGCGGGGTCCTGCCGAGCAGCTCCACCAGAGGGTTGTTGACGGTGGCAGGTGGAAAGCGATGTAGCAGGCGAAGCCGACCACCATCGACGGCGTGCTCGCCGACTACCGCAAGACCGTCGAGCGAGCGAACCAGGTCATCGACGCCTGCCCAGACCTGGCCTTTCCCGCCACCGGCGCGCAGCGCACACCCTGATGCACCGAATCGCCGAACAGTGCGGCAGCGCGGTGACCGTACGGCGAGATTCTCCTACTATCTGTGAACATCTGGCACCAATAGGGCCGCGGTACTCTCTCCCGTCAGGAAAACTGGCACCATGGCCTTCCCGTCTCAAGAGCATCAGCCTTTCGCTCACCTGAGCGCTCCCAACGCTGCCCTCTACCGGGAGATCCTGCGCGTCTTCGCCCGGGCGAAGGAACGTTTCATCGTGCATCTGCGGCCGGAGGACGTGGCGGCGGAGTTGCGGCGGGACAACGACGATGCGCTCACGCAAGCCCTGGAGAAGCTGCGGGACTGGGGCAACCTGCGGGCCGACGCGGACACCGGCAGGGTCACCTCTGTGGAGGATTTCCACCGCAAGCGGTTCCTGTTCCAGCTCACCCCTGCGGGGCAGGCGGCCGAGCAGGCGATCGACTTCTACGAGGAGGCGATCGGGCGGCGTGGGGTGCTGCAGTCGGTGGCCCTGGGCGACATCGCCGAACAGCTGCAGGCGCTGACCCTTCTGGCTCAGGAGCAGGATCCTGACCCGGCCAGGGTTCATCTGCTCCTGCTCTCCCTCGCGGAGCGGTTTTCGTCGCTGGCGGACAACGCCCAGGCGTTCATGGCCTCGCTGCGCCGGGCGATCGATTTCTCCGACGGCGACGTGGCGGGGTTCGTTGCCTACAAGGAGCGGCTGATCGAGTACATCAACCGGTTCATCGCCGACCTGGCCAACTCCGGCGCGCGGATAGCGACCCTGCTGGCGCGGCTGGAGACGTGCGGGCATGAGGAGCTGCTGAGACTGGCCGCGCGCAGGGAGGCCGCCGACGCCATGCCCGACTGGGAGGAAGCCGCGGACGCGTACGGGAGGGCCGAGGAGGCGGCGTACTCCTCGTGGCTGAACCGCTGGCGAGGACTTCGGGACTGGTTCGTCTCCACGGATGTGGGCCGGCCGTCACAGGCACGGTTGCTGCGCCAGGCGGCGATCACGGCGATCAAGCAGCTCATCGACGCGGTCGGGCTGCTCAACGAGCGGAGGTCCGGACGCTCCGACCGATCCGCGGACTTCCGTGCCCTGGCTCGCTGGTTCGCCGAGGCGCCCGACGAAGCGGCGATGCACCGCTTGTGGCGGGCGGCCTTCGGTTTGACCCCGGCCCGCCACCTGACGGTCACCGCCGCCACCCTGGACGAGTGGCGGGAGGTCGGAGCCGGGACTTCCTGGCAGGACGCAGCGCCGATCAGGATCTCTCCCCAGCTCCGGCGTACCGGCTCCTACGAGCGGCGCGGCAAGCCCAACAAAGTGGCCGACCGCAGCCAGGCGCGCAGGCTGCTGCTGGAGCAGGCCGAGCGGGAGGCGGCCGAGACCGCCGCGGCCCGGGCCCGGCTCCGCACGGACGGGCCGGTGCTGCTTTCGGAGCTGAACGTGCTGGACCCGCGGGCGTTCCGGCTGTTCCTGGGGCTGCTGGGTGACGCGCTGGCGGCCCGGCGGCCCGGGGAGACGGAAGTGAAGACGGTGACGGGCGACGGCTCGATGGAGGTGCGGCTCACCCTTGTCCCCGATGGCGGCGAGGTCGAGATCCACACCGAGGACGGCGTGTTCACTGGACCTGAGCACGTGGTGGAGATCTCCGATCTTATGGTGGTCCGATGACGCCCGAGGAGGAGCTGGCCCAGCGGCGCGCCGCGCTGCGCGCCCTGCTGGCCAAGCCACTGCTGACGGCGCAGGACGACGCGGAGGCGCTGGTGCTGGTCCGCCGCCATCTGACCGAGCTGCGCAAGTGGCTCACCCGGGAGACCGGCTGGCGGCTGACGGTGGATTCGGGCGCCGCGCGGCTGTTCAAGGGTGTCGCGGACACGTCCGACGCCACCCACCCTGCCAGAGGCAAAGCGGGAGAACCGTACGGCAGGCGCCGCTACGTCCTGTTGTGCCTGGCGCTGGCCGTGCTGGAGCGGGCCGACGCGCAGACCACGCTCGGCCGCCTGGCCGAGGAGGTGCTGTCGGCGGCGGCGGAGCCCGAACTGGACTTCCACTTCACCCTCGACAGCCGTGCCGAGCGGGCGGATCTGGTGACCGTGGTGCGCACGCTGCTCGGCTGGGGCGTGCTGCGCAGAGTCGCGGGCGATGAGGAGGCGTATCTGACCTCGACCGGTGACGTGCTGTACGACGTGCGCAGGCCGGTACTGGCCGCGTTGCTCACGGGCACGCGAGGCCCATCGACGATCATCGCGGAGTCGTTCGAGGAACGGCTGGCCGAGCTCACCGCCGAGCCTGTCCCCGACACCGACGACCTGCGCAACCAGGCACTTCGCCGCAGGCTGACCCGCAGGCTGCTGGAGGACCCGGTGATCTACTTCGCCGACATGGACGAGGCAGAGCGTGCCTACCTGACCTCCCAACGGCACGCGATCACCCGCCGGATCGTGGAAGCCACCGGGTTGGTGGCAGAAGTACGCGCGGAGGGCATCGCGATGGTGGATCCTGACGACGAACTGACCGACGTGCGCATGCCCGAACAGCGCACCGACGGCCACGTGACGCTGCTGGTGGCCGAGCACCTCGCCACCCGCGGGGCATCAAGCATGGATGATCTGAGGGCATTCGTCCGGCAGGCCGCCCGTGACCATACGTCGTTCTGGCGCAAGGGCGTGACCGAGCCGGGCGCCGAGGACGGACTGCTGGCCACGGCCCTGGGCAAGCTCACGGCGCTGCGGCTGGTCCACGTCACGGAGGACGCGGCCGTGGGGCTGCCCGCCATTGCCCGTTACGCGCTGGACGAACCCGTCATCAAAGGACAGTGATGCCGCCTTCTCCGACCTCCGAGCGCTGGAAGCCGCTGCGCGCCGGACTCGTCGACATGTTCTACTACGACGTGGAGGAGTTCCACTTCCACGACGGCCGCCTGCTGCTGCGCGGCAACAACGGCACGGGCAAGTCCAAGGTGCTGGCCCTGACGCTGCCGTTCCTGCTCGACGGCGAACTCGCCCCGCACCGGGTCGAGCCCGACGGCGACCGGCAGAAGCGCATGGAGTGGAACCTGCTGCTGGGCGGCAGGCACCCGCACCCCGAGCGGCTGGGGTACGCGTGGATGGAGTTCGGCCGCCGCGCCGCTGACGGGAGCGAGGAGTTCCGTACGATCGGCTGCGGGCTGAAGGCGGTTAAGGAGCGCGGCATCGTCCGGCACTGGTTCTTCGTCACTCCCCAGCGCATCGGCCGCGATCTCCACCTGCTCACCTCCACTGGAGTGGTGCTCACCAGGGAGAAGCTGCGTGAGGCGATCGAGGGCCACGGCATGGTCCACGACCGGGCTGCCGATTACCGCAGGGCGGTGGACGGAGCGCTGTTCGGGCTCGGCGAGCACCGCTACGAGGCGCTGGTGAACCTCCTCATTCAGCTGCGGCAACCGCAGTTGTCCAAGAAGCCCGATGAGAAGCTCCTGTCGCGGGCCCTCACCGAGGCGCTGCCGCCGCTCAGCCCCGCTCTGATCGCCACGGTCGCCGAGGCGTTCCGCGGCCTTGACGAGGAGCGAGACGCGCTGCGCGGGCTGGAGGAGGCGCGCAGGGCGGCGGCCGACTTCCTCGTCCACTACCGCCGGTACGCCGCGGTCGCGGCCAAGCGCAAGGCTGCCGTCCCCCGCCTGGCGCAGAGCCGGTACGAGCACCTGGGCCGCGACCTCGGCGAAGCCGAGGCCCGCCATGCGGCCGCGGAGGCGGAGCTGGCCGCGGCCCAGCAGGTGCTGGAGGAGCTGGCAGCCCAGCGGAACCTGCTGGAGGCCCGCAAGGAGGCGTTGCGGCAGAGCCCCGAGATGCGTGA
The DNA here is from genome assembly GCF_040137845.1 of Nonomuraea sp. B19D2. Lineage (NCBI taxonomy): Bacteria > Bacillati > Actinomycetota > Actinomycetes > Streptosporangiales > Streptosporangiaceae > Nonomuraea > Nonomuraea sp. B19D2. The sequence goes on along the minus strand of NZ_JBEFAK010000007.1, from coordinate 369,182 downwards.
CGCCGAGCGGCTCAAACACATGGGAGAGGAAGCCGGCCGGCTGGACTCCCATGCACGCCGGTGCGAGCAGGAGCGCGACCGCCTCACCGGCGAGACCCAGCGCCGAGAGCAGCGGGCGAGCACCGCCCTCGGCAAGGCCGAGGAGGCGGACCGGGAGCTGGACCAGGCCAGGGAGTCCGCGCTCGCGGCCGCCCGCGCGGCGGCGTTCGAGGCCGGGTACCTCGACATCATCGACTGGCACGCACTCGGCGAGCCGTCGGAGCAGGCCAGGGCCCGGCGGGAGGCCGAGACGCTGGCTGACCGCCAGGAGCAGGCGATCAACGAGCTGGAGCGGCTCATCGACACCGTCCGGCAAGCTCGGTTCCGGCTCGCCGCGGCCCGTACGGAGGTGGACCGGCTGACCGGCGAGCTGCAGTCCGCCGCCGAGCGCATCGAAGCCGCCGAGCAGGCCACCGGCGCGGCCACGGCCGGGCTGGTCCACGAGTACGCCCTGTACCTGGCCGGCCTGACCGAGCTGCGGCTGGACGACCCTGACGAGGTGCTCGCGACGCTGGAGGGCTGGGCCGTCTCCGTCGATGGTCCCAACCCAGCCGCGACGGCGGTCGACGACGCGGCCAGGAACGCCACCGACGCGCTCGGCCGCTTGGGCGCCGAACTGGAGGCGGAGCTGCGCGAGGCGAGGCGGGCCGCCGCATCCCTGACGGAGGAGATGGCCCGGCTGGAGTCGGGCGGTCACGACGCTCCGCCCACCCCGCACACGCGCGCCGCAGACGCCCGGCTCGGCCGTCCTGGCGGCCCGCTGTGGAAGGTGGTGGACTTCGCTGAGGCAGTGCCGGCCGCGCATCGGGCCGGGCTGGAGGCCGCCCTGGAGGCCGCGGGCATCCTGGACGCGTGGGTCACGCCCGACGGGCGGCTGCTTGCCGAGGACGACACCGTCATCGTGACCGGCGAGCCGCCGGCCGGGCCGTCGTGCTCCGCCGTCCTGCGTCCTGCCCTCGACCGCGCCGACCCGCAGGCCGCGGCCCTGTCCGACGCCGCCGTCGAGACCGTGCTCAAGAGCATCGGGCTCGGCCAGGGCGGTGGGACGTGGGTGACCGTGGACGGACGGTGGGCCAACGGCATGCTGGCAGGCTCATGGCGCAAGAACGACGCCCACTACATCGGCGAGGGCGCGCGAGAAGCGGCGCGGCGTGCCCGGCTGGCGGCTCTCCGAGCGGAGCTGGACCAGGTCGCCCAGCGGATCCATCGCCTCGGCGCCAACCTCGACGCGCTCGCCGCCCGGCGCGAGAGGCTCGCGGCCGAGCACCGGGCGCTGCCTCCGGACGCGCCGCTGCGCGAGGCCCACGTCAAGCTCGCCGCCGAGCACGAACGCCGGCGCGAACTCGACGCCCAGCACACCGCCGCGACAGGGGTGGCGCTCCAGCGGCAGAGCGAGCTGGAGGCCGCCGACAACCGGGCCGCCGAGTTCGCCGGCGACGTCGGGCTGCCTGCCGAGCCTCAGGCCTTGGCCGAGGTCAAGAGCGGAGTCGCTGGCTACCGGCTGGCACTGGCCCGGTTCTGGCCCGCCGAACAGGCGCGGCGAGCCGCGCACGAGGCCGCCCACGAAGCCGCCGACGATCTCGAACGAACCCGGAGCCGGCTCGACGACGCGGCCGAACTGGCGGTGGCGGCACGCGGCGAGGCGGACGCCGCGGCGGAGACCTACCGCGCACTGGTGGAAACCGCCGGCGCCGCGGTCGAGGAGCTGTTCCGCCGGCTCGACCAGGTGGAGCGAGAACTACGCGAACGCACATCAGCCGAGGGCGAGACCCGCCGCAGGGAACAGGCGGCTCTGCAGGAACGAGGCAAGGCCGAGGGCGTGCGCGACGCCCTGCGCGGCCAGATCGACGAGGCGACCACGGCACGCGACACCGCCGTACGGGAGTTCCAGGCGTTCGCCGCCACGGGACTGCTGCACGTCGCGCTCCCCGCTCTGGACGTGCCTGACACGGACGGCCAGTGGGCGGCCACCCCCACGGTGCTCCTGGCCAGGACGGCCAACGCCGAGCTCGACGCCGTGGACGACGGCGACGGCCCCTGGGACCGGGTGCAGAAGAAGGTGGCCGAGGAGCACAAGCTGCTGTCGGACGCCATGGCCAGACACGGGCACTCCGTCGGACTGACCCTGCGGGACGGGGTCATGATCGTGGACGTGCTGTTCCAGGGCCGCAGCAGGGACGTTCCCGGCCTCGCCGAAGCGCTGGCGGAAGAGACCGGGCACAGGGCCCGGCTCCTGTCGGCCAAGGAACGCGAGATCCTGGAGAACCACCTGCTCAACGAGGTCGCCGGAACGTTGCACGAGCTGATCGCCGCGGCCGAGTCCGAGGTCCGGGAGATGAACGCCGAGCTGGAGTCCCGCCCCACCTCTACCGGCATGCGCCTGCGTCTGGTCTGGAAGATCGCCAGGAACGCTCCTGAAGGGCTGGAGCGGGTCCGCGACAAGCTCCGGCAGACGGTGGACGCCTGGTCCGTCGCCGACCGCTCGGCCGTGGGCGCATTCCTCCAGGACAGGATCGCCCGCGAGCATGCCGACAACCCTGCCGCCGGATGGATGGAAGCGCTGACCCGGGCCTTGGACTACCGCGTCTGGCACGAGTTCGCGATCCAGCGGCTGCAGGATGGGCAATGGCGGGCCGCCACCGGACCGGCCTCCGGCGGTGAGAGAGTGCTCGCGGCGTCGGTGCCGCTGTTCGCCGCCGCGTCGGCCCACTACAAATCGGCGGGCAACCCGTACGCTCCGCGGCTGGTCGCCCTGGACGAGGCGTTCGCGGGCGTCGACGACGACTCGCGCGCCAAATGCCTGGGCCTGCTGGCCACGTTCGACATGGACGTGGTGATGACGAGCGAGCGCGAATGGGGTTGCTACCCGCAGGTCCCGGGGCTTGCGATCTGCCAGCTGTCCCGTCGCGACGGCGTGGACGCGGTGCTGGTCACCCCGTGGCGTTGGGACGGGCGCGAGCGGCGGCGAGCGGAGCGCCCGGTCACCGCGATGCCGGCCGCTGACATGGCCGTGGCACAGGACGACCTGCTCGCATGAGCGTCCAGGATGAGCGGTTGCGGCGGCTGCTCGGCGGTGACGACATCGCCTGGCTGGTCGATCGGGCACGCCGCCGCCTGGAACAGGGCAAGCCGCTGACCGGGACGGTGACGCTCACGGCCGCGACTTCCGCGCAGCGCCGCGCGGCCGAGGTGCTGCTCGGCCGCCGTGCGGGAGCCGGTTCTTCCCTGTCGGTCTCCTTGGACGAGGTGGACCGCATCCTGCGAGCGGGCGGCGTCACCGCAGGCGGGCTGCGCGAAGCCGTCGTACGACTGCGCGGCCCGATCCGGGACCAGGCTGGAGAGAAGGCCGCGCAGGCGGCGGCCTGGGAACGGGCCTTCGCCAGGCTCGACGCTCTCATCGCCGACCGGCCCGAGCTGTCCGGGTGGCGATCGTGGCTGGAGTCCACCGGACTGGTCAGAAGGCTCGCCGCCACAGCCCAAGAAGCACGTATCCTGCTCGACCGGTTGAGCGCCGTGCTGGAGCGACTGCCGTCACCGGGCACACCCCTCGGCCGGCTCGCCGCCGAGACCTGCGCAGACGCACACGCTCTGGACGAAGGACGCCCGCTGGCCACCCTCGCCCTATCCGCAGCCCGTGCCCTGTCCGGTCTGCCGCACGCGGGCGAAGGCGGCGCGGACGCCCGCCGCTCGGCCTGGGCCGCGGTCGGCGTGCACCTCGATGACCTGTCCTCCCTCGTCCTCTGCCTGGGGCTGCCAGGTGACGAGCGCTCTCCCACCGGACGCATGCTCAGCGCCGCCAGGGCTGCAGGCGAGCCGTGCGTGCTGACATTGCGTCAACTCCGCCGCCACGAAGCACCGCTGCGCGCAGACCTGGTCAGGATCTGCGAGAACCCGGTCGTGGTCGCCGCGGCGGCCGACGAACTCGGAGCCTCCTGCCCACCCCTGGTATGCGGCGGCGGCCGGCCATCGGCGGCCGCCTGGCGGCTGCTGGACCTTCTCGCGGCCGGCGGCGCGACGTTCGCCTACCACGGGGACTTCGACTGGGGCGGAATCGCTATCGCCGCCGCGGTCCACGAGAGAGTCGGGTTCCTGCCATGGCGCTTCGAAACCGCCTTCTATCAAGCCGTGCCCTCGTCGGCGCCGCTGTCAGGGCAGGTGCGCCCGACTCCCTGGGATCCGGAACTGGGCATCGCGATGGAGCGACGAGGCGTACGGGTCGAGGAGGAGCTCGTACTCGCCGAGTTGATCGCCGACCTGGACCCGAAGGGAGGTCGCAGGCACTAAGGCCCAGACTTTCTTGTGATCGTCGACCCGAGGGTCAGGTAGTCTCAGCCGCTCGGCACGTGTTCCCCGATCTACGGGACGGGGAAAGCGTCGGATGCCCGTGGACCAGTAACCGAACAAGCCCGGCGAAAGCACGGGCTCGAAGAAGAAACAGCACTGTCATGGACGCCATCAAGCACGCCGCGGCCCTCAAGGCGCGGCTGGTCACCAGCTGGCCTCCGGCGACACGGTCATCGACCGCTTCCTGCGCGCCCACCCCGGCCTGAGCCTGCAGGAGCGGGCGATGCTCCTCGGCTGGAGGGACGTGGTCGAAGGCATCTTCGAGGTTCGGGGAAAGACCAGGACGGCGTGATCCTGTTCAACCTCGTGGACGAGCTCACCTATCGCGCCCGGTCCAACTCAAACGGTTATACGTGCTGGTGTTCATCGAGCACGGCACCCGCAGACTGCACCTGGCCGGCGTGACCGCGCACCCGACCGGGGCATAAGCGGTACAGACCCGCACCTGGCCATGGTGTACCGCTCGAATATTGAGTTACGTGTCCTGAGCTGCGGTTAAGCGGCGTGGTGGTATTCGCTGATCATGCCGGCAACGACAGGTTTTCGGCGGACGATCGGCTGGTCGTTGAGGTCGGTCACGTCGTAGGCGGGCTGCGTTGCGATGTCCGGAGGCCTTTGACGCCGGGACTGGTGCGGCCGGTGCCGGTTGTAGTGGATCAGGTACTCCTGGAGCGCGAGGGCCAGGTGGCGTTCGTTGAGGATCAGGATCGGGTCCAGGAGTTCACGGCGCAGCGTGCCGATGACGCGTTCGCAGATGGCGTTCATCCTCGGCGTCCGCGGCAGCGTGGTGATGATCTGCAGCCCTTCCCTTCGGCTTCGAAGACCTCGCTGAAGGCGGAGGTGAAGAGCGGACGATCGTGGATCACGAATCGCAGCCCGGTGACGCGGTCACTCACGTCCATGACCAGGTTGCGGGCCTGCTGTACCGCCCAAGCTCCGGTCGGGTGCGGGGTCACTCCGGCCAGGTGCAGTCGCCGGGTGCCGTGCTCGATGAAGACCAGCACATACAGTCGTTTGAGCATTATCGTCTCGATCACGAGGAAGTCGCAGGCGATGATCGCGTGAGCTTGCGCGGTCAGGGACTGCCGCCAGCTCGGCCCGGCTCGGCGGGGTGCCGGATCGATACCGGCGGCGTGCAGGATCTCCCACACTGTGGAGGCGGCGATCGGGTAACCCAGGCGAGCCAACTCGCCTTGGATTCTTCTGTGTCCCCAGGTCGGGTTCTCCCGGGCCATCCGAATGATCAGTGCCTTGACCGGCTGGCGGGTGCATGGCCGTCCCGGGCGCTGTCTGTCCGTGAAGGTCCACTTACGCGCTACCAGGTGACGATGCCAGCGCAAGATCGTCGCCGGGGTGACCGGGAACACCTGCGCCCACCGGTGACGGCGAATCAGCCTCGACAATGCCGCAAGCCAGAGCCGGTCGGCCTGCGACCGTAAGAAGGTCCGCCAGGAAGTATCGCGATGCCGGGGCGCCGGGACGAAACGGCGCGAGCGCAGGATACGTCGCACAGTAGCCTCGCTGACCTGGAAACCGAGCCGCACCAACTCTCCGTGCACCCGTCGATGGCCCCACGCAGGGTTCTCCCGCGCCAAGCGAATGATCAAGTCACGAAGCTCCTCGCTCGCTCCTGGGCACCCGGGCCGATGCGGGTAGGTCCAGGCCCGACGCAGCAGACGACGATGCCACGCCGGCAACGTTGCAGGAGTGACCAGCCGATGAGAGCGCAGCACCGCCGGCAACCATCGAGCCAACGCCGCGAGAACAGCCCGATCGGCCCAATCCGGCCTCGGCGGTCCGACCTGACGCCGCAGCACCGCCACCTCGTGACGCAACACCATGATCTCCGCGTCCTTCGACGCTTGGCTGCGGCCCAGCAACATCAGCCAGCCGAATATCCGGAGCGTGGTCAGGTAAAGCAGGCGGACAAGCACAAGACGCGATCTTGTCTGCAGGAATGAACCTCGTCAAACCATAGGTCAGAGCCGCCGTAACTGCGTTTTGACGCGGTACAAGTACCCGTTGGGTGGCCGCCTCTTGACAAGCCCGATGGTTACGTAAACGCTCGGCGGCAAGACACCTGAATATCGCTCGCAATACGGTCGTCCCCGTCCCGCAGAGGATCCTGGCCCAATGTTCTTCGGTGGATCCACGGCATCTTTTGTTAACGCTAACAATCTCCTGCAGCGCAGGTTTCGGAGAGTGGTCCCGTGTCTCTGCGTCCAAAGCTCGCCGCGCTCGTCGTGGGTCCTGTTGAGGTCGGTCGCCGCCGGTGCGCAGTGAGATGCCCGCAGCAATCCGCTGCGCGCAACGAAGCGGTCGACCTCAGTCACCGCTGCCGTCGCTACACCGGTCCTGCTGTTGGAGCACGATGCGGCCCGAACGTGCGTCAGCAACACGATCTACACAAGTGAGGGTTCGACCCAGGAAGTCAGATCTAGTGATTGGAATCTCATGACACTGATCATGGCGTCTGATGGTTACTCATCAGGACCGTCGCGGAGCACCCGGTCGTCGCGCCGGTTACTGATCACCCTCGTGGTGACCGCGCTCACCGCAGTGACAAGCCTCGTCGTCTCCGCGCCGCCCGCCAATGCCGCCACCCGCCAATTCCGAGGCATGAACTGGGCCGTGCTGGGTGACAACTTCAGCACCGGCACGCTCGTCGTGCACGGCCTGAGCCAGTCCGACAGCAACGCGACAGTACAGGCCAAGGCCAACGCCCTCTACGACGACATGGCCTCCGCCATGGGGGTCAACACCGTCCGGCTGCCCATCAACACTCACACCGTGGCTAACACCACCTGGTGGAACGCCTACCGCGGCGCCATCGACGCCGCCACCGCCCGAGGATTCAAGGTCATCCTCGCCTATTGGGAGGACGGCGCCGCCTCCGGCGGCAGGATCACAAACCTCGCCGCATGGAACACGATGTGGTCCAGCGTGATCAACACGTACGGCTCGAACAGCAACGTCTACTTCGAACCGATGAACGAGCCGCACGGCTACACATCGGCGGAATGGCGCAACGTCGCAGCGAACTGGCTCAGCTATCACACCTCGGCAGTGCCCGGCCGGGTGCTCATCGGCGGCACCGGCTACAGCCAGGACCTGCGGGACATCTGCAACGACAGCCGCTTCAACTCGACGCTGCTGTCCTTCCACCACTACGCCTTCTTCTATAGCGCGATGACCTACGACGCGTTCCGAAGCCACATTCAGACGCGTCTGGGCAACTGCGCCTCCCGCGCGGTCGCAACCGAGTTCGGCGCGCCGATGTCCACCGGCCTCAACTACGGCGACGCGAACAGCACCGAAAACTTCGTGCGCCACATCCGCGCCATGGCCCAGGTCATGCGTGACAACCAAATGGGCGGCACCTACTGGCCCGCCCTCGGCGGCAAGCCGGGCGACATCGGCTACGACTGGTACTCGATGTACGCCCTGAGCGGCAGCGGCACCGATCTCAACTTGACCGTCCGCAACACCTCCGGCGCTGACCGGATCCGGTACGCCTGGGGCGACACCATCGACTCCACCCCTCCGCCGGCGCCGGGGACGGTCTACAGGATCAACGCGCGCCACAGCGGCAAGGCCATGGATGTCCAACAACCGAACACCGACAACGGTGCGCGCGTCGGCCAGTACACGTACGGCGGCAACGCGTGGCAGCAGTGGCAGTTCCAGGACGCCGGCAGCGGCTATTGGCGCATCATCAGCCGCCACAGCGGAAAGTGTCTTGATGTGGTGAGCGCTTCGACCGCCGACGGTGCCGAGCTCATCCAGTACACCTGTGGCACCGGCACCAACCAGCAGTTCCAGATGGTCGCCAACGGCGGCTACTTCCAGCTCCGGGCACGACACAGCAGCAAATGCGTGGACGTACCGGCCGCGTCGACCGCGGACGGCGTGATCCTCAAGCAGTATCCGTGCAACACCGGCACCAACCAGCAGTGGTCGCGCACGGCCGTCTGACGGTCGTCTCGGCGTGACCGCGGATCCGCGGTACGGCCCTGACGCCCCCGGTGCCGAGCTCGTGCTGTGTGCTCGGTGCCGGGGAGCCGGACGGATCGGAAACGAGCAAGCGGTCGACGATACCATCGGCGCCTGGCCAATCTGCCGGCCAGGCGCCGTGACGTGGTCGTCGAGCTGTCCGCGGCGGCCCCCATCGCGGATTCACTCATTTCCGAACGATCATCACTGGTCCGCTTTTAATCCGTAGGTTCCGGGTTCGAGCCCCGGGCGCCCTACCACCTGCACCTGCGGTTCCTTCCCTTATGGGAAGGTTTCTTGCTGATCGTGAGACACATGTGGGTCACACCTGGGTCACTTGGTCAGGCCGCCGCCTTCCAGAGGTTGCGGGCAGTCCTGCGCGCCTTGCCCAGGACCAGCCGCGCGATCGCCTGGGCTGAGCGGTGATACACCTCTGGCAGCACCGAGGTGTAGATGTCGGAGGTCACCACGATGCTGCCGTGTCCGAGCGTGCCCTGCACGACCCGCAGGTCGGAGCCGCAGGCCAAGGCGAGGCTGGCGGTGCAGTGGCGTAGGTCATGCAATCGGATCGGGGACAGACCGCTCGCGTTCACGAGGTTACGGAACCGGACGGTGAGATAGTCCGGCCGAAGTGGAGATCCGTCCACCCGCGTGAAGATCGGGCCCGTTTCCCGCCAACAGTCGCCCAGTCGCTGCCGCTCGGTCTGCTCGTGACGGCGCAGCAAGCGAACGGTTTCCGTATCCAGGGCGATGATCCGCTGGCTGGCGGCGCTTTTCGGCGGGCAGACGATCAGCCCGGCGTCGGTGTGCACCAGTTGCCGGTTGACGGCCAGTTCCCGCCGGTCCAGGTCCAGGGCGATCCAGCGTAGCCCGGCTGCCTCTCCGCGGCGTAGCCCGCGCAGCGCGATCAACTGCCACAGCACGTGCAACCGATCGTGTCGGGCGAAGGCGAGGAACTCGGCCAGTTGGTCGGCGGTCCACACCGCCACCGTCGGGTGTTCGCCCTCGCGCCGCCAGGCGGCCACCCGCCGGTCGGTCCACACCTGCGGATACGGCCGGGAGGACGCGGGCAGCCGGATCATGCGTGCCGGGTTGAAGGCGATCAGGCCCTCACGCGCTGCGGCGTTCAATGCCGCGCGCAGCGTGGCCCGGATCCGGTGCAGGGTGGAGGGCGCGATCAGCTTGCCGTACCTGGTGCGCCGCCCGGCGAGGGCCGCGAACATGCGGCCGATGTCCCGGGTGGTCAGCTGGGCCAACTCGATCCGGCCCAAGTACGGGATCAGATGCAGGCGTACATGATCGGCGTAACCTTCGAAGGTGCTGGGCCGCAGTCCCTGCTGCGTCTGCAGCCAACAGCGCAGCCATCGCGCCGGCGCATCCGCGTGCTCGGCACCACCGCTCACCCGGCCGCGAACTGGGTCATCCAGGCGATAAAGAACCTGGTAATGGATCTGGACGATGCAGGCTGCCGGGCGCGCTTTCTGCTCCGAGACCGGGATGGGAAGTTCCCGGCCCTCATGGATGAGATCCTCGCCGAGGCCGGCATCAAGACAGTCCTCACCGGCATCCGGATGCCGCGGATGAACTCGATCATGGAGCGGTGGGTGCAGTCGTGCCGTCACGAGCTTCTCGACCGCTGCCTGCTCAGGAACCAACGCCACCTGCGGCACGCCCTGCGCGAGTACGAACTGTTCTACAACCGGCACCGAGCCCATCAAGCCCTGAACCAAGCCGCCCCGCTACGCACCGTCCCGAACCCCGATCAAGGATCCAGAGCGAATCACCGACCTGAACATACGCCGACGAGACCGGCTCGGCGGCATGCTTCGCGAGTACTCACATGCCGCTTGACCTGCACGGATGGAATTTTCGGCAGGCGCGGGGTGCCAACACCGTCGCCGACCACATTCGCGTGCTGAGCGAGGCGATCACGCAGATCCCCGACGCCTACCGGGCCAAGATCTGGATCCGCGTCGATGGTGCGGGCGCCACCCATGACCTGGTCGAGCACATGAAGAGCCTGAACACCACCCGGCGCACGGTCCGGTTCACCGTCGGCTGGAAGATCACCGATATCGATGAGGCCGCGATCGCCAAGCTTCCACCAGCGCCTGGCAGGCCGCTGTCTGCCAGGACGGCCGGGTGCACCCGCACGCTCACGTCGCCGAACTGACCGGTCTGGACGAACGCGCCACGGCCTGGGGCGTGCGCCTGCTGGTGCGCCGGGTCAAGCCCTCGGCCCGTGATGCCCGCCGGCTGACGGAGCTGGAGAAGCAGACCGGCTGGGAGTACGCGATCATCGCCACCAACCTCGGCCCGCGCGGCCTGCGTGGCATCGGCGGCAGCCACCACGTGCATTTCGTCGATGCCGTCCACCGTGATCATGCCGAGGTCGAGGACCGGGTGTGCACGAACAAGGCCATGGGCCTGCGCAATCTGCCGTCGAAAACGTGGAATGTGAACCTCGGGTGGGCGCTCGCCGCCAACCTCGCCGCCGACATCGACGCCTGGACCCGCCTGCTGGGCCTGCACGACGATACCGAGCTGGCCCGCGCCGAACCGCAGACGCTGCGCTACTGCCTGTGGCACCTGCCCGCCCGGCTGGTCTGCCACGCCCGCCGACGCACCCTGAAGATAAGCAGCACCTGGCCCTGGAAGAACGCCTTCCTGACCTGCTGGCAGCGCCTATCCGCCCTGCCGGCGCCCACCTGACCGGCATGAACGCATCCCACTGATTCCGAAAGGAGTAACCGGGTCCCATCCGCGGCTCGTGGAACCGCCGCCCGCCGAGCGTCTCGGGCAGGCCGCCGTGCCACCTGTCCGCAATGAACAGGATGATCAGGCACAAACCTTCATCAGCCGAAACTGATCAGGAGGGACGGCCACCCCGTGAGCCATCGAGGCCGACCTGCGCGATCAGGTTGAAAAAGCCTCAGCCTTCCCGAGGCACATTTGCAGGACCCAAGCCGTCCTCATTAATTTCAAATATCGGACGATATCGGCATTAAAGTTAATGAGATCGCTTCCGTGATATCCGTTGGACGACAAGCTTGAATAAGGAGCCGACGAGCACAGGCTTACGCCTGTGCTCGTCGGCCTCTGAGGCGGGGGCTGTTCGAGGCGAAGAGATTACTTGCAGGCCGTGCAAGTTCTTTTAGGCGTTCTCGACTCAACCTTATCCCGCCCCAAACCAGATGGCCGCGGCACTTCACTCCAATCGGAGAATATCATGTCAGCGCCACTCAGGCGATATCGCTTATGCGTGGTACACAACGCGATGCAGGGAATGCCTGCTGCCCGAGCAGCCGCAATGCCATGCGGCGCGTCTTCGATGACGACGCAATCAGCCGGCTCGATGCCCAGCTTGGATGCCGCGTACAAGAAAAGGTCCGGCGCGGGTTTGGCGACACCGTTCACATCTGCCGATGTGAATATCGGTCCAGGGAAACCCGCCCGCAGGTCTGTTGCTGATAGTGCTATATCAAGCAGGCTGGGGTCCATGGATGTTGCTGCGCATATGTCGACTACGGCAGCAGCATGGCGGACGAAATCCAGGGCCCCCGGAATGTAGTTTACTCCCTGGCTCAGAAGTTCGGCCATGATCTCCCAGCGCTCAAGCAGTAGAGTCGACGGGTCATCAGGCAACCGGTAATGAGCAATTACCGCGGCAATGGCCTGCTGTGCACCGAGCCCCGTAAGCTGGTGCTTGAGTGCTTCACGGTTGTAATCGTGACCTCGGCGCGAGAGTAATATTTTCTGTGCTTCGTCCCAGATGGTCTCGGTGTCCAAGACGACGCCTTCGAGGTCGAAGATGAACGCCGAAGCGCCGTTGATCGGATCCTTCATGCGATCTGTAGGGCGAGTTGTCGAATAGCGGCAGTCGCGTACGAGCCGGATGGCAGAAAGAAGCTAAGCTCGACCCTTTTCCGCCCCTGAAAGTACTCGTCGTCTGCGCGGCCAGCCACTTCGATAACCGTCTGTGCCACGGTCGCACGCACCGACGCGGAGCGTGCCGCGACATGGTCTTCGAATGTGTATCGCTTGATTGGCAACTCATACTTTGCCGCAAGTATGCTCGCAGTCGCGCTGGTATTGTCCAAATAGGTGAAGTCAATTCCGTCGACGGTCATCCGGTGGATTCCCTCCATCGCAGTCGCATCGACAAGACCGGCGAGCTCGTTGTTCCATATGAATGAAGCATAGGCAGCCGGAAAGAACGACCTTACTCGATCGTCCAGCTGGAAGAAGAAGTCTTGACTGGTACCAGACCAATTCGCGGCAAGTCGACTCTCCGGCGAGTTCAGCTCGATCAGTTTCTGCCTTGCGTCGTCCCAGTAGCCATCTGTCATGGCGGCACCAACGAGGTGTGAGTGATGCGGGCCACCCGGTACGCCGAAACGCTGGGTGTCGAAATAGTTGAGGAACATGAAGTTGATTTTCTTGCGCGCAAAAAAGCCGTCGACGTGGCGCTCTTCTAGGTTGCGCAGTATGATCTTGAAGCTGTTTCCCTCCATCTGTCCGACCCGCAGGGCGGCGTTGCCGAATCCGTAGGGCTGTACGTAATACCAGCGGTAGCTTTCGCGAACCGCCAAACGCTTGGCGGCGGCAACCGGGATCGCGATTGGAATCGATATCAGTTGCTCTGTGACACCGTCTTCATCCTTGAGACCACAATAGCCCACCGATCCCTCAGGGACGCCGAGTTTGTCAGCAATCCCGCGTACCGCCTCCATCGTCGTGTAACCACATTTGCGGAGCAACCAAAACTGATGTGTCGCTGCTTCTTGTTGGACGAGCCGGACCGCAACGCACTCGCGGACTAGGAAGTCTTCTGGAACATGCTTTACTTCAAATCGTTTCAACGATCCGCTCTCTCTGTGCGATTCCGGAAAGCGATCTGGCCAGATGCTCGCCGATCATGATGCAGGTCAAGTTAGTGTTGGCCCGTACAGGAAAAGGAATGATCGACGCGTCCGCAACGCGGAGGCCCTCCATGCCGAAGACTTGGCATTCACTGTCCACGACGCCAGTCGCGGCACTCGACGCCATAGCAACGATTCCGCTCGGATGGTGCGCGGTCTGTAGTCGCCTTGCGATATAGCGATCCAGGCTTGCATTATGCTCAAATGACAAGTCGTCAGCATTCACAATGCCTTTGATGAACGGAAGAACTCCCTCGTCGTCTGCGATACGTCGGGCCAGCCGTAGACCCTCGCGGAGGCGGGCTCGATCGGATGCCGCAGAGAGATGGTCGAGGTGCACCAACGGATGCCGATGGGGATCCCGGCTGGCCAGTCGTACGCTGCCGCGCGACTCCGGCCGCATCAGATTCGCGGTAATCACGAAGGCGTGGCAACCCTTTTTCAGGAGAAGGAAGGTACGGCGCATACTTATTCAGCTCGACATGGTTGAGCAGGCAAAGCTGCATGTCGTTCGTCATGCTCGATTCGTGAGCGCGGTACCGCAGGACGACTTCGGCGCAGGGTGCAGAGGGGTCGACGGCGCGCTGCGCCGAGGCAAAGATGAGCGGCACTTGTGAGTGATCCGCGAGATTCCGGCCAACAGCGGGAAGGTCGGCGGCGACGTTGATCCCGAGCACATGAAGATCCTCGGCCTGACCGATGCCCGAGCGGAGCAGAATTGCCGGACTGCCGAACGCTCCAGCTGCGATCGTCACTTCATCTGCACCGATTTGGCGTTCCTGCCCATCGGTAATTACTCGCACTCCGACTACTCGTGATCCAGCGCATAGGACCGAGTCCACGACAGTGTCCGCCATGACTGTGAGGTTGGCCCGGTGTCGTGCCGGTTCCAAGAAGGCTTTCGCGGTAGAGATCCGGCGTAGTGAACTATCTACGTTCAACGGAAGAGGGCCGGCACCAGTACTACCAGGCTCGTTGTGGTCGTCGACTCTGCCGAAGCCGGCACGCCGACAAGCTCCAAGGAACGCCCGAGACAGCGGAGTCACCTGCTCGCTTGCCATTCGAGCAATTGAAAGCGGACCGTGGCCACCGTGGTAGCTGCCGACATAGTCGAGATCGCTTTCTATGGCGACGAAGCTTTTGAGCACAGCATCCCACGACCAGGTCATATGGCCAGACGGCCAGTTGTCGAAGTCCCCGGGTTCCGGCCGAAGCGCGATGCATGTGTTGATGGCAGAGCAGCCGCCGACGATTTTACCGCGGGGTAGCCAGAATTCACGCTCACCGGGACCCTGGGCGGTATACCCCCAGTCATAGGACCCTAATGACGATGTCCGCCCATCCTCGAGCTCCGACGGGAGGGCATGCCCGTGATAGTCCGGTCCGGCCTCGATCAATAGGACGTGACGGTCAGTCCACTCTGCCAGTCGAGCAGCGATCACTGCGCCTGCTGAGCCAGCACCAGCGACTATGTGGTCAAAGAATGTTGATGGGCCTGTGGCCACCCGCATGCCTCTCTCCCTCGACCGCTGGTGGATTAAGGCAACTCTATTCGAGGTCCAACACACTCCGGCTCCTGACAGCCGCCAGGGTCGCGTCAGGCTCGGCTAATCATGCGTGTCGACACGCGTCAGGGCCCCGGCGTTCCCGGGTTCTGATGCGATATGGGGCGACTGTCCAGCGTTTCCAATCGGGACCGGCGTGGCTCGCGACTGTGGTGTCTCGACCGAGCTGAGTGCCAGCACGGTCGCGTGAACGCTGTGCCGCGCAGGATTGATGCCCAGGTCGGATCAGCTAGAGCGCTGCCTCCTGCCAAGTGTTAGTACCTCAGCACGCCGACAGGCGGGCACGCTCGGCGTGAGCTGCATCGACGAGAAGTGGAATGTGATGCGCGCGCTCCCCTTGATGGATTCACAACTTTGCTTGGCGCTGACCGCGGAAAGAACGGGCCATTGGCTCTCTGTCCCCTTGCTGTTCCGTGCGTCGCCGCCGAGCCTGTCGGCCGCCAACGTGGGACAGGTAATTCAATCAGTCACGCTCGGGAGTCCGGCGCTGTCCAGCCGAATCGGGTTCCCTCGCGGCGTCATGCACCAAGAGCGGCAGCCGGCAGAATGCGACTTCGGCGAGTTCACTGCGCAGGATGGGGAAGCTGGATTGAGACTCGAGGCGGCGGCGGTCCACGATAGCGAATCCTCTTTGGATGCCACCGATATGTCGGCCCGGTTCTGCTCACCTGTCCCTCTCGCGCGGCTGACGGTGGTGTTGCTCATCACCGCCGGGCGAAGGGAGCAGCACAGTCATGACGAGCATTCTGCAGGCCGAGCCGATCGGCAAAGTCGTGGTCGGCGTGGACACGCACAAGTATGTGCACACCGCGGCCGTGGTTGATGTCGTGGGCGGCCTGCAGGCCAGCATCAGCGTCGCTGCCGATCCCGGCTTCCTCCGGCACCACCATCCGACACCGCCTCAACCGGGGCGGCCACCGCCAGCTCAACGCAGCGCTGTATCGCGTGGTCATCGTCCACATGCGCTTCCACCAGCCCACCATCGACTACGTCGCTCGGCGCACCGCGGACGGCAAGACCAAACAAGAGATCATCCGCTGTCTGAAGCGCTACCTGACACGTGAATCAACCTCAGCCAAGCAGGCGTAGCGAACCCTGGCCGGACCCCATACAAGACGTTCTACGGTGTCCTGAAAGAGGCGGCACGCTGGCTGACCGGCCAGGGCGTGAGCCACGTGGCGATGGAGGCCACCGGGTCTACAGCATGCCGGTCTACCACTCCATGATCGAACACGGCCGGTTCACCCAGGTGCTGGTCTGCAATCCCGGGCACGTCAAGAACGTACCCGGCCGCAAGACCGACTATGCCGACGCCGAATGGCTGGTGCAACTGCTGGAATGCGGGCTGCTGAACGCCTCCTTCATTCCCATTACGCAAGTCAAGGCCGCTCGGGACGTGCTGCGCTATCACACCAAGGTGGTGCAGCAGCGCACCTCGGAGATCCAGCGGCTCGGAGCGGTACTGCAGGACGCCGGGATCAAGCTGGACTCGGTGGCCTCCAGCATCGCCACCGTCTCCGGCCGGCACATGATCGAAGCGCTGATCGACGGGGAACGTCGCGGTGCGGACCTGGCCGAGCTGGCCCTGGGCAATATGCGCACCAAGATTCCCAACCTGTCGATGGCCTTGGAGGGCCGCTTCGACGAGCATCCTGCGCTGATATGCCGCCTGCACCTGGAACATCTCGACCTGCTCGATGCGATGATCGCCGAACTTGATGTGCAGGTCGAGGAGATGATGGTGCCCTTTCGTGCCGCCCGGGAGCTTCTGAGAAGTATTCCCGGGATCGGGTCGATGGCCGCCGCCCAGATCATCGGCGAGATCGGCGTCGCGCCGCAGGAGTTCTTCGCCACCGCCGCCAAGCTCGCCGCCTGGTCGGGGCTGGCGCCGGGAAACCATGAGTCGGCGGGCAAACGCAAGTCCGGACGACGCCGTCACGGCAATCAGCACCTGCAACCGGTCCTGGTCGAGGCCGCCTGGTCGGCCGTGCGACATACCGGCTACCTGCGCTCGCTTTATCACCGGCACGTGATGAAGAACGGCGGCTACCGCAGCGGCGTGGCCAAGAAGAAGGCGATCGTCACCGTCGCCCACGCCATGATGATGATCGTCTGGCATGTCCTGGCCACCGGCACGCCCTACGACGAGCTCGGCGAGGACTACTTCACCACCCGCAAAGACCCCGAGAAGGAAACGCAGCGGCTCATCACCAGACTCCAAGCCCTCGGCCACAAGGTCACCCTCGAACCCGCGGCCGTCTGACGGCTCACCCACCGAACCCTGACCGATGATCGCTGGCCAGGGTTCGCTACCGCCTGCTTGGCTGAGGTTGATTCACGTGTCAGGCTCTACGACCATAAGACGGCTGTCCGGAATCTCCGTGGCCCCTCACGATGAGCGCAACCGCTCATCGATCATCGATAACACCGGGGCCCTCCCCCTGCGCGATGTCCTGAGCTTGGAGTGGTGATGGTGATCAATATGCGTACGCGCGTCTTAGGCGTGATCAGACCAAGGAGCCCCGTGCCGGAGACCTCGTGGCCGGCGTAGCGGCGGTAGATCGACCTTCTCCGGCGACGGCCGGCACACCAGCGCCGTCATCCGCTACGAGCACAACAACCGCTGGATCCGGCGCGAGGCGATCCACAAGCCCGCGACCATCATCACCAGCAGATACAGCGCATGCCCCAGCAACCCCCACGACACCAGCCCCAACGCCAGACCCCGCACCAGCTCCACGGCGTGATAGAGCGGAAGAGCAGCCACCAGCGCCTCCACCGCCGCTGGATACCCGCCTACGGGCGCGAATGTGCCGGAGAACAGGAACAACGAGAACTGCCCCACTGTGATCAGGTCGAGATCCTGCCAGCCGCGCATCAGCGTCGACACGACCATCCCCACCGCGCCGAACGCCATCCCCACCAGCAATGTCGCCGGGAACGCCGCCAGCGCCCACCAAGGATCCGCCAGCCCGAACATCACCGTGATCACCAGGAAGATCGCCGTGTAGAGGGCACTGCGCACCATGGCCCACGCCAGCTCACCGAACGCCACCTCGATCGGCTGCACCGGCGTAGCCAGGATCGCATCAAACGTCTTGGAGTACTTCATCTTGTAGAAGAAGTTGAACGCCGTCTCAGCCAGCGCCCCGTTCATCGCGGACGCCGCCAGCATCGCCGGAGCCACGAACACCGCGTACGGCACCAGCGCGCCGTCGTCCATCTGGATGTTCTTCACCAGCGCACCCACGCCGACACCGATCGACAGGAGATACAGCAATGGCTCGAAGAACCCCGCCAACAACACCAGCCAATACGACGCGCCGCTCCGCAAAGCCCCCAGGTTACGGTTCATCACCGCACCCACCCGGCTCGCCGACACCTGTCGCGCCACTAGCAAAGTCACCATGACGCCCACCTAATCCTGAAGCCGTCGACGGAACGTGAGCGAAGCCCACCACCACCCGGCGGACCCATAGGCCACCAGCACCCCTACGTGCACGAGCCACGGCCATGACGTCGGCAGACCCAGCATCGCCGCCCGGCACAGCTCCACCGCATGCCACAGCGGTGACACGTACGCCGCCACGCGCAGCCAGCCCAGCTGCTCCACCGGGAAGAAAACCCCAGAGAACAGCGTCGCGGGAATCATCACGAACCGGAACAGCAACTCGAAATAGCTGTCGTGGTCGACCTTGGCCGCGAATGCCGTCACCGGAGCCGCCGTCGCCAGCGCCAGCAAGGCCGCCAGTACCGGCGTCATCACCACCCACGGCGAGGACAACCCCACCCCGACCGCGACGACCACCAGGAACACCAGGACCGCGATCTCCACCCGAACCACGAGGTAGAGGAACCAGCCTCGCAACAGGTCCCCGATCGACACCCGCGTCGCGAACGCGGCGTGCGCCGAGCGATAGTCCTTGAACGCCGCCATCACCGAATACGTCGACTCGCCGATCATCATCTGGAACGCCGTCGACGCCAGCACCCCGGGCACGATCCACTCAACGTAAGAAAAGCCCTGTATGTCGCCCACATACCGCCCTACCCCCAGCCCGATACTGACCAGGAACAGCAACGGCAACGCGAACGACGCGAACACCGACGTCCGCCACAAACGCTTGTACACCACCATGTTCCGCTCGAACACGGCTATCGTCGGATGCGCCATCAGTCGACCAGGGTCCGGCCGGTCAGGTGCAGGAACACATCCTCCAGTGACGAACGCCGAATCAGCACGCTGGAGGGCGTCAACGCGCGCCGATGCACCTCATTCACCGCCCCGTCGCCGTTCTTCGCATAGAGCAGAATCCGGTCCGGCAACAGGTCGATCCGATCCCCGATCCCATCCAGCTTTTCCACATACGTCGCCAGCTCATCCGTCCCGAACCGCAGCTCCACCACTTCGGGGGAGGCATACGTCTCGATCAGCTGCCGCGGCGACCCCTCCGCGACGATCCGCCCTCCGTCCATCACCACCAGCCGATCACACAATTGCTCGGCCTCGTCCATGTAGTGCGTTGTCAGCACCAACGTCGTGCCCTGCTGCTTGAGCCGGAACAACCGCTCCCACAACAGATGCCGCGCCTGCGGATCCAGCCCCGTCGTCGGCTCATCGAGCAGCACCAGCTCCGGATCGTTCACCAGCGCCCGCGCGATCGTCAGCCGCCGCCTCATCCCGCCCGACAAGGGCGCCACCTTTGACGACGCCTTCTCCGTCAGCTGCGCGAACTCCAGCAGCTCGACGGCCTTGGCCCGCGCCTGCGCCCGTGACAGCCCGAAATAACGGGCATACGTCGTCAGGTTCTCCGTCACCGTCAGATCCAGATCCAGATTTTCCAGCTGCGGGCATACCCCCAGCCGCGCCCGGATCGCCGAACTCTCCCGCACCGGATCCCGCCCGAGAATCCGTAGCGACCCCGCCGACGGCATCGACACACAGCCAATCATCCGCATCGTCGACGACTTCCCCGCCCCATTGGGCCCCAGGAACCCGAACGCCTCCCCCGGCGCCACTTCCAGGTCGATCCCCGCCACCGCGGTGAACTCCCCGAACCGTTTGACCAGGCCCTGAGCCTGAATAAGCGATTGCATGGACACACACTAGATCCTACGCACAGACATGATCTCAGAGTCCCGCCACACTCCTGTCCGATGTCAGTACCGGGTCGACGCGTCGATCGATAATCTGATTCCCCGCGCCACAATGCTCTGTGGTTGAGTCTTCCTAGCCGCCGAACCTGCCGTCAAGTCGTTCGCGACAGGCATGCGAATCGAAATGACCGAGAACGAGCGCAAATCCGTTCACCGTCGTTCGTCCGCACCCATTGCTATCAAAGGAATTGGTATGCTGATCTTGGCTATGAAGGAAGGCCATGACGGAGGCATCGTCGCAATCGAAGACGGCAAGCTGTTGTTTGCCCTCGAGGCGGAAAAGGACAACTTCCCGCGCTATGACAGGTTGACCGCCGAGGTCATCACCAGGGGCCTCGGTCTGGTGGACCGCCAACCGGACGTCGTGGCGCTGGGAGGCTGGATGAAAGGGTTCTCCCTTGCGAACCCGCCCTCGCGCACAGGATACTTCGGGGTCGGCGAGAGATCCACTTCCGACGAAGAGGGCAGGCTCTTCGGCAAGAAAGTCAGGTATTTCTCCTCCACCCACGAACGCTCGCACATCTATGCCTCGCTCGGTATGGCGCCGCCAGTTCCTGGCAAGGAATACTACGCGCTCGTCTGGGAAGGTCATATCGGTTCGTTCTACCGCGTGGATGCCAAGGGCGAAGCCACGCACCTCAAACAAGTGATGAGCGACCCCGGGAGCAAATACGCGTATCTATTTGCGCTGGCCGACCCAGCACATCCCGGCGGTGCCGTATTCCGCTTCAACGACGCCGGCAAGCAGATGGCGCTGACCGGTTTCGCCGAGGACGTTCCGATTACTCAGCAGGAGCGAAAGACCATCGAATATATCCTGAAGCAGGAGCGGGTTTTCTCGTCACTGTCCAAGGCAGACATGTCGTGGTCGCACGTTTACAACAAAGGCATCGAGTCGCAGGAATACAAGAACATCGCCAAGCGACTATCCGATGCGATTTTCCACGCTTTCTATGACTACGCCGAGGAGAATCTCACTGAAGGTTTGCCGCTGCTGATCTCGGGCGGGTGCGGCCTCAACTGTGACTGGAACAGGATGTGGCGTGAGAGCGGCCTGTTCGAGTCGGTGTTCGTTCCCCCCTGTCCAAATGACAGCGGTTCCGCGCTCGGCACGGCAGTCGACGCCCAGTGGTACTACACCGGCCAGGCCAGCATTGAGTGGTCGGTGTATGCGGGCGAGGAATTCGTGGAAGACGTCCAACCAGACCCGGCCAAGTACCTCGTACGCCCGCTGGTCGTCAGTGAAGTCGCCGAGTGCATCGAGCGCGGCGACATCATCGGCTGGGCACGCGGACGCTATGAGTTTGGGCCCCGCGCCCTGGGCAACCGCTCCATCTTGGCTGCACCGTTCACCGAGGAGACCACGGTCCGACTGAACAGGATCAAGCGCCGCGAGGGTTACCGCCCGATCGCGCCCATCGCGCTGGAGTCCGACGCACCGAAGTGGTTCGCCGGGTCGGTTGTAGACCCGTACATGCTGTACTTCAACCACGTGACCTCCGACGACCTCAAAGCGATCACCCATGTCGACGGCACCGCGCGAACTCAGACCGTGACACGGGACCGCAATCCAGGCATCGTGGACCTACTCGAGGCGTTCCGCGACCGCACCGGCTTCAGCGTTCTGTGCAACACCTCGCTGAACAACAACGGACGCGGCTTTATCAACCGCACCAGCGATCTCATCAAGTACGGCGAGAAACACGGTCTTGACGGCTACGTCATCAACAACAGCTTCGTCACTCCCCGCCGTCCGCGGACCGGGCAGTAGGGTCACCCCAGCTGAACGCTCAGGCATCCGCCACGAGATTTCCCTCTGTGATGTCGGCGGCCCGCTCGGCCTCCGCCCGGCCGCCGGCTCGGGTCGGGGGCCTGCTGGTGAGCCGGACCGGCTGCCGGCCACCTACCGTCGTGCCCAGGGCATGGCCTACTTCCACAGCTGCTATTTCGTAGGCGATGACCCACTGTGGAGCGTCAACCGACGCCTGCCAGGGCATCGACCACACCTAAGCCGAGCCCGGGCCCTGCACGCCTACCCCCGGTCACAGCACTAGCCATGCACCCTGGCCGGCTGCTTCACAGCCAGGGCACGCCGCCGGAAGCCAGGTTCACTGCACGGGGGTACCCAGGTAACCGGGGAATCGCCCCTCCGGATCACGGACGGCCCGGATCCGCTGAAGCCTGGACCAGGCCGCATTGGACAGGATTCTGTCCGGGCGGACGGTGAAGTCGCTGTCACCGAGATAGCAACCGTCCGAGTACGGCGACAACCTGTTCATAGTGGAGTCCAACCAGGAACGGCACCTTTCGTCGTCGGCCGGGCTGCGGCCGGCTACATACGCGGCGAAATACAGGTCAGGGCGAAGCGAGACAGCCATGTCCGGCAGCTCTCGCGACGTTTGCGGGCTGAAGTCACTGAGAATCACGGACGCTTCCGGCGTGGGCAGGTCGGTGAAGGCCGCCACCAATGCGGGCACCAGTTCCGATGCCTCCCCGACGAGGTAAACGTTGTCCACGAAGTAACGAAGGCCCGCGGGGCTGCTGTCTGACTGCTCGGCAAACAAAGCACTCATCGCCGTCGGCTGAGCAGCCGTGGACTTCAACGCTCTGTCGGCCACTGGGCACGTCTCCAGTGCGGCCAGCGCGGACGGGCCGCCGTCGAAGGACACCCCATCGATGATCACCACAGGAGAGTCGAAGCCGGGCGGAGTGGCTCCGATGGCGAGGAACCCCACAGACGAATCCACGTCGCGCCGTACAGAGTGGAACCAGGTCAGCACCTCGGTCGCTACCTCAGCCGGGTAGACGTAGGTGGATCGGGTCAGGCTCCGGTGGCGGGGGCGAGTGCGCAGCCGGAATTCGGTGACCACACCGAAGAAGCCGGGGCCCGACCCGCGCGCCGCCCAGAATAGATCCGCGTTCTCCGTCTCGGAGCAGCGGACCAGTTCCCCGGATGCGGTGACCACGTCCATGGATTCGACCGACTCCACGGCCCAGCCCCCGCCGCGGCAGCTCAAGCCCATCCCGCCCTGCAGGAGAAAACCGCCCATGCTCACGGTGGGATGGTGTCCGACGGCGAAGAACCGGCCGTGCGCGGCGAGGAACGGGTCCAGGTCCAGTCCGCTGCGTGCCGCCGGGCCGACCGCGGCGATTCCGGTGCCCGCGTCGTAGTGCATCCCGTTGAGCGAGGCCAGGTCGATGAGCAGCGCGTCCTCGCGCAGCGACCAGGCGGCCCAGCTGTGTCCGCCGGAGCGGACCGACACCTTCCACCCCTCCGCGGCCGCCAGTTTCACCCCGGCCGCCACGTCGGCGGCGTCAGCGGCACGCAGCATCGCAGCCGGGCGTCGCGAGGGCCTGCGACCGTTGAAGATGTTCGCAAGCGCGGCGTCAGAGAAACCGACGTCGCCGCTGTGCCAGAAGGCGCCGGTGAAGCTCATCAGCGGCCATCCGAGACTGCGAATCGTGCCGCCACGTCCACGATGGTCTCAACGGCCTCCGTGGTGATCAGGCTTTCGTCGTAGTGCACGACCAGGCGCGGGACCGCCTCATCCAGCCACCACGCGAAGATGAGGGGGTCCACCAGGCCATGACCACCCGGTGCGGGCAACTGGACCGGCTCAGCCTGCGTTCCCGCCAGAGGCGAGCCCTGGAAACCCTCTCCTGACTGATCGAGTGTCACATGGGCCCCGTTTCCACCGATCGAGGATGTCAGGTCCAGGCCCCAGGACCGTTCGACGGTGTCGAGCGGGAGCGCGTATTCGAAGACGTCGAGGCTCTGCCCGAAGACGTCGCGGACCGTTTCCAGCGGCCCGCCCGGTTCGCCGTCGAGATGCATGGGGACGCGCTGGACGAATTGTCCGAGCGTCTTGGCCGTGTGCGGCAGAGCACGCCCGTGGTGAGCGACACTGACCCCCACACTTGAGGCACCGGTCGCCTTCTTCATGCCCGTCAGAATGGCGGAGGTCACCACCACGAACGGCGTCGCCCTGGCATGCCTCGCCAGATCCCGTACCCTCGAGTGCGCGTCCGCCGGCAGCGCACGACGCACGATCTTCAGCGCGGGCTCGCTCTCCGTCGCGTCGGCGATCGGCAAGGGGGGAGAGGCGGTTCCGAACCTTTCGGTGTACGCAAGCCAGAACGCTCTGCGCTCCTCCCCCCATCGGCCGGCGAACTCCTGCCGGAGCAGCGAGGCGAACTCTTGATAAGAGTCGGCGCCCTCGGTTTCGCAGCTGATCCGTTCACCGGCGACCGCACGCTCGTAGAGCTCGCCCAATTCCGCTACGAGAAGGTTCCACGAGGTGAGGTCGGTGATGAGGTGGTCCAGCGCTATCCCGAACAGATGCCGCCGGTCGTCGCGCTGCACGACAACGGCGCGCGACAGACCTATGGCGTCGAGGCTGAAAGGAGCCCCGACAAGGGTCCGGCGCATCGTCTCGAGCGCTTCATCGTCCGTATCGGCCGTGTGGAACTCCACCTCGGTCAGCACGTCTTCGTACGTGCACGCCTCGTCCGGTGAGACGTACGCCCTGCGCATGACGTCATGGCGCAGGCACAGGACGCGCCACGCCGCACGCAGAGCCGCGAGTTCCAGCCCTCCGGTCAGCCACGCCGCGGAGTAGACCAAGTTGTGCCAGTGCGCGTAGTTTCCGGCCAGCCGAGCCATCTCCACGAACGATGTCGGACCTCGCGTGGCCTTACCCCAGCCCACCAGCATTCCTCTTCCTCCTCAGATCAGGCATTACGTTCGGGCGCGGTGGCGACTTCAGCCGAGCGTGGCGATGGCCCTGCTGAGCTTGTCGACGAGTTCGATCGACTCGTCGGTGGTGATCGTCAATGGAGGCGCGATGCGCACCACGCCGCGCTCGGCGCGCACGAGAAGGCCGTTGTCCATGGCCCCCGTCGCGATGGCTTCCGCCGACTCCGGCGAGTCGGCCTCAATGGCGATGACGAGGCCCAGCCCGCGGATGTCAGCGATCTTCGGGTGCGCTCGGAAGGCATCGAGGCCTGACCGGATTCCGGCACCCTGGGCCGCCGCGTTCTCCACGAGCTTCTCTTCGGCCATGACGTCGAGCACGGCTTTCGCGACTGCGGCGGCGACCGCGTGCCCGCCCGTCGTATGCCCGTAGCGCAGCCCCTGGGCGACCGGGGCGTTCCTGAACGTCTCCTTGATCGCCGTCGTGGCCGTCACCGCGGCGAGCGGGACCAGCCCGCTGCTGATCCCCTTGCTCGTGACGACAATGTCGGGAGTAATCCCGTCATGGTCGAAGCCGAACATCCGGCCGGTACGGCCGAAGCCGGTGAATATCTCGTCCAGGATTAGCAGCGTCCCGTGCTCATCGCACAGCCGCCGGAGCCCGGCGAGGAACCCCTCGGGGAGCACAGTGCAGCCGCCCAGCCCCAGCAGCGGCTCGACGATGACCGCCGCGGCCGGCGTCCCGCTCTTGAGCGCCTGGGAGAAGAGCGCGAGCAGTGCGTCGGCGCCTTCCGTCGTGCGCAGCGCACGAGGCACCGCGGGCAGCGCCACGTGGTCGACCGGGAACCGGTTCGGCCAGTCGTTCACGGTGAACGGCAGCCTCGACAGCTCCTGACCGAGGGCGGTGGTGCCGTGGTATCCGGCTTCGAAGGAGATGATGCGCTCGCGATTCTCGCCGAGGTGGCGCCAGTACTGCCAGCAGATCTTGAGCGCCGCCTCGATCCCCTCAGAACCGCTGTTGACGAGGCAGCTCTCATTGAGATCGCCTGGCATGATCTCGGCGAGCCGCCGTGCCAGAGTCTCGGCGGGCTGATGAGAGGCGGCCATCGGATCGTAATGGGCGAGCCGCTGCATCTGGTCCACCGCGGCGTCGATCAGTCGAGGATGCCCGTGGCCGCACGACACGTTCAGCACACCTGAAATGCCGTCCAGGTACCAGGTGCCGTCCGCGCCGCGTACTCGGCATCCGCGCGCCTCGGTGATCTGCAGATCAACCTGCTGGGTGACCGGCGTCCAAGGCCGCCAGAGGGAACTCGAAGAAGTCGATCGGCTCATGGCGTTGCCCTCCGTGAGTCTGGTCATCGGGAATTGCCGTGCGAGATGGATTGCAGAATTCGAACCGGTTCGGTGTCGATGACGCGAAGAGGCGGCCGGCCCCAAGACCGGATGTGCATTGCTGGCAGCCTACGAGGCATGCCCTGCTCAAAGTACTGACGAATAACAGGAACCTGCGGGGCCCGGTCCGGGTCGCCTCAGCAGGCTCGCTCGGTGACCACCATGCGCAACTCCGATGTGTATCGTTCGCCGTCTCCGTCGGAGAGCCAACACTCCTGCGGGGCCGGCAACATCTCGGTGAAGGTGATGTCGCCGTCCGAGCCGTCCTTGGCCATACGTCGGATCGTGCTGGCCAGGCTGTTGATCAGCGGCAGGCTCGTGAAGTCGACGTACGCCGGCTTGGTCTCGATGGAGACGGAGTAGAACGCTCGCCGAGGCAGGTTGTTGCGGGCCACCCACTCCCGCATCTGCAAATAGCGGAGCTGTTCGTTCAGTTCGCCGCGGACCGCCGCGTAAGCCCAACCGCACTCGCTCGGCGAAAGGCGCCAAGACTCCCGAGCGACGACGAGCCGCCCAATGGACACACGCGAGCGGTGCGGCTGTTTCGGCAACATCCGGAACGCGTTCACCGAGACCATGGACAGGTAATCGCCGAGAACCTCGGACAGCGGATAGCGTCGGTCATCGACATCGCTGCGAACCATGAGCGTTTCGTCAACCCGGGCCACTGTGAGGGCGCCCAGAGGAATCACGTCGCCTGGCACGTGGGACACATCGTCGGCGCCGCGGCTCCAGTACCTGTAGCGCGGCGACATCAGTGACGCGGGCATGATGGTCCGGGTGAGATCATCCCAAGCGCGAGGAACGATCAGTACCATCCGCTCGTCGCCGACGGCGGCATGAGTCATCGCCAGAAGGCGATCCGGGTCGGGGTGCTGGTCGGCGAACGTCTGGATCTCGACCGTGTTGTGCGTCATGTGGAGCTCTCCCAGCACGAACTGGTAGTCGCCACGGCCGATCGCGTCGATCGATTCAGCCCCGAGCAGGACATCAGGGGAATGCTGCTGCCCACGCGCCCACGGTGGCGCCGATGCAGCGAACTCGGTCCGGACCTGGTCAGCGATCTCAGCGGGCTCGACCCGGTACCGCTGCACCCCGTCGGGGATCGCCAGGATGCCCGCCCAGCGCCGCTGCAGCTCCTCGACCGCATTCTGAACGAGGGGCGGAAGGTCTCGATCCAAGTAGAACTCGCGGGTCGCCAACGCCAGCAGCCGTGCCAGCGGAACTTCGGCAGTGCCGAGCAGGAGGCAGGCTCGGTCATATAAGGCGTCGAGCCGGCTGAGGTAGTTGCGCGCGATACGGGCAGCGAGCCAGCGCACGCTGTCCAGGACGAGTGAGAGCGGCTCGCCCAGTTCATCGAGCATGTCGCCGCTCAGCGTGACAGTGCCATCGCGGACAGTGTCCTCGTAAACCGTTGTTCGCGCACCGTACGTCTTCCCGTGTGAACGGACGGCGCTGTTGCCGGTGAGCTGCTGAAACTCGACGTGCAGCTTTTCCAGCGCGCCTCTGAGCCGGGCCGGATCGCCGGCAGTGGCGGCGACATCGTTCTTCGCCCGGATGAGCCGATCGAGATCGTCAAGGGCCCGCTGTCTGGCTTGCGGCTCCGGCACCCGGGCCAGCCGGGCCCGCAGGCGCTGCTCTGCTCGGGCTTCGACAGGTCCCTCGAAGTCAAGCCGTAACAGGTCCCGGTCGCACAGCTCGTCGAGAAGAACCAGCAGCTCCTCCTCGTCGATCGCCAGGTCCTCGGCGATCTCCCGTACCGTGCGCACTCCGTCGCATCGCTGCAGTACGGCGGCGGTATCAGCGGAAAGCGGCACCCGCTCGCCGCTCGCCAGTACGACGTGGTCGTCGTGGAGTCGGTGGGCGGGCACCCGGCGCGGGGGAACACCATGCCGCAGCTCGGGCCGCCTGGCCAGGGCCGCACCCACCGCGTCGATGGCCCATACCTCGAAGGAGACGCTGCGTCGACTCAGCAGAGACGGCCCCACGAGCAGCGACGGCCGGGGAGCCGTGGCATCCCACTCGGCCCAGCCCACCGGACCGAAGAACCCTATCGAGTCGTTCTTCGTGGTGTACCGCTGCAGGTAGTTAGCGATCGCCATCTCCCGCCGGCGCACTGCGCTGTCGCGACCACCAGGCTCGGCTCCGCCCCTGTCGAGGCAGGTGTCGAGGAAGTGAGGGTTCTGCCAGGTGACGGCTTCACGCAGGCGCGGATCGGTAGCGACGGATTGGACGGCGTCAGCGACTCGGGTCAGCGCCGCGGCGAACTCGGCTTCGTATTCGGCCGCACCATCACCCTGGGCCTGATCGGCCTTCGCCTTTATGCACTGATCTGCAGCCAAGGCGAGTTGCGGATCGCTGATCGCCTCGACTTGGCGGACTGGGAACCCCGCACCTCTGAGGACCATGCCACGCCAGATAGACCATCGTCCGCCCGGCAGGCGGAGAAATTCAGAGGCAGTCACCGGGGCCCCTCCTCAAAAGTGCGCCAAAGAGCGTCAAAGAAGACTTCCTTCGCGGGAAAGGTAATCGAAGATCACCTGGTCGACGGCCGATACGCGATCCCGATCCGCATAAGTGAGCCAGACGATCTCTGCGATCTCATGGCTGGGCGCGGGCGTTCCCTGATAGTCGGCGGAGTAACACGTCATTTGCACCATCGTCTCGAACGAGTGACCGTGGGCCTGAGCTTCGAAAGTTCCCACATATCTGGCGCTCGACGGAATGATCGCGACGGTCAACTCCTCGCGAATCTCCCGGACGAGAGTATCGATATCCCCCGCCCCCGCCTCACGTTTCCCGCCAGGGATGTAGTACACATCTTTGCCCTTGGCACGAGTACTTAAAATCCTACCGTCCACCACGTTTATCCATGCGATCTTGTCGATTACGTGACCCACAGCCTCAGAACCATTTTCCAGCCGTGACGGGTCATCGGTATCGGCGACTGGTCAAGAGCGCCGTGGTTCAAGCGTTGCGCGGTCTCGTGACCGCGGAGGAGATTGTTCTCCATGCGGACCAGGCTCCGTGCCCCGGCCAGCCTCGCCCCGCTCGCGAGCCCCACCGCGGTCGCTTCATCGCCGCACGGTACGTAGGGAATTCGGCGGCGGGCCGCCGAATAGCGATGCAGGGGATTGAGCAGGGAGTCGGGAGTCCCGGTGATCAGCCGGACGCCCGCCTCGGCGATCGCCGCATAGGCTTGGCCGGCGGTCATCAGTGCTGCTCGGCCGTCGAGAGCAACTCGACGATGATGTTCGTGTAATTGGTCGTACCGATGTTTTTGAGAGATGCGCCATACCGGCTTGATGGTAGACCGCATCTCCGATCTCGTCTCCCGGAATCACGGTCGAGTCGACGTTCACCGTCTCCGTCTGGCCTCCCTCGACAACGACGTAGACGTAATCACAGGGATGCTGGTGAATTGCGGTCTGCTCGCCCGGCGCCAGCTCCAGCAGCCAGAGACGAACTCGATCGCCCTGATACAGAAGCTTGGTTCCGACCTGTTCGATATCGCCCCGCACGACTCCTCCGGAAAGGTGATCATCTTGCTGTCATACCGTCTCGACCTTATCGATCACACACTTCCTGAGCAGCACGGGATCGATTTTGCCAAGGAAAAGCCAGGACCGTGGCGCTGCAGTACGCGCGGTTTCCAGGAAACACCTGGTGCTGCAGCATGTTCGTCGGTCGCCGGCCATCGAGTGGGAACACCCGGCCTTTCTGTAATTACGGCTGGTGCGAGTATGCAGACTCGTCGGCAGTACTAGTACTGAAACCTGCCAGTATTGCCCGGTAGCCGGAGTCCGCCTGACCTACGACAAGACGGATAGAGGCACGGGATCGCCCAGGTAGGTGAAGAACAGCGGGTTCCCCTTATAGGGCCGACGGCCCTGTGCGGTGAGGACGTTGTCCGCGACGATCAAGTCTCCCGCCTGCCATCGGACGGCTGCGGACGTTTTGGCATAGGCGTCTTGGATGGCAGACACCTCATCCTCGGTCAGCGGAGAGCCGTCGCCGTAACCGGTCTCCATCGGGATGTCCGGCCCGAATGCCCGCCGCAGAACCGCCAGGTCTCTCGGCTGTAAGCTCGCGGAGTTGAAGAACGCCGCCTGATTGAACCAGCACTCCTCACCCGTCTTCGGGTGGACCACTGTCGCCCGCCGCCGGCGGACCGTGCGCAGTCCGCCGTTGGACACCCAGTCGTGATCGATTCCGATCTGCGAGAACAGCTCGATCAACGCGTCGTTGGAGTCGACGCCAAAAGCCTCACGCCACTTCATGCCGAACTCTTCGCGGAACACTCGCGTCAGCGTCCAGCCCAGTTCCTGGAAGCGGCGCGCGAGTTCGTCCGGCAGGTGGTGCAGCAGCTCGCGCGAGTCGGCGAGGCAGGCCTCTCCGCCCGCTTCGGGCGGGCGCACGCACGCGGTCAGAGCGATACTGGGGACGACCGCGCTGAACGTCTCCTCCTGGTAAGGGCACAGTTCGCGCTCAGCCGGCCACTCGATCGGTGAAGCGACTCCGTCACCGTAAACGGTGCGCTGACCGAACAGCTCCGTCGCCCGATACGGTTGCACGCCGAGGATTTTCCTGACGATCGTCAGATCGCCGGGTTCGCGGATGGGCAGGCCGCGAATCAGGGCCGCGCCCCTCATCCGAACCGTGCTGCGGATATGGTCGGCCGCGTCCAGCAGCCAGTCGAACGCTGATTCTCCAGGGCTCAGGATGGTCGGGGGCATCATGGTGACTCCTCGGTCGCGAATCGGCATCGAAATCGGCAGGTCGAGAGCCTGATCATCGGGATCACTACGGAGATCGACGACGCTATCAACGCCGGAAAGGGAAGTGCCCTGGTCGATGTCAGCACGACCATGCGTGACCGAATCCTGAGAGAGCAGCTTGTCCAGGTGGTGATCTTATTGGAGTTGATCGTCCCTTCATCTGCACCGAGCGCCTTCTACCGCGACTCGCTTGTGGGAGCACCGTCGCGCTCGGCGTACGCCACCGCGAGCGCGATGCGTTCCAGCCCGAAGGCGACACAGGCGCTGTGTGCCGGACTGCCGTCCGGCAGCTCTATCCCGAAGATCTCACCGAAGTGGTCCTTGTGGCAGTTGGCTGAAGCCACGGCCTGCCTCAGGCCGTCGGCCACCGGGGCCACCAGTTCGAACTTGAGCGCTTGGGCACGCTGGTTGACGGAGAGCAACTTCGCCCCGGGGCCGAAGAACGGGTCGGTGGCCGTCTCCGTGGCGACGTCGAGTCCCAGGCTGGTCAGCCAGTCCGCGACCCGCTGCCGCCAGCGATCGCGAAACTCCACGCAGGCGTCCGGGGTACCGACGAATACCAGCTCACGCATGCGGAACGACCGGAACCGTCCTGGCTCGACGGTCGCCTCGTGCCGGTAACAGCACGCCTCCACGGCGAAGCGCGCCGGTGCGGTCAGCGTCGTACCCGCCAGGAGCGGGTAGATGTGATAGCACGCCGCGGGCGTGAGCACCACGTCGGCTATTTCCTGGCGATCGTGCCACATGCCGCCCGAGACCGCCTCAGCCCGCCGGGCCAGCCATTCGCTCGCGTCGCCGCCGAAGTTGTGCACAGAACCGAGCAGATGCGGGAACTCGCGCACGTACCCGGACCGCTCGACGACGTCACGGGGGAGCACCGGAGGCGCGGTGAGCACCGTCAGATCCTCGGCCGCGGCCAGGTCATCGATGTCCGTGCGCAGGCGTGCCAGCACCCGCTCGAACTCTGCCGGAAAAAGCGCCACTCCAGGCGCCGCGGTCTGCAGCGGGAGAGCTTGTCGTGCATCGTTGATCATCAACTTTTCCTTTCGGGGCTCACAGGGGAAGACGCGGCATCGTGGACATCGCCGTTCAGCCCCTACGTGTGCGGATGGGGAGCCGCCCTACACTTTGTCCGCGCGATACTCCTCCAGGGCCTCGATGTCGCGCGTCCGCTGCAGCGGCGAGAAGAAGGCCCACAGCCCCGCGCTACATGTCCGATCATCGCGATCCACAACGTTTCGCGGATGCCGATCTGCGAGCCGAGCACTCCCCCGATCGCGGCGCCCAGCGGCATCGTCCCCCACACGATGAAGTGCACACTCGCGGTCATGCGGCCGAGTGGTTCCGGCGGTGTTCGGTGTGCAGCCCTGGCGCACCGAGGACGTCAAGAGCCAAGCCCGGCTGACAGAGGGAAGCGAATCCGATGCTGATCACCTGGCCGCGGCGGCCGCGTTTCTCGCCGTACGCATGAAATCGCTCGAGCGATTACTGAAACCTCGTCCCTGAACCTCATAAAAGAGAACGCAGCCCAACTCGCCATTCCCCGCAGCCCTCGCAAAGGGAGCCAAATGTCGACTTGACCCTGATCTTCGAACGGCAAATGCCGACCGTACGCCGTCGGATTGGGACTCTAAACCCCTGATGGGGCATACGCAACAACCCTGACATGCCCAACCTCGTGGATGTTCGTCGCTTCCTTGGCGACGCTCGCCTTGGCGGAAGGCCTGGCCTTGCCCGGTCGCGCGGCGCTTGCGAAGGACCCGGCGGCGCCTGGTTTCCCTCAAAGACCTGGGGCTATGCGGTGAGTCGATGCGGTCGCCCGCATCCCTCCGGCCCTGGGGACACATCATCACCGGAAGAGGAATCGAGCCGAAGGTCGACACCCCTGACCGATGTCAGTACTGGTGGCGGACATCGACGGATAATTTGATCCGTGCCTCGCGACTGCACACGCGAAGCTCCCCGAATTGGACTGCAAGCTGCCGTCGATTCGTTCGCGGCAAACACCGAGTCGACAGTTACCGCATCAGCAATCGAGTATTTTCGGCGCGACCGACTGGCCATCCCAGCCGTGTTCTTCAGTCATGCACATTCGCAGCAGGACCACAGCTGGCTCCGCGGCTCGTCGGGGGCGACCGGACCAGCCAGGCCGACCGTGTTCCCCCCTGTTCGCTGACCGGATTGGATGAACAATGAGCCAGAGTTATGGGAACGGGAGCATGGACGCCGGCGCGGTGCTCGATATCGCCGGAGTCGGATTCGGGCCCGCCAACCTCGCGCTGGCCATCGCTCTGGACGAGATGGACTCAGCCGGCAGAGCGGTCACAGCGCGATTCTTCGAGGCCCAAGAGCGCTTCGGCTGGCATCGTGGCATGCTGATCGAGGGCGCGACGATGCAGGTGCCGTTCCTGAAGGATCTGGTCACCATGCGCAATCCGACCAGTCGATTCTCGTTTCTGTCGTTCTTGCACACGCGCGGCAGGATCGTCGACTTCGCCAACACCAAGACGTTCTTCCCCTTGCGGACCGAGTTCCACGAGTACTTGGCATGGGCTGCCGAGCAATTCGAGAACTGTGTCTCCTACCAGTCCGAGGTGGTCGGGATCAGGTCGGCCACGGGGCCGGGTGATGTCGAAGCCGTGGACGTCTCGGTGCGGGTAGGCGGCCGCGATGGAACGCCGCGGACTCACCGGGCCCGTAACGTGGTGATCGCAGCGGGCGGGCGGCCGCGGATGCCGGAAGGTCTACCGGAGTCCGAACGGATCTGGCATTCCTCCAGGCTTCTTGACGGCGCGCAGGCCATCGCCGGATCGGAACCGTCGTCATTCGTGGTCCTCGGCTCCGGTCAGAGC
The DNA here is from genome assembly GCF_040137845.1 of Nonomuraea sp. B19D2. Lineage (NCBI taxonomy): Bacteria > Bacillati > Actinomycetota > Actinomycetes > Streptosporangiales > Streptosporangiaceae > Nonomuraea > Nonomuraea sp. B19D2. The sequence goes on along the minus strand of NZ_JBEFAK010000007.1, from coordinate 335,444 downwards.
GCCGCCGAAGCCGTCGACTATCTGCACCGCGAGTTCGCAGATGCCCAAGTGCATTCCGTGCACTCCCGATATGGCTACAGCGTCGCGGACGACAGCGCCTTCACGAACGCGATCTTCAACCCCGAGGCCGTCGACCATCATTTCGCGGCTTCCGAGAGCGTGCGGCGGTCATTGCACGCCTACCATGCGAATACCAACTACTCGGTCGTGGACGAAGGTCTCATCAGCCGGCTGTATCAGACCTCATATCTCGAATCGGTGACCGGGCGGCGTCGCCTCCACTTCCATAAGGTCTCGCGACTGGTCGAGGTGACCCACGCCGGGGACCGCCTGCGCGTGGTGATCGAGTTCCTGCCCGACGGGAGCACGACCACGATCGAGGCTGACGCGTTGGTCTGCGCCACCGGTTACCTGCGAGCCGATCCGGGATCTCTGCTGGGCGACCTGCTCCCCCGCTGCCGACGGGACGGCCAGGGCCGTCTGCTCCTTGACCGCAACCGCCGGGTGGCGACCGACGAGTCCGTGAAATGCGGCATCTACGTCCTCGGCTATGGAGAGCATTCGCACGGCCTGTCCGAAACCCTTCTGTCGCTCACGGCCGTCCGCGCCGGCGAGCTGGCCGAGGTTCTGACCAAGGAGCTGGTGTGACGACGAACCGTGAGTCCGCGGCAGGCCAGGTGGAGGTAGGCGGATGCTGATTCCCCCGATATACCGGGTGGACGGGGAGAACTGGGCGGTCGAGATCGTCGACCGGCATCCGCTCGCCCTTCTCATCAGCAATGGGAAGACGGTTCCCGAGGCAACTCAAGTGCCCATCGTCCGGCGGCCGGCATCCGGCGACGATCAGCTCACCGGTACCAGCCTGCTGGGGCACATGAACCGGGCGAACCCGCATTGGGCGACCCTGGCCCACGAAACCGCCGCAAAACTGATCTTCATGGGACCCGGCGGCTACGTCTCACCCACGCTGTACAACACCGACGTGGCCGCGCCGACATGGGATTTCGTCACCGTACACCTACACGGGACGGTGACGCTCGCTGCGAGCCTTGACGAGACCCTGTCCGTGGTGATGACGACGGCACGAACGCTGGAAAGCCGATTCGGCTCAGGCTTTGATTTCGAAGCCTCGCATGACTACCACAGCTCGCTCGCACCCGGTGTCGGCGCGTTCTCCTTCCATGTGGAGAAGGTGGAGGCGATGTTCAAGTTCAGCCAGGAGAAGAGTCCGGAGATCCAAGAGCACGTCATCGCCTGGTTCGCGGACGGTAACGGCGGTTCTTGCACTGACATAGCCGGCACGATGCGGAAACTGGGTCTGGGAAAGGCGTCGAGGAAGAAACGGGAGCCCGGCTCAGCGAGCTGACATGACCCGGCACGGACCCTCCGCCCCTGATTCTGACGCCGATCGCGACCCATGGTCTTCCAGGACTCCATGCAGACGCTTCGCCATCGGTTCCCACGACCTCCCCGCTTTGGTTGATCGTTTGACACATCGAGAGAGGCTGCGTAAGTGACTGGCGCCAACGATGGAAGCCCCGCCGCACAGTGGCAGTGGGATCTGAACGACGGGGATCCCGTTCCGGAGGAGTGGAATGCCACAACGGTTCCTTTCGACGAGCTGGCCACTCTGCCTGATCTGATCGAGAGGGCTGTCGAAGCAGACCCCGAGGCCATCGCCATCGAAACCAGCGACGGTGCTCGTACCACCTTCGGGCAGCTATGGTCGCGAGCTCAGCAGCTCAGCAATGCGCTCACCGCGGAAGGGCTTGGACCCGGTCACTACGTCGGCGTCCTCGTCGAGCATTCGGTCACGGCCATCGTTGCGATCCTGGGCGTCACGTGCTCCGGTGCGGCCTATGTGCCTCTCGACCCTCGGTGGCCCGCATCACGCGTGGCGGAACCGATAGCACAACTCCAAATCAACTGGATCATGACCAGTCGGCGGCATGCGCGCCTGGCGGAGGAGGCGGCATGGATCGCCGGCCAGGACACGCGTCTGATGTGCCTGGACGCCGCCCAGCATCCTGTTGACCACCTGGAAGAGTCGAGCACGCGTCTTCTCTGGGATGAGATCGCCGCGGATGAGGACCCGCTGCGCGCAGCCGGATTCAATCAGGGCCGGAGCGAAGAAGGGTTTGAGCGCGGGGACGTCGCCGTTTACCTGGAGCACGTGCGCGACCTGGTGGCTTCAGCCGGAAATCCGCGCTCCGTCTTGGAGATCGGCTGCGGATCCGGGCTGCTCGCAGCTGAGCTCGGCGGACTGGTGGCCGAATATGTCGGGGTGGACCCGTCGCCGGTCGCGATAGAGCGCTGCCGGAGCGCGATGTCCGGCTCGCCTGCCATCACGCACTTCTCCACGGGGTTCGCGCACGACATCAGGGAAATCGCCGGTGAACGGCGGTTCGATGCGGTCCTCATGTCCAGCGTCACGCAGTTCTATCCCGGCCCTGATTACGCCCGGAAAGCCATACTCGACGCAATCGGCCTGGTTGTCGAAGGCGGAGCCGTCATCATCGCCGATGTGATCGACACGGAAAGCGAGACCGGAGCAGGCCACCTGCGACTGCCGCGTTCCTGGTTCCAGAAGCTCGCCTCGGAGACGACGACTCCGGTCGACGTGGAGATCGTGGCGAGGAGCGGCGACCACTGGCACGGCTCACTCGCCGGACGATACGACGTGGTGATCCGTCGGGCGCCCTCGTCCTCCCACGCTCCGGCCCATGACCCGAAGCCCAGGGTTCTGACATGGACGGCCATCGAGCGATTCCGTGATGTCCGCGAACTCCGCCGCACATCCTCGAGCGATCCGGCCTACGTGATCTTCACGTCAGGGTCGACCGGCCGCCCTAAAGGGGTGCAGGTATGCCACCGGAGCGTCGTGAACCTTATCGAATGGGTCAACAGAACCTATTCGATCTGTCCGGAGGACCGGCTGCTGCTCGTTACGGCCTTCACCTTCGACCTCTCCGTGTACGACATCTTCGGGATTCTCGCCGCAGGCGGCACGATTCGCATCATCAGTCCGGACGAGATGGCGGATCCGGATCGCGTTCTGGACATCCTCGATCGGGAGAAGATCACTTTCTGGGATTCGGCTCCTGCTGCACTCAGTCAGGTGATGGCCGTCGCCGCGGGCCGTCAACCACCTCAGAACCCCAGCCTGCGCCTGGTCTTCCTCAGCGGGGACTGGGTGCCGCTCGCTCTCCCGGATGACATCCGCAGACGGTTCCCCGCTGCCCATGTCGTCGCACTCGGGGGAGCGACCGAGGCGACCGTCTGGTCGAACTATTTCGATGTCGGCGAGGTGGCCGCCGACTGGCCGAGCATCCCGTACGGGCGGCCCATCCAGAACGCCCGCTATTACATCCTGAATAGCGATCGCACCCCTTGTGCCATTGGCCAGCCGGGTGACTTGTACATCGCCGGCGTGCCGGTGGCCATGGGGTATGCCGGCGACAGCGAGCTGACCGAAGCACGGTTCATGCCCGACCCGTTCGCATCGGACCCGGCATCTCGCATGTATTTCACCGGTGATCGCGCACGCTGGACCACCAACGGTACGATGCAGTTCCTCGGGCGCCTTGACGACCAGGTCAAGATTCGTGGTTACCGCATCGAGCTGGGCGACGTCCAGGCAACGCTGAACAGAATAGAAGCGGTGGCGGACTCCGCTGTTCTGACGGTCGAGGGGGCTGACGGCAAGGAGCTCGCCATCGCCGTGGTGTACGCACCGGGCAAGGCCCTGACGACGGTTGCTCTGCGTAGGGAGATGGCAGCCTCATTGCCTCCCTATATGCTTCCCGATCACATTCTCATGCTTCCCTCGCTGCCTGTCGGACCCACCGGAAAAGTGGACCGGGACGCTCTGGCCCAACAGATCACCGGTGGTCCCGCGCAGCGTCAGCCGAGGACGCTGGCCCCTACGGCCCGAGACGATGCTCCCGGTCAAGCTGCCGACGTGGCACGGACGCGAGTTCTCGACATGATTCGCGACGTAGTCGGTGACCAGAGGGTGAACATCGACGACTCGTTCCTTGACGTCGGTGGTCATTCACTGGCGGCGGCCCGTCTCCGGAGCAGGATCGAGCTGGAGCTCGGCAGCATCGTCCGGGTCAGTGAAATCCTGGGGTCGACCAGCGTCGGCGAGCTTGCGGACATGATCGCCGGCGGTATGCGGGTGGCCGGCGGGCCAACGCCCCTCACCGCCTCGGATCGGGAATTCTCCGTCTCCCATGCGCAGGCACGCGCTCTCTACGAGATCGCGTCGGCACCTTCCGTGCCCGCGTACCAGAATCAGGTCGCCATCCACCTGCCCGGCACGCTCACGGAACAGGAGATCTCAGCGGCTCTCGCTGCCGTGGTGGCGGCTCATCCCGTCCTTCGCTCCACTTATCGCCCTGGTGCCGAAGGCTGGCGAGTCGTCATCGGCACCCCATGGGTTCCGGAGTTCGAGGTCGTGGATCTTCGCCGCGCCGACCGCACGGCCGGTGGCCGGCCTGCCGAACTCGACATGTTGCTCCGTGAACATGGCCGGATCGACTGGGATCTGGAGAAGGGCCGGCTCGTTTCCTGGCGTCTCTTCCGCATATCCGATGACGAGCAGGTACTGAGCCAGGTCGAACATCACCTCATCCACGATGGATGGTCTCTGACCCTTCTGTTGAGGGACTTCGTGCGTGCCCTGTCCGGGTCCGATCCGAGCTCCTGGAAAGCCCGGGGCCTCGAGTACGGTGACTACGTCGCAGATGAGGTCACGCGGGTCGAAGCCCTTCCGGGGTCACCGCAACTGGCCACCTATGTCGATCGGCTCGCTGACGCTCCGCAGCTTCCGGTGGCTCCACCGTTCGACTTCGAAACCTCATCCGTAGACCTCGCCCCGGCGCCGGCGGACTCCATCGACATCGTCATAGAAGGTCAGGAGTGGGAAGAGCTGCAGGCGTGGGCTACGCGGCAAGGTGCCACCGGCTTCGAACTCTTGATGGCCGCTTTTCTCTGCACACTGCACGAAATCTCAGGTGAAGAGGACCTCGTCATCGGGTCGGCGGTCAGCGCCCGTCCGTCGGGTTTCGAATCCACCCTGGGCATGTTCGTCAACACCGTGGCCGTACGTTCCGAGTGGTCCGCCGCATTCCCCGCCTTCCTCCTCCGGGTCAGAGTCGCGCTGCGCGACGCTCTGGACTACGAGCTGATCCCCTATGACACGATCCTGGAAGCAGTTCGCCAAGCAGAGGGAGAGCGACGCGCTTCGCTCTACCGGTGCATGTTCAGCGCGCACAACGCACCGCTACCGGACACGCACATACCGGGTCACGGAACGGCGCTCGTCGAGTACCGGCAGAACGGCACGACCAAGTGTCCTCTGGACGTTCTGGTTCTCCCCAAGCAGGCGGGCGCCGACCCTATGGCTCCCGATGGATCCGTCCGCCTGGTATGGGAGTTCGACACCTCCTTGTACCAGCTAGAAACAGTGCGGATGTTGACGGACATGTTCCGCCAAGGCCTGTCTCGGCTGGTCCGTGAGATCAGGAACGGTACGGTAGCGCAGGACTGGCGGTGGCCTTCCCCCGATCCTGCCGTCGTCGTAGGCCCACCCCCTCAGTACCACCACATGAGGATCGAACCTCGTCGATCTTCAGCCCCTGCTGTCATCGCGATGGAGTCCTACGCGACGCAGGAGCACTTCGCCATCCTGCTGAGTGCCGCAATACGCGAGCTGAACGTTGCCGGAGCAGCGGCCGGAGAAGTGGTGGCCGTCGACATCGGGCGTGATGCCGCCTATTGCAGCCGAATGGCCGCCTGCCTTGAGCAGGGTGTCGTCTTCATGCCGGTCGACCCGCTCGCTCCGGCAGCACGATTGTCGTCGATACTGGACTCTGCTCATTTCCGCTGGTCATCGGACGGAAAGCTGACCCGCCTGCGCACCGCGCACGACCTCGCGCTGCAACCCGGCGACGCCTACGTGGTGAGCACCAGCGGCACCACGGGTCAGCCGAAACGGATCTCAGTCGGCCGCCGGGCCCTGTCCGCGTATATCGGTGCATTCATGAACCGGCTGCAGTTGACCTCAAGCGATGTGGTCGCCGGTTCCAACTCCCTCCTCTTCGACGCATCCTTCGAAGAGGCGCTTCCCATCCTCTCGCTCGGCGGGACGCTTCTCCTGCTGGACTTGTCCGATGGCATCCCGGGGATGCTGCGACAAGTCGGATCACATCAGGCCACGGTGCTGGACCTTCCGACGGCATTGTGGGCTGTTCTAGCGGATCATCTGGAGCAGCGCGACGAGAGGTTGCCCGGCAGCGTAAGGGCCGTCGTGATCGGCGGAGAAGCTTACGACGCGGCTCGGGCCTCCAGATTCGTCCGCCGGCATCACGGCACCGTCAGCTTGCTCAGCACTTACGGCCCTGCCGAATGCGCCATTTCAGTTACCTGCCATGAAGTACGGGGACATGAATCCGAGCACGATCTGCCCCAGCTGGGCGCTCCCATCGGAGGCGCTACGCTATGCGTTCTCGATGACGATGGGACCCTCGTCCCCTTTGGCCGTCCCGGCGTTCTGGGAATCGCGGGCGTTCCGTGCGGAGACAGGCTTCGTGACCTGGTTCGCGTAGATGGGGTGGACTCCCCGATCTATCCGACCGGCGATCTCGTACGGATCAGGCAGAACGGGCGTATCGATTTTCTCGGTAGGGCCGACAACGAACTCAAGATACGCGGTTATCGTGTCTCGCCCGAAGAGGTCGAGCGTGCGGCCGGAGCAGTCCCCGGCGTTGGTGCGGCGGCCGCAGTCGGTGTCCGGAACCCCGCTGGAGACCTGCGTCTCGGCTTGGCGGTGGTGACGAACCAGGAGTGGACGGGAGAACGTTCTGCGCGGGGCGTGATGCGCGAGGCCATGGCGCTTCTTCTTCCCGACTACATGCTGCCCGACGCGGTCATCGTCGTTGAGCGCCTTCCCGTCAACGCTCATGGGAAGGTCGATTACAGAACTGTTCGCTCGCTGCTCGCTTCCCACCTCTCGGAGGAAAGCCGTACGAGCGAGGACGGGACCGAGTCCGGCGGGCAGTCCATCGTCATCTCGGAAGGCGCGGCCTCTTCTCCCGCTGAGGAGCAAGGCGTTCTGCCATCACTGTGGAAACGGGTGCTCGGCCCGGAGGCCCCTCTGCAGGTCAGTTTCATCGAGGCAGGCGGGGAATCTCTGGCGGCGATGCGGCTCGTGGCTGCGATTGAGGCTGAATTGGGGATTCGGGTGAGAGTCCGGGATGTCCTGCAGGCAGCGGGTTGCCATGCGCTCGAAAGCAAACTGTCCACGAGCTCCCGCTGACACCGCCCTGCGCGGCAAGGGCTTGTACTAGCACGATTGGGGAGACGATGTCGGATTCGAAAGCCGTTGTCCGCTGCGAGGACGCCCTCGGCTACGCACGGCTGGCCGCGTCATGGCAGCCCGGCGTTGCCTTCCCGGTCATGACCGGGCCCTCACTCACACGTTACGAGAACGTGCTGCGATCCGAGGGCGCGGTCGAGTTGCCGGAAGTGATCGACGCTTCCTGGCCCGGGGTGGTCGTTTCCCTGGGCGACCCGGTGGCCCATGCTGCGGCAGGGTTGCTGGCGAGCGCGACCTCGCGTCCGCATCACCGCGTCGACCCGGCCGACCTGTACGGTGTTCTCGATGATTTCGCGGCGGTTCCCGTCGCTCTGGTCGCGACCGCAGCCGACGCCGCGCGGCTCGGCGACTGGCCCGGTATCCGGCATCCTCGCTTCGGTCTCGTGACGAGCCGAACGCAGGAGTCGCTGTCCTGCCTGATCTACCGCACGCTCACACTGAGCAGCAGGGCAGCGGCGGATGACATAGCGCTGATCCATCCCACGGCGGTCGGCGCGGACCAGGCTGATGCTGTGGCACTGGATGAGTTGCGCCCTTTGCTGCAACGTCCTGGCAGGGCCCTTCAGGTGCTCACTCACGGACACGAGTGCTGCCTGTTGCTGGTTGATGGGCTCGTCTGCGGCAGGGGAACCGCCGCACCGCCGGTGGGAGCCGACCTCGCAGCGCGCACGAGGATGCCGTCGTGCCTGCGCGGTGAAGGCTGCTTGCGCCAGGAACTCGGAGATGAGGACCGGATCGCTGCATCGTCCATAGACGTACAGCTCGCGTTTCTGCAGTCCTGCGACTCGATCTCGGTCGGCAACAACGCGCACCCACTGTCGGTCGGCGTCGCGCTGGGTTTCATGGAGGGCACGACCGTCGCCGTCGTCGGCACCGTGGGATTTCACATCGCTCAGCGGCCGCTCTTCGATGACCTGGCGGGCGCGATCCATGGCGGAGCTCGTTTGGGTGAGGCGGTGGAGACTCTCAACGCGGTGGGAGGAGCGAACAGGGAATTCACCCAGTTCGGGCTTCTGGGTGATCCTTCGTTGCCGGTCGGCCTTCCCGCGTCACGATCGGCTCAACGGCGTTACTCGACTGTGCGGGAAGCGGACCCCGCCGACGAGGAGTTGAGCACGCAGCAGGTGATCTTGGGCAGACTGCGTTCTCTGCTGTCCCTGCACCTGCCCATTGACGAACGTCGTCTCGGCGAGGTGGAGCGGGCTATTCGCCGAGGTCTGCTCGCGCGTGGAAGCCGGCAGCTCGACACGCTGCGCGAGGTACGGCAGAACATCGATGAGATCCAGGCCGCCACAGTGCACGAGCTCCTGCGCGAGATTCACGGCACCTGGTGGGGGATCTTAGGCACCAACGCACGCGCGTTCCGGCAGGTGTCCAGTACGCCGGCCATCTGCCCTGCGTGCCGTCGCGAGTCCGCTGTCAGAGTCGAACTCACCCATCGTCTGCCCGTGGATTTGACGATCTTCGCCGTACATTGCCGGCGGTGCGGAGACCTCTCCTCGTCCACGTCGGCATCCCCCGATTACGAGATGGCCGCCGACCATGTCGTCTACGCACCGAGGCTGCGGGACAGCGAGCTCACGTGCACTCTGATCAGCGAGCGGGACAGGCCGATCCACGGACAGGCCGGCTTCGCCTTCGTCGCCGGAGGAATCGGTGACCTGCCGCAGGGGCGATCACGACCTGTATCCGTCGGCCCCCGCGGCACCCAGCGAGAGAGGTGGCGCTTCCGTCTCGGCGAGCACATACAGGCCGCCGAGCGCTCTGCGATTGTGGCCGTCCTCATCGAGGGCGAATACCGATGCGCGAACGTCTTCGTCAACACTCTGCCCCTGGATCGTGAGGATTGATGGATCGGACAACCACGCCTTCCCATGTCTTCGCCGCTGACGAGTGGAGCGACCCTCCAGAAGCAGTCGCGCAGATGCTGCTCGCCGCCCAGATCGCACCGCCTTCGGGATACATGCTCGAGGTACGGGCCGAGGCCGTCGGCATCACCGTTGACAACGTGCGTGCCGCCATGGCGGCTCTCACCGGCCGCTACCCGGAACTCGGAGCAAAGGTGGCCACGCAGGACGGACGGGTTCGCTGGTGCCGGGATGAGGCGGCCGTTTCGGACAGGGTGCTCTCGGTGGTGCGGCTCGACCCCGACCAATCTCCGAATCGGACCTTCGACCAGCTGGCCATGGCCGCCGACCAGGCGTCCGGGAATGCGCTCTTCTCCCTCGTGCTCAGCCCCGCGCCCGCGCGCATGTGGCTGCTCTTTCGTGTCCATCACGCGATCGTCGACGGGTCGGGGCTGGCTGCACTGATCGACGAATTTCTGGAACTCGCTCAGGCAGCGCCCGAAGATACGGTGGCCCAACGACGCGTCAGCGCGTTCGTCCGGACACCGGTCGCCGAGGCATCCGAGACGTGCCGCCAAGAGTGGCTCAAGCAGATCGCCCTCTTGCCCCCGCCCTGGTCGGCGTCGGACGCACGGCGCTTCGTCTATGACCGCACAGCAGCCATCATGCAGACCACTCTCGACCGGCAGAGGTTGGATGAGACCGCGCGGGCGCTCGGAGTTACGCCGATAGCGGTGCTGATGGGCTGCACGCGAGTGGCTGTGGCACGCCGTTTCCAATGGTCGCTCGACCGTGTCACGGTTCCGCTGACGGATGACGGCGACGCCCTCCTGGCCATCCGGCCGCTGCCCGTCATCCATCCCCTGTCAGTTGCGCGAACCGTACAGGCGGAGATCGGCACGTCGTTCGACGCATTACTTGACTCTCTCGATCGAGGCGCCCCACCCGCCGATCTGGTGGGCCGCCTCACCAGCAGCGCCGTACCAGGCATGCCGGACTGCCTCTTGACCGTCAATGACCAGCTGCGCATGTCACCGTCGCACAACGGGCTCGTGCTCCATCCCGGTCCTCACCGCGGCGCTCATGGGTTGCTCTCGGCCGAGCTGACGGGCGATATATTGCGGCTCTCGGGTCATCCGGCCATCTTCACCCGTGAAGATCTGGCGGGTTTCGCCGATGAGCTGGCCGCGGTACTCGAGGACCTCGACGGTCCTGCGGTCTCGGCCGGAAGCCGGCTCGGCCCTGTGCCCTCCACCACGTCTTCCCCCGTCGCCGCAGCCGAACCGGCGCGGGCGGATGGGGATTACCTCGAACGCTGCCTCAAGGTCTGGCGGGAACTGTTCGGCACCGATGTCGAGCCGGATGACAATCTCTTCGCACTGGGCGCCACGTCATTCATGTGCGCTCGTGTGGCGGCACGGCTCAGGACCGCTCTGGCGCTGCCGGTGACCATACGCGTTCTCTATCAGCATCCGACAGCACGCGAACTAGCCGGTTGGGCGACCAGGGCTGACAACCCCTAGAGGGATGCCTCCGGCCAGGTGGGTCAGGCTCCGTGAGGGTGCTCGACCCCTGGCCGGGGGCAGCGATAGGGTGACGCCTTTTGCGCCGCCTTACCAAGGAGTTCGGGAGGTGGTGCTCAATGCGACTTCACGAACGCCGACACCGCCTCAACGGTGTCCGGATGGCGCAGCAGATCCGCTCTATCGCACTTCACTCGAATCAGCTGCGTTTGAGAGGCACCCTGCCACGGCCCGCAGTACGGATGGCCTTCGGACGCGATGTGCAGAACGCCTCCTCCCCATGCAGGCCGCGCGGAGTGGTACGCAGATACAAGATAGATGAGATAGTCGAGCATGGACCGCATGATCTGTTCGTGACAGAAGACGAGCTCCTCTTCGCTGAGGTCGTCTGCGGCCAGGCTCTTGAGCACACGATCGGACAGGTCTTTCTCGAGAACGCCGACCAGCGCGCGTGGATCGTCCAGAAGGTCCGACAGCATGGACGCACTCAACGGTGCGGTGGACACTTGCCCGTCCGCTTCGGCGACACACGCCGAGTACCCCTGCCATAGTGCGTCCGCGCCACAGGGGTCGGCATCGAAAAGCACCAGCGGCACTGGGCCGGCGCCTCTCTCCACCAGCAACTGCGCCATTTCCTGAGCAATCGGCGCAGCCGCGCAATAGGCAAGTATGGCATGCACACCGTCGCTCGCGAGAGGTGACATGGAAAGCAGGTCCAGAGCATAGTCTCGGGCAGTGAAACGGACGGGAAGCGAGTCCCCCATCAGCGGTGTCAGCTCGATGCCGAAGGGTGACAGGTTCAGGTCGGCTATTCTCGCTTCAATCCGTCGTCCCGGATAGTCCAAGCCGAGCAGTCGAGTCGTCATGCTATCTCGATCTCCGCATCGTGATAGGTGACTCCCAGCATCAGGTGTCACGGGCTCTTGGTCGCCTTTCGCGACAGGATCTCACTGAGACCCGATATCGTCGGATCGATGGAAAACGTTCGTGCGGAGATCTCCACGCCGAACATGGATTTGACGCGATGCAGCATCTTCAGGGCTTTGAGCGAATTTCCGCCGACCGTGTAGAAGCCATCTTCACATCCGACCCACGCCAAGCCCAGTACGCTTTTCCAAAGCTCAGCGAGTGCTATCTCCATGGAAGTGCTCGGGGTGGTCCCTCCGGCCCTCGCCGCTCGATCCGCGGGTGTCGGAGCAGGCAGACGACGCCGGTCAAGCTTGCCTGAAGGACCGAGCGGGAAGGAATCCATACGGACGTAGGCCGACGGCAGCATGTACTCAGGTAGATACTCGCCGGCGTGCGCAGCCAGGACGTTCACAGAAGGCTCATCACCCACGAAGTAGGCGATCAGCTCGTCTTCATCTGCACTGTTCTTATGGGCTGTCACAGCACAGCTGCGAACGCCTGGATGACGTTCGAGAACCGCTTCCACCTCTCCGACTTCGACTCGGCCTCCACGAATCTTGATCTGGGTGTCGGACCGCCCGAGGAACGAGATGATTCCATCCTCGTCGGTCATCGCGAGGTCGCCGGTGAGATAGATCAGCTCATCCGGGGAGAGCGGGTAAGGATGAGGGACGAATCGCTCGGCGGTGAGCTCCGGATTCTTCTGGTAGCCCGTGGACAACCCTCCGATCCCGGCGACTCCCAGCTGCCCGACGACTCCGGGTGGCACCAATCTCAGCGCATCATCGAGGACGAATAGCCGATATACCCCCATCTGCTTACCGATCGGGACACCGTGCACGGAATCGTGCTTCGTACCCGTCCAGGCAGCAACCTCCGACGTCTCCGTCTGCCCGTACAGGTTGTGAAACTCGGCACTGAAGTGCTGAGTGAAGCGATCCAGAAGTGAGCTGGAGACAGCCTCTCCGGAGACCCAGACCCACCGAAGGTCGGGATACGACTGTGGTCGCGCATAGTCGAGGAACGCGCTCAACATGGAGGGTACGAAATGGGCCGCGACGAGGCCACGCGTGCTCAGCAGCCCGGCCAGATAGTCGGCATCGGCCTCACCGCGAGGCAGCGCCATGTGAATGGTCGCACCTACACTGAGCGGCGCGAAGATCTCCCAGATCGCCACATCGAAGATCAATGGCGTCTTCAGGAGAACGGACTCACCCTCCTTGAGAGGGAACCGCTGTATCAGGGATTCGATACGTCCGGCAGCACAGCGATGATCGATGACGACGCCCTTGGGCTCGCCGGTCGATCCGGAGGTGAAGTAGATGTAGGCGGTGTCGTCCAGCGCGACCTCGACCGCCGGCGGACGAGCGTCCGAGCCGGTGTCATCGGCATGGAGAAGGGTGACCCCAGTGCCCTGCAGCAGCGAGTCGAACTGCTCGTCGGTGATGATCGCCGCCAGCTCGCCACCTGTGACGATCGATTGGATACGGGCAGCAGGCAGCCTCGGGTCGAGCGGGACGAACGCGGCGCCCGCCTTCAGCGTTGCGAGCACGGCGACGATGAGTTCCGGCGAACGTTCCATGCAGATGCCGACGGCATGCTCGAGACCGATTCCCGCACCGGCCAGCGACTGCGCCATACGGTTGGCTCTGCGGTCAAGCTCACCGTAAGTGACGGCCACGTCCCCGAAGTGGATCGCCACCCGGCCGGGATGATCGCGCGCGGCTGATTCGAAGGGCTGGTGGATCGGCTTGAGATGGGGATAAACATCGAATGTCGCGTTGATGGCGGCTGCGCGCTCTTCCTCCTCATCGCCAGAGAGCATGCGCAATTCATCGACGCGCGCGTGAGGCCGCCTCACGGCATCCTCGAGCAGCGCGTGGAACGATCGCCACCACCGATGGGGGCTGATACCGGGAAGTGAATGCCGGTCGCAGTCCAGTTCGAGCAGGATCGCCACTCCCCCTGACCTCACTGCACAGGTGGCGCCTGACAGTTCCGCCGCGCCAGAGCTTTGTAGCGGTTCAACGGACAGGCCGGGAGGTGCTACGCCCGGATCCCAGGTGTCGAGGTCGGTGACAGCGAACCTGAGAGGGACGTGATGGAGCCACCCCTCATCCGCATCGGCATGCGCCTGCCGATGCTCGACCACCTCGTCGAACGACACCGCCGTCTCGGCGAGCAGGTCCTCGAAGGTGACTCCTGAAGAGAAAGCCATGCGGAGCGGAACGGTCGCAGTGTGGCAACCGATGACGGAACCACTGAGAGGTGGGCGTTCGTCGAGCACAAGACCGATGGTGACCGGGTCCTGGCGGCTGTGCCGATACTGTGTCGCCGCGAAGGCCGAGAGAAGAACAGCAGAGTCCGACGTCCCGTGACGCTCGGCCAGGAGGCGCAACGCATCGGCGGTCGCAGGGTCGAGTTCACGGCTCTCCAGTGCATATCGCGCATTCATCTTCGTCCTCGATTCCTCCTCGCAGCGGCAGCCCATCGACGCGTGCTTGCCGCTCTGCCTGTCGGGCGAGCATCTCTGGGGAAGGAAGCACACCGCTGGGTCCTGAATCCGCCCGATCTTGGCGTCGGAAAGTCCTGGAATGGACGCAGCGGGTCCGTCCCGCTCCCCAAGGAGGCCCGGCTGGAACGTGATGCCGTTCTACGACACGGGGGCGATCAGGGTCCCCTCAAGGGGTTTCAGGGGCGAGAACTCCCGGCCTACCAGCCATTCAGGGCGGGGACTAGGAGCGGGGAGGGCGTTACTGACGGCGTTGTAGCTCAAGAGCAGTAGGGATCGATCGATCGGAGACATGTTCTGTGCCGATCCATGGGGGATGCTGCAGTGGAACCAGAGCAAGGAACCCCGCGGTCCCTTGGGGGCGACAAGACCGTGCTGGTCGACCAGCACTTGCATGCGCTCTGAACTTTCGAGCGAATACTTCAGCTTGTTCGTCAACGTTGACTCCCAACCGTCATTTTTGGCGGCGGTGGGGATGAGCCCATCCGAATGGCCGCCGGGAACAACGATCAGGGGGCCGTTGAACTCCGTCACCTCGTCGAGGAAGACAGCGACGGTGAGCGCGCGCGGTTCCGGCATCTGATCCTCGTTGTGCCAGAACATGAAGTCCTGATGCCATCGCCAGATCTCTCCCTGGAAGGCGCGCTTCTTGTTGATTTTGAACTGATGGACGTACACGTCGTCATTCAGCAGCTGTCGAGCAATGCCGAGCACTTGGGGATGGCGGACGAACCGAGCGAACAGCTCACTGTGCATATGGGAGCCGTGGACACGGTAAGGGAGCCCGGTGTCGGCCTCGACCGTGCGCCTCGGCGTATCCTGTGCAAGCTCTCTCTCGGCTTCGCTTTTCAGCAGCTCGACGTCGCCCGCTTCGAGCACGCCGGGCTGAAAGATGAATCCCGCTCGATGATAGTCTTCGATCTGCTGGGGAGTGAGCAGGTTGTCATTCTGCACTTTTGCCTCCATCGAGAGTTGGCTGAGGCTTCACGAACGGTTCTCCGTGTACTTTGACCAGGCCAGACGCAGCACCTGAACCGAGTGGAACAGGTCGTCCTTGCTCGAAGCCTCGTCCAGGATGAAAGTCGAGGCGCCGAGTTTCATATACTGCAGCAGAAGGTTCGCCGTCTCCGCATAGTCGCCGACTATGTACGGGCAGAACGTTTTATACGCCCGAAACGGGTACATCCAGTAGCCGCCTATCGGGGCGCTCATCTTCATGGCATCCTCCGAGAGCCGGCGATGCCAGTGGGATTCGACCGATTCATAGGCGAGATCGTGAAACTCCTCGCCAAGCCGATCGACGGGGAAGCGCTCGTAGGCGAGCCGCCATGCGGTGCTCGAATCCTCTCGAGCGATGATGCCCAGCCGGAAGCCGCCGTCCGCGAGCAAGGACTCCTCGGCGTACTCCTGCGGCTCCCGTGGATAGCTCAGCCGTGTCGCACCGAGCTCCTTCTGCACGCGGATGCAGTCGTCCGAGCTTCCTGATACGAAGATGCGCGGCTCCAGGCCGGCGACCGGCGGAGGGGCCGGTCGGAGCCCGTTCAGCTGGTAATACTCGCCGGCGTACTTCAGCGGCCGTGCCGCTGAAGTCAGCTCGGCGATGATGGCGCCGAACTCCGCCAGCCTGTCATATCGCTGCCTGTGGTCCAGGTTGCAGCCCATCTCTCTCAAGTGCCTGGAAAAACCACCGGCCACCAGGTTCAAGCCGACGCGCCGGCCGCTGCGGGCGGCTATCGAGTTGATGCTCTTCGCGACCGACATCGGGTGCTGGTACACGGGATTCACGGCAATCAGCGGGACCAGGCCGCGCGACTTCTCCAGGACCCTGTTGGCGACGATCCATGGATCGAACGACGTGTTGTCCGAAAAGATCAGCATCCCGGCACAGCCCAGCTCTTCGGTCCATACGGTGATGTCGTCGAGATGTCGGAACGGCTCTTCGCGAGCTTCACCCATTAGCCATGGGGCCGAGGTGTAGATCGTCAGCATGAGTTCGCTCTCGGTATGCGATGTCGGTGCCTGACGCTCGGTCTGCTAGGAGGCTGACCAGCGACCAGAGTGCCCCAGGCGTGCTAAAGCTTTCAAACTTCAGCAGGTCCTCAGGAATCGAGATCCCGTACGCTGCTTCGATGTTCAAGAGGAGATTGACGGCCGCGAGTGAGGTCAGGCCGGCGGCCCTGGTGTCCAGATCCGCGGTCAGTTGCTGGTCGTCCGGCAGATCACGCAGCGCCGCGCGCAGCAGCGACTCGAAGCGCTGATCCCAGGTGTGCACGCTCGACTCACCTCTGTGACTTGAGCGGGGAGGCGCCGAGGAACACCGAAAGGCTCTTCGGCGTCGTGTGCTCGAAGATCTGGCGCAGGCGGACGTCCACGTCCATGACCTCGGAGACCCGGCCGATGATCTCGAGGACCTGCATCGACGTTCCGCCGGCCTCGAAGAGATCCGAGTTCTCGTCGAGGTGCTGCGGGCTGAGAACCTCGCGCCATATTTCGATAAGGGCCGTCGTGCGGTCCGCTTCGTTCTCGTATTCGGCCTTCATCTTTGGAAGCTCCTCAGAGGGACGGCGCTGGGCGACCACCGACTGCAGCCGGAAGATCAGAATCCGGATATGCTGACACTGAATGTGCCTGACGGGCGGCGACAATGCATCGAATAGTAAGTCATGCGGCTCCGCCCCGATCCTCATGGATGACAGGGAACCCGACCGCAGGCCGTGTCACTCGGCGCTGGTGACCATGTGCCATACTCAGCGGAGTGACAAATTCCTGGAACGCCGCAGCGGCCGGTCACGAGGCGCGGCGGGAGGCGGAGCTGGGGGGAAGCAAGCGCAGATCCTCTTCGCTCACGAGGTCGAACCGAAGGGCGAAGGCGACCAGAGCCTCACGCTTGGAATGCTTGGGTCCGTCGTCCTCGCACTTTGACCACTGGCCGACGGGAAGCTTACGAACCGCTAGGTAGTCGATGTGGTAGTTGACACTGCTACGGTTAGCGTCCTTAAATTGATCGACTCCTCGTAATCTCTCGACAACCTCTCGAAGTGAAGGCACGGCTGCCATAGAGGATCCGCGCAAACGCGGTTCGCACAGCGCGACGAGAACAAGGAAGTACTTGCTCGTCTTGTCCAGATGAATCGACGAGACCATCGCCCTCGTGGCCAGGTCCATCTGGAGCAGACGCGGCGGAGGGGCGTAGACGGTGAGTTCGGTGACGCCCGCGCTGGTCGGGATCAAAATGCGCGACATTTCAAATGGAATCACCAAGTCCAGCTGTCGAGGGCGCACCTTGACTAACTCGGCACCACCTTCCAGATTCTCGACGGCATAGGTAGTGCTCGTGGTGAGATTGGACAAAGTAGGTTGCTGGGCGGAAACCTTGAGTGCTCCGAGGCTGGGTTCGGCGTTCGGCTGAATCTTCCCCGAGCGTTTGGATATCCCAAACTTGAGTTCTTCGCCGGTCTTCAGGTTGATCCGCCCGCCGCTGCCGCGTCCCCGCAGATGACCGGAGTCGCTTTGCCAGGTCACGATCACCTCAACGCCCGCTGCGGTTTGCTGCCCACTTACCATGGCACTCCCATCTCGTCACGTTTGTGCCTGAATGCACCATATCGGCTCGTACGTTACCACGCAGAAATTCGGAAAGCACGTGCCAAAGTATGTGAACTTCGGAAATTGTACGGATCCCCCCAAAGGAATGGCGACGTGCATGTTGACTTGGGCTTTTACAAGCTTGACAAAGAGCCCCTACAATGGCCACTACAATTTGCCATCGTGAAGTCACGATGGGCTCGTTGCCACGTCGGAGCCGTAAAGGCGCGGGCGGACCATGCGGGGACATGTCGAACTCCTGCAGGCGGAAACTTTCGGTTGGTTCGGAGCGCCACGTTCGGCGACCGAACGGCAGCGTGCATGCGAAGCTTCAGCAGTCAGCGCCCAGTGATGGCGCTTCGTGAGATTGGCTACGGTCTATTGCGTCACTATCGGTGAGAGCGATCCAGAGATCCGTAGTCGAGATGACAGCTGATGCCGGCCGCAGGCATCCCTCCATGGCGCCCACCAGCGCGCCGACGAGCGACCCTGCGAAGCGTCTCCGTGGTTGTACAGCCGCGCTTGCGCAGTGGCCAGTGCCGCCGGATTGCCGCCCCTTGCCCAAGCCGGGACCAGGACGCTCTCCCTGCTGACGACGTCCTCCGGGAGACGCTTGACCTTCAACGGCGTCAACAGGCCACTCCCTGCACGGTTTCGGACAACGCCGCGGCGACGCGCTCGCCGATCATGATGCAGGTCAGGTTGGGGTTGGCCCGCACCGAGGAGGGAATGACCGAGGCATCCGCGACGCGGAGCCCGTCCGTGCCGAAGACCCGGCATTCGTTGTCGACGACGCCCGTGGCGGCACTCGACGCCATGGCGGCGGTGCCGCTCGGATGATGCGCCGTCTGCAGGTGCGCCGCAAGGTAGCGATCCGTGCTCGCGTCGTCGTCGACGGACCAGCCGTCGACGTCCACGAGTCTTTGGATGAACTTACTGACTGCCGGATCGTCCGCTATGTGCCGCGCCAGCCGTAGCCCTTCGCGGAGACGGGCCCGATCGGATGCCGCAGCGAGGTGGTCGAGGTGCACCACCGGGCGCTGATGGGGATCACGAGAGGCCAGCCGCACACTGCCCCGCGACTCCGGCCCCATCAGATTCGCCGTGATCACGAAGGCGTGGCTGCCTTCCACGGAGGCGGCCAGGCCGGGCGCGTACTTGCTCATCTCGACATGGTTGAGCAGGCACAGTTGCATGTCATTGGCCATGCTCGAGCCCTGCGCGCGGTACCGCAGGACGACCTCGGCGCAGGGCGCGGAAGGGTCTGCCGCGCCCTGCGCCGGTGCGCAGACGATCGGTACCTGTGAGTGATCCGCGAGGTTCCGGCCAACGGCAGGGAGGTCGGCGACGACGTCGATCCCGAGTGCGCTGAGTTCCTCGGCCTTACCGATGCCGGAACGGAGCAGGATCGCCGGGCTACCGATCGCACCGGCGGCGATCGTCACTTCGGCCGCGCCGATGTCGCGCTCCTGCCCATCGGCGACGACCCGCACTCCCGTCGCGCGCGATCCGGTGAACAGCACCGTATCCACCAAGGTGTTCGGCATGACGGTGAGATTGGCCCGCTGCCGCGCCGGCTCCAGAAAGGCTTTCGCCGTCGAGATCCGGCCCAGCGAACCGTCGACGTTCAGCGGAAGGACGCCCACGCCGGTGCTGTAGGGCTCGTTGTGATCGGCGGTACTGTCGAATCCGGCCCTCCGGCACGCCTCGGCGAATGCCTGGGACAGCGGAGTCATCCGCTCACTCGGCGTTCGGGCGATCCGAAGGGGGCCGCGGCTGCCGTGGTGAGCGCCGACCCGATCGACATCGGTCTCTATGGCGACGAACCCATCCAGCACCGCTTCCCACGACCAACTCACGCGGCCCGACGGCCAGTCGTCGAAGTCGCCGGGCTCCGGCCGGAGCGCGATGCACGTGTTCACACTCGAGCAGCCGCCGACGACCTTGCCGCGGGGGAGCCAATACTCGTTGCCGCCGGCACCGCGGGCGGTGTACCCCCAGTCGTGAGAGCCCAACGATGGTGTCCGCCCGTCCTGGAGCTCCGGTGGAAGGGCTAGGCCGTGATAGTCCGGTCCGGCCTCGATCAGCAGGACGCGGCGGTCGGTGCGCTCGGCGAGTCGAGCGGCGAGTACTGCACCCGACGACCCGGCGCCGACGACTATGTGGTCAAAGAACACTGGCGTGCGCATGCCCTACCCTTCGGCCGCTCATGGATTGCACGACTACGAACGAGGCGTACTTCGCCCCGGCACCTGACGACAGCGAGGAGGCCCGCCGGGCATCTGTAACGGAATGCAGGAGAGCGCTTTGCCGAGCAGACGGTCCTGGCGGGCGCTCAGGTTCTCGGCGTTGAAGCTTGTGACCTCCTCGTCCACGAGCCTCGATTGAGCTGCTTGCCGCACAACCGCAGTGGCCGAGAACGGTGTTACCGACCGGCTGCGTCGGCCAGGAGCCCGAAATCGGGCCGATGACACCGGGCTTGTCTGTGGCAGAGGGGAATGGCACGTCCGCATAGTCGATCTCTGAATACCACCCGTCGAGGAGTTCGCCATCACCTTCGGGACGCCTCTCGATCTCCACCGGGCCGAAGCTCCAGGAACGGAGCAGGCTCGCGATCACGGCGTCGAGGTCGCGATGGAGGCTGTTGGCGAAGGCGTGCCGCGCAGACACGTCTTCGGCGTTCCCGGCGGTCATCCCTTCGGGAGGCCGTGGCCTCAGCGTTGGTGAGCATGATGGTGAAGGAGTGAACATTCATGAGCTACGGCCGGTTCCGGCAGCGGTCCAGGACGGTTCAGGCGAGGTAATAGGGTCGGCTGTGTGCGGCGACCGGGGCCGACTGGTAGGTCCACACGCCCGCCGGGGCGGCGTGGGTCAGCAGCGCCGTGAGGTCCTGGCCCACGAGCGAGGTCGGCTCCGCCACATGCAGTGAGACCTGTGCGGCCGTTTCGGAGTCCAGCAGGTAGTACTGATAGGGGTGGTAGACGCTCTGCCGACTGGTCAGCAGGCGGCCCTCCGAATCGGTTCCGTAGCCCGTGATGGGAGTGTTGTTCACCGGCACGCCGGCCAGGCCGCCAAGGTGTGCGTCGATACTGAACAGCAGGCGACCGCCGGGCGTGATGCTCCCGTCTTCGGCAAAGTCGGCGTCCAGGACACGGACGTGCCAGTCGGACGTCTCCGGACCGTTGAGCGACGGCATGGTTGCCGTGAAGCGGGCCGGCAGCTTCGGCTCGGCGAATATTTTCGATCCGGCCTCGATGGCCATCGCATTGTCGCAGAGCACGTGGATTCTGCCGATGCCGAGCAACTTGGTCTGGTCGATTCCGGTGGCGTACTGCGCGTACGACACCGGGAACATCCGGTGCTCCTCGCCCTGCGGATAGGCGATGATGTTTATCTCCACCTCCTCCGTGATGCTCGAGCCGTCTCCGTACTGCGCGAAGTAAAGCTGGTAGTTGAGCGAGAAGCAGGCGCGGCCGTCGAAGTCGACTGGGGCCAGGCGCGGGTGGGTGCGACCGAGGATCTTCGCAGCCGTCTCGAAATCCACCAGGTAATCGATGCCGATGTTGTGCCACGCCCCACAATAGAAGGGCAGTCGAAATGGCTCGGGAATCGGCGGCAGAGGGAGGGGCGTGTCGCGTCGGGTCAAGGCCGGGTCGATAGCAGTCATCATGGTTGCTTTCTCGTGACGTGTGCCGGCGGCTGCACTCAGGTTCGTGCTGCCTGGATAGCGATAGGCAGGTGGGAGATGCCGTTGGAATGAACGTGTGCGGGGGCTCGCCAGCCAGGCTGAACCCGCTGGCCGAGGTCTGCCACAACATGTGCCGAAATAGAGAGCAGTAAATACCTGTCAAGCGCCACAGAGGCTAGCGGGGATTCCTCGCGCAGATCTCATCGAGTCGCAGCCGGACCTCGCGGGCAGCGTAAGCCAGGATCGCCACCCGACCGTTGATCTGCTCCATTCGCTCGGCCTCAACAAGCCGAGGTGAAAAGAAGGACGCTCAGGGCGTGATCACAGCAGACGAGCCACCCTCGCGGAGGTGGGTGGCGGCCGTTTCCTCGTTTCGATCACGAGATATGGCAAGACCCTGGCTCTCAGCTTCCTACTCGGCCGCTGCGGCACCAGAGACAGAGGATACATATTTCACCCCTTGAGGCAATGCTCAAAAGGCCAGGATTGATGTAGTGATGAGCGCTCGCTCATACTGGCAGGCCCTCTCATCGTGCGACTCTTGATCTCAAGGTGACACAACTCTAGACGCGAGCGGGCCTGCTCCATCCCTGACAGGCGCTAGGTTTGTCAACGTTGTCAGCGGTCAAGGGACTCTCCCCAAGGCCAGGTAGTCAGAGCCGCCGCCGTACCGTCAAGACGTGACTGATCTTGCACAGCCAGCCGGCGGGGAACTGGGGCTCCGTTGCTTGCCGTGTATGCCGACACTGCAGTTTCGTGCGCTGCCGAGACTGAACCGGTCCGGGTTTCTTGGAGGCCCTGAGAGTGCGTTACGCGAGCTGATGCCCCTTTCGTCGTTGCGATTGGATTAGGTCTGCTGGTCGGCAAGTCGCCGTTCGGTCTCTCGGCGCGGCTGGGTGAACAAGCCGGGCTCGGTTTCAGTGAGGATGCCGCGGCTGGCCAGGCGTTTGAGCTTGGGGCGGACGTTTTGGATGCCGTTGGGTGTCAGGGGCAGATCCATCGCCAGTGCCAGGTCGCGGGCGCGCAGCGAGCCGCCGGCCTTGCCGAAGACGGTGAGGATCTGCTGGTAGTCGAGATGATCGAAGCCGACCAGTGGCGCGTCCGGTTCGAGCGGGGCGGGGTCGGCTTCGGCGAGGGACAGGAGGGTCTTGCGGCTGATCCGCAGGTGCTCGACCGCCTGGCCGAGTTCGCCCAGCCGCGCGGTCAGGGTGTCGATTTCGGTCTGGGTCTGCTCGATTTGGCAGATCAAGGCCTGTTCGCGGGCATCCAGCCGGTCCAGGAGCCAGGTTCCGGGATCGGGCGGGCGGGCGGGTGTCGGGCCTGGTCATGTCCACCGCCAGGACGCCACACGTCACATTTTGAAGTGGGTCCAGCCTGCCCGCCACGTTCCGTAAGTCTTGGGGCCTGGCGGATAGCAGCCGCCAGCGTAGCACAGCGCAGTGCTCTTGATTAGACGGCTTACCTTTCCAGATTCGGCGCCGTAGTGGATACTTTGCCAGTAATACTGGTTCTTACCAGTCTGGTATCGCCTGCCGCAGGGTTCCTCGACGTACGCGATGTCGAAGGATCGCTCTCGCGAGTAGCTAACCATTCTGTCGGGCGTCGGCTTTACATTCTTGACGAATACCGTGTCGTATTTACGTCGAGGAGAAAGGTGGACGTTATACTTCCGCATCTTGGAGCCCTTTGTGCAGGTCTGGTTCTTCCACACCGCGAAGAGGTAGTACGGAGGCGATGCCGCAGCTGGTTGTGGTGTGGCCGCTACTACGCCGGTAGCGATCATGGAAAACGCCAGGCCAATGCCCAGCCTCCTGGCCGCACCCGGCAAAGCGGTCGGCTTCGACATTCGCTCTTCCCTCCTACCCGTGATGCAGACGGAAGAAACGATAGAGATCGTGGGTATGTTCTGAGTATGTCGGGCCTATGTATGTGTGGGGGGCACGGCCGCGAATACACTGCTGTGACGAATAGCCGGTCATCGGTTCGGTGTCGTACACCCGCTGCGATGACGACGTCACCAAAACCCGCTGCGCGTAGACGCCGATGAAGTTCTTCTGCGTTCCAGGGCCTCATCGTGAAGTCATAGCCCACACGCTCCGCCGTGAAGTCATACTCTTCAGAGTGCGTTACGTGAGTCCCCGTCCATGATGCCGCAGTGTGATCGTATGGATTTGTAGCGTTACCGCCAGTCGGCGGGTCCAGATGTGCTGGGATGGCCGCGTGACCGAACGCAAGCCATACCCGAGCGACTTAACCGACGCGCAGTGGGCGTTGATCGAGCCAGCGCTCACGGCGTGGAAGGCCGCGCACCCTGTGGGTGCCCGAAACTCGGCCGTCGGGGCTGACCTGGGGTTCGGCGTTCCGGTTGTCTCCAGGCATGATCATTGTTTTATGGCGCTGCGGTTGCTTTATCTGATCTTCGTTCGGCTCGCGGGTTGGCTGGTGCTGCTGGGTCGCTCGCAAAGGTCAAAGGACGCGGAGATCCTCGTCTTGCGGCATCAGCTCGCAGTGTTGCGCCGACAGGTGGCAAGGCCACGCCCGTTGGCACTTCGTCTGGCCCGAGAGAATCCGCTGTGGGGTTACCGGCGAATCGCCGGAGAACTCGCCACTCTGGGCTACCAGGTGGGCGCTTCTACGGTGTGGCTCCTCTTGAAGAAGGCCGGCATCGACCCCACGCCACGGCGCACGGGACCGACCTGGAATGAGTTCCTGCGTGCCCAAGCTGAGGGGATCTTGGCATGCGACTTCTTCCACTGCGACACCGTGCTGTTCAAACGCCTGTACTGCCTTGTCGTCATGGAGATCAGCACCCGCCGGGTTCATATCCTCGGCGTCACCGAGCATCCGACCGCGCCGTGGGTTGCACGACAGGCCAGGAACCTGGTGATCGAACTGGGGGACAGAGCGGAAGGGTTCAGATTCCTCATCCGCGATCGGGATACGAAGTTCACCGCGAGGTTCGACGAGGTCTTCACGGCCGCAGGCATCCGCATCCTCAAGATGCCACCTCAGGCTCCACGGGCTAACGCTTTCGCCGAACGCTGGATCGGTGGCCTGCGCCGAGAACTTCTCGATCGGATCCTCATCGTCAACGCCTGCCACTTACAACGCGTGCTTGCGATCTACGAGACCCACTTCAACGAGCATCGCCCACATCGCTCCCTGGGCCAGGCCGCCCCGCTGTGAGCCCTTCCCGACCCGATCGAGGACGATATCAAGGTCATCCGACGTGACCGCCTCGGCGGACTGCTCCACGAATACGCGCAGGTCGCATAGGGCGGCCAAGTTCTTGGCACCCACAAGTCGGCCGGCTCAGCTGTCGCCCGCGCGGAGTACCTCGCTCAGCCGTCGTCGGCGGCGTAGCGCCGATTCGACGGGCACCATGACGGCGACCGCCGCCAGGAACACGACCGCCACCAGGCCGAGCCCCCACCACGGCAACGCCAGGGCCGGATCGGCGCCGGTGAGCAGGCGCAGGGCGAGCGAGCCGAACGTCAGGCGGGCGAGCAGCACCCCGAGCAGCGGACCGCCCACAGCGGCGACCACCACCGGCGGCAGCAGCTCTCCCGCGGCGACCCAGCGGGCCTCCCGGGGCCGCAGCCCGAGGGTGCGCAGCCGGATCAGGGTCTGCCATCGCTCCGGCGCGCCGGCCGCCGACCCGAGAGCGAGTCCCAGCAGGCCCAGAACCGGCAGGGTTACAGCCGAGACCCACGCCAACCGCAGCAGTCCCGAGGCCAGCGGCCCATCCGGGGTCCCGTGGCCGACAGCAGCACCAAAGGTGAGTGCGTACGAGGCCAAGGCCACGGAGGTCACGAGCACCAGCAGCGGTAGCACCCGGGCAGAGGTCGCCGCCGCCCTCGCGGCCCCGAACACCGCCAGCGGCCGGCTCGACCGCAGAAGCCGCTTGAGCACAAAGCGCATCCCGAGGGGCAGCGCCCGCGCCAGCATGAGCGCGCCTACGAGCGCGCAGAGGGCGGGCGCGCTCGCGGGCAGCACCCCGCCACCGATTCCACGCTGGTACAGAGCGACGAGGGTGCCGGACGCGGCCACCAGCACCCCGGTCTCAAGAGCGGCCCGCCGCAGTCGTACGGTGTTACGCACCCACCGCCGCGCACTCCGGTTGGCCGGGACGCGGCGATCCCGGGTGGCGCGGGCGGCGGTGAGCGTGCCGAACGCCGGTCCGGCGGCGACGGCGGTGACCACCACGGGAGCCACCCACTCCCAGGAGACCCCCGGCGCGACGGCTCGGGCCAGGCCGAGCCCGGCCGCCGCGGCCAGCAGCGCCATCACGACGGATTCGAGCAGCAGCTCGCCACCGATCACCGGTAGCGACATCCCTCTTTGCCGGGCGGCGGCCAGGGCGGGAGCACGGCGGTGTACCAGCAGGTCGGCGGCGAGCAGCAGGACCAGGACCGCGACGGCGAGCAGGGTGATGAGCAGGATGGACGCTTGCGCGGACGCGGCGTCGACCTGGGAGCTCACGTTCCGCAACACCCCGTCGAGCCGGGTCTCCCACTTCAGCGAGCCATCCCGGGCGCCGGAGGAGCCGGAGGCCGCCTTGAGCGCGACCACCTTCGCGGCGACCGAGGGGACCGCGTCCCAGGTGAGCCGGGTCGGGTCGGGCGTGAACCAGACGGTACGCCGCAACTCGTCCTGGCCGAAGGCGAGCCGGACGTCGGGCAGCGAGTCGCGTGACAGCAGCCCGGCGAACCGGGTGCTTCCCGTGCCGTCCGCGCCGGCGACGGGACTCAGCAGCGAGGGGAGGAGCCGCCAGGCGGGATCGGCGCTGTCCCGAGGCCGGAAGATGCCGCTGACCTGGACCTTCTTGACATTCCCCTGGTCGTCTGCCAGCGGGATGCGGGCGCCGGGACGGAGCTGGAGAGCAGCGGCGTCCGCCTCCGACAGGCCCACCTGCACCGGCCACGGCGGCGCGCCGTAGGGAACCTCCGCCGTCGCGGAGGCGGTGGGCCGGGGCGGGCCGCCCGCGATCCAGGTCACGTCGGGCCCACCCTCGCGGGCCACATAGGCGAGCTGGAACGTACGCAGCACGCTGCCATCGGTGATCTTGAGGGTGGGGCCGGTGACGGTGGCGACGGGTGGACGCAGGGCGGCGCGCAGGCCGGGGCCGAGTTCGTCCGTCGCCCTGGCTCGGAAGTCGTCGACGTCCTCGGCGAGGCGGGGGTGCCGGACGCGGCTGCCGGCCGGCCCGTCGTCGCCTTCCATGCGAGCGTGGACCTGGAGGTCGCCGCCGGTCCTGCGTACCGCGTCCCGTACGGCGGCGTCGGCGGTCGCGGACAACGTCGGCGGCATCGCGCCGGCGAGCAGCGTGACGACCGCCACCACGACGGCGGCCAGGAGCAGCGGCCCGGCGTCCGCGCGGGCGCGGCCGACGACGCTGGGCCAGTGCGGTGCCGGGATCCTCACGACGCCACCCGCAGATACGCGGCATCGGCAAGCCGGGCCTGGACGACGACCACCGCGCTCACCGCCAGCGCGCACCCGGCCAGCAGCCCGGTGAGCAGGGCGGCCTCGGCGGCCCACGGCCAGACGGGCAGAACCTCGGGAACGGGAGCGGCGCCGGTATCGGAGCGGACGAGCAGAGGCGCGACGACGCGGGTGGCCAGCGCGCCGACGACCGCGCCCGCCGCGAGCAGCGGCAGCAGGATGCCGACGTGCTGGCCGAGCAGCACGGTACGAATCTCGCGCCGGGTCATCCCGAGACCCCGCAGGCGCGCCATCTCGACCGCGCGGGCCCGCAGGTCGAACGTCACGTGTAGGACGATCCCGGCGATCATCAGCAGCACCGCGGCCGGTACGAGCAGCCGGAGCACGGCCGGGAGCCCGGCCCGCAGCGGGCCGCCGGTGAGCCGGGCGGTCTCGGACGCGCGCGTGGTGACGCTGCCGAGGCGGAGATCGGCCGCATCACCTCTGGCGGGATGGCCGACCCACCACGCGTCCACGGGCACGTCGAAGTCACCGCTGACGGCGAGGGCACGGGAGAGGGCGTCGAAGTCGGCCAGGATGGCCGCGGCACCCGGAGCGGACGGCACGGCCGGCAGCACCTCGGCCACGCTGACCTGTACGGGGGTGAGGCCGACGGTGAGGTCGAGCCGCGAGCCGCGCCGGGCGCCCACCTCGTCGGCGAAGCGGGCGGAGACGGCCACGGGCACCGGTCCCGGGGCCGGGAAGGCGGTGGCGACCAGGTTCCTGGCGGCGTCCGGCGGGCCCTTCAGCGCGACGGTCGTGGTCATCCTCAGCTCGGTGCCCGCGGAGGTGCTGGTCAGGGCGACGGCCGGATTGCCGAGCTGCCCGGGGGCCGGCCCGGCTGAGGTGGCGGTCCAGGGCGATGCCCCAGAGGCTGTTCCCGCCACGGTGAGCGTCACGGCGACGCGGCTGTCCCCCGCCGGGGGGTCCGCCAGGGCATCGGAGTGGCCGGTGCCCACGTTCCCCGTCGCGATCGCGAGCGGAAGGGACACCGCGACCAGCCGGAGCCCTTCGGCCGTCGCGCAGTCCGGCAGCGGATGTGCTGTGCCGTCGAGCGGAATGGGCGCACCTGTGCAAGGAGTACGCAGCCCTGTCGCATCCTGCAGCAGCAGCCGGGGCGTCACGGTGAGCGGCGTCGGACCGGTCGCGTTCCCGGCCAGGGAGAGCGCGGCTCCGGCCGGGACGGGAACACCGGCGGCGCGCGTCGGCGGCGCGAGAAGGGTGCCCACGGCGTTCCAGGTGCGACCGTCGTTCAGCCGTCCGCGCAGCAGCGCCTCGGCACGAGTGGTGTCCACGGCGATCAGCCGCGGCGGGTCACCGGCGCCGCCGAGCCACTGCCCGACCGCGACGCCACGATCGGTGGCCGGGCTCACCTCTCCCCCGCTGGCCGCGCCGACCACCGGGCCCTGCCCGGCGGCGGGCGGGGCGGTGAGGGTGAGCGCGAGATCGGTGCCGACGGACAGATCGGCCTGGTCCTGCTGGGAGCGCTGCCACGTGGCGTCGAACCCGATCCCGTACGTGGCCGCCGCGCAGCCCAGCCCGATCAGCAGCCCCGCCGCGACCGCCTGTGGCCTGCGGGCGGCTTCGAACGCGGCCAGCGGCACCATCAACCCGCGAGCCCGGACGGCCAGCCGTTCCACAACGCGCAACGCGGGCCACACCAGGCGCAACGTCACTGCGGATCCGGCGATGAGCAGCAGCGCGGGAGCGAGCACCCGTACGGTGTCGACGGGGGAGCCTGAGCTGGTCGGCTGATCGTGCAACTGCCACCAGCCGATGGCGGCGAGCGCCACGAGCAGCAGGTCGGCGCCGGATCGGGCGAGCAGCTCCCGCCGCCCGCGTACACCTCCGGAGGAGGTCCGCAGCGAGGGCACGACGAGCACCGCCGCCAGCGCCAGCGCGCCGCCGGCGACGGACAACACCTGTGCGGCGTTCACGCCGAAAGGCGTGGCGAGCCCGGCCCCGGCCATGGGCGGCAGCCGGGTCAGCCCGGCGTGCAGGGCGGACGAGGCCGGGATCGCGACCGCGGTGGCGAGCACGGCGAGCGCGCCGGCCTCGACGAGCGATGCGCCGGCGAGTTGACCGCGGCCGACCCCCAGCGCGGACAGCAGGGCGGTCTCGTCGCCGCGCACACCGGCGCTGAGCCGGCCGGCGAGGGCGAGGGCGGTCGCGGTCAGGACGAGTCCGATGGCGGCGACGGCGAGCACGGCGGCCGTGGTGACCCGCTGCTGATCGTGCGCGGCCAGCAGGGTCGAGGGCAATCGGGAGGCGACGCGCTGGATGCGTACCCGGTCACCAAGCGTCTGCCCCAGCCGGCGGTCGGCGCCGAGCACGACCTGGGTGACGGTGTCGAGGTCGCGGCGGTCGGGGGCGGACAGGTCGGGGTGGGCGATGATCTCCAGCCGGTCGAGGGTGGAGCCGCCGCCGAGCAGGTCGGCGAGGTCGACGATGAACGGCCCGTACGCGTGAACCGACTGTGCGGAGCGGCCGTCGCGGTAGGCCAGATCGTAGCCGGTGGCGGCGAGGGGGTCACGCTCCCAGCCGGTGCCCGGCAGCGGGCGTACGATCCCGACCACGCTCACCTCGATCCCCTGGTCGGGATCGTCGGCCAGCTCTCTGCCGAGGCTGACCCGACTGCCGACGGTCAGGCCGAGCTGCCGCGCGGTGCTCTCCAGGACCACGGACTCCGCCGGCGCGGCACCCGCCCGAGGCAGGCGTCCGTCGGCCAGTTGCGTGCGGGCCGGCAGGTCCTCCACCCCCGACAGGTACGCCACAGCCGGAACACCGGCACCGGGGAGCGACCGCATCGCGGACGACGCGCGCGCGGCCGTCGTCGTCGCGAACGGAGCGAGGGCCGAGGTCAGCGCGGCGCGGATGTCGTCGGCGACGGATCTCGCGTGCTCGCCGCGAATGGTGACGGTGTAGGCGGTGACGTCGATCTGGTCAGGGGTGGCGCGAGAGGCGGCGGTCTCCAGCGCCTGCTCGGCGGTACGGGTGAGTAGGAGGGCGCAGGCGCCGAGCAGCGTGGGGCCGACCACGGCGACGGCCAGGAGGGCTGCCAGCAAGGGCCATTGCGCACGGGCTCGCCGGGCGACCAGCCTCAGCACGGACAGCTCTTACTGATCAAGAATCGCCCCGACCGTTGGAGCGTCCGTCGAGCTGCCCATCAGAGCGCATGCCGGGATGCTCGTCGAGATGCCCGTCGTTGATGCGGATCACCCGATCCGCCAGCGCGAGCATCGTCGGATCATGCGTGGAGACCAGCGCCGTCACCCCCTCGGACTCCACCACCCCGCGCAGCAGTGCCATCACCGACAGACCGGTCTCGGCGTCCAGCTGCCCGGTCGGCTCGTCCGCGATCAGCAGCCGGGGCGAGGCGGCCAGCGCCCGGGCGATCGCCACCCGCTGCTGCTGCCCGCCGGACAGCTCAGCGGGTAGCTGCTCGGCATGGGCGGCCAGTCCGACCAGTTCCAGCAGCAGCGCGACCCGCCGCTCACGCTCCACCGGCGGTACGCGGGCCAGCCGCAGCGGGGCGCCCACATTCTCCGCGGCCGACAACACCGGGATCAGGCCGAAGGTCTGGAAGACGTACGAGACCTTCTCCCGCCGTAGCAGGGACAGGCCGTCCTCGTCGAGGGCGGTGACGTCCGTTCCGTCGACGAGGACCGTACCGGAGTCCGGGCGGTCCAGGCCGCCGATGATGTTGAGCAGCGTGGTCTTGCCGGAGCCGGACCGCCCGACGAGGGCGGTCATGGTGCCGGCCGCGAGCTCGAACGTCACGTCCCGCAACGCGTGCACGGCGGTCGCCCCGCTGCCGTACCGGCGATGAACGCCACGCACGCTGACCAGGGGCCCGCCGTTCATCCGGCCCCGCCGCCGTCGGGGCGGATCGCGACGTGATCGGCCTCCAGCACCAGCCGGACCCGTCGCGTCAACGCCAGCGCCTCCCGGTAGTCGCGCGGCACCTGAATCCGCCCTGCCCGGTCCATCACCGCGTATTCCTCGGCGATCATCTGCGGGGCGCCGTCGTCTCCAGTGGCGGTACGCCGCAACACCTCGCTGCTCGTGCGCCCGTCGCGAATCGCCACCGTCCGCTCCACCTGCCCACTGACCGCGGGATCGTGGGTCACGATGACGACGGTGACGCCCAGCCGCCGGTTGATCTCCCGCAACAGCCCGAACACCGCGGCCGACGTGGCGCTGTCCAGTTCCCCGGTCGGCTCATCGGCCAGCAGCACCCTGGGCTCGTTGGCCAGGGCCACCGCGATGGCCACCCGCATCTGCTGCCCGCCGGACAGCTGCGCGGGCCGCCGCTCGGCGCACTCGGCGACGCCGAGCAGGTCCAGCAACTCGGCAGCGCGCCTGCGGCGTACCCGGCCGGGAGTGCGGGCCGCTGTCATCGGCAGGTCGACCATCTGCCGCGCGGTCAGGTACGGGATGAGGTTAGCGGCCGTCTGCTGGCGTACGAGTCCCACGGTGTGCCGCCGATACCGGACACGATCGGCCCGCGACATGTCCAGCAGATTCCACTGATCGACCCGCACCCGCCCGGCGGTGGGAGCGTCGACCCCGGCCAGGATGGACAACAACGTCGACTTCCCCGACCCGGACGCTCCGACGACGGCCACCATCTCCCCGCTGTCCACGACCAGGTCCAGCCCCTGCAGTGCCTGCACCTCGACCGACCCGGACTGGTAGATCCGCACCAGGCTCTCGCACACGATCAGCGCGTCTCGTCCGAACTCCGGCGCCTTCGCAGGAGGCTGCGGCAGGGATAAGGGCGTGATGGACATCCCCCTCCTCAACCCCGGCACGGCTCTGCCTTAGGGCCAGACTCTATCGTCCTCGCAAATCGGACCCCAAGACCCTTTCACACCGCGGATCTCACCGTGCGCTCGCGTGAAGGGTGTCGATACTCCATTCACGGTCGTGAGCTGCGGGTTTGCTTGGCTTCCCGGTCGGAGCAGTGGCCTGGGTCGCCGTCCGCTGAGGCCAAGCCGGAGGCGGCCCTCGGGGTGATCGACCCGGTCCCCGCGCGGAGGCGGGGGGCGGGCCACATCCCATAGGACCAGCGCTTGAACTGCCGCGCGGTGTGTCTCCGTCGAATTCCTGCCAGTGCAGTGCCGTACCCGTAGGAGTCCCGATTCGATCGCTTCTGTGGTTGGTCGAGTCCGGTGCTGTGGTCCGTGGCTGGCCACGGACCACAGCATGGCCAGGGCGACGGTGGTGGCTTCTGCGAGCGAAGGACTGGGATCAGGGCCGCATGTCCGGATGGAGGGCTCGGGCGCACAGCGTGAGCGCTTCCGCGAGTGTCGTGCGGTCCGGGTCGTCGATCTCGGCGAGCATGACGGCTTCGATGCTGTCGAGGGAGCGGTCGCATCGCCGGAGGGTGCTCAGGCCTTTCGGGGTAAGGCGGGTGCGCAGAGCGCGGCCGCCACGGGGATGCGGGTCGCGGCGGATCAGGCCGCGTTGTTCGAGATCGCGGATGACCAGGTTCATCGCCTGCGGAGTGACGAAGGCGATGCGGGCCAGGTCGGCCGAGGACGGGGCGTCGCGCAGGCGCAGCTCGCTGAGCGCCATGTATTCGGTGGTTGTCATGCCGTGCCGGGCGAGCGCTTCATCCAGGCAGGCGCGGATGCGGCGTTCCAGCCGGAACACCAGGTAGCTCACACGGGGCGGCGGTGCGTCCGGCGCAGCGGCCGCGGGGACACCCGGATCGGTCACCAGGAGACGATATCGCGCCCCCTCGGAACCGCCCCGATGTAAGTTTCCCACACCGGTTATCAAGGACCTTGATAGCAAGTTACTTGATAACCAG
The DNA here is from genome assembly GCF_040137845.1 of Nonomuraea sp. B19D2. Lineage (NCBI taxonomy): Bacteria > Bacillati > Actinomycetota > Actinomycetes > Streptosporangiales > Streptosporangiaceae > Nonomuraea > Nonomuraea sp. B19D2. The sequence goes on along the minus strand of NZ_JBEFAK010000007.1, from coordinate 302,697 downwards.
GGAAAACGGCTCTCTGCCAGGTGAACTGGCGGGCATGCGCACCAAGCGTGCATTGACGGTGGATCGTGGCCCTTCTATTTTCCAGCGACCGACGTCAATACGCGGCGGACCGATCCGCGGCGCGCCGCGGATATGGAGAGGAGGAGCGCGAATGAGACGATTGACCACGGTGCTGGCTGGTGCCTGCGCCGCGGCGCTCTTTGCCGTCATGACCGTGGTACTCGGATCGCCGGCCGTCGCCGCCACCCTGGTGGAGGTGACCAGCTTCGGCAACAACCCGGGCAACATGCGGATGCACGTCTATGTGCCGGACTCGCACCCGGCCACGCCGGCGATCGTGGTTGCGATGCATGGCTGCGGCGGCTCCGGTCCCGGCTTCTACCAGGGCAGTGAGTTCGCCTCGCTGGCGGATCGATACGGCTTCATCGTCATCTACCCGACCGCCACCCAGTCGGCAGGGTTCGGCAACTGCTTCGACACCTGGTCGGACGCGGCCAAGCAGCGCGGCGGCGGCAGCGATCCGGTCTCGATCACCTCGATGATCGACTATGTCGAGCGGAACTATCAGGGAGACCCGAACCGGGTCTACGCCACTGGAAGCTCGTCCGGCGGCATGATGACCCAGCACATGCTCGCCGTCTACCCGGACGTGTTCAAGGCAGGGGCCTCCTTCATGGGTGTGCCCTTCAACTGCTTCGCCGGCGCCTCCGACTATCCGCCCGGAAGCAGCAGGTGCACCGGCGGGAGCATGGACCGAACACCCCAGCAGTGGGGCGATGCGGTCCGCCAGGCGTACCCGGGATATTCCGGCCCCCGCCCGCGCATGCAGCTGTGGCACGGCACCAGCGACACCCTCGTGCCCTACTCGCTGCTGCGAGAGTCGATCGAGCAGTGGACCAATGTGTTTGGGCTGAGCCAGACCCCGACCAGCACCGACACCCCGCAGGCAAACTGGACCCGCAGCCGGTACGCCAATCTGTCCGGCACCGGGCAGGTGGAGGCGTACAGCATCCAGGGCGCCGGGCATGCTCTTCCGCAGAGCGGTATGGCCCTCTACGCCATCGAGTTCTTCGGCTTGACCACCAGTCCGACCGACACCACGCCGCCGACCACGCCAGGCACCCCGGTCGCGTCCAACGTGACCGCCGCCAGTGCCACGCTGACCTGGACCGCGTCCACCGACCAGGGCGGCTCCGGCTTGGCCGGCTACAACGTCTACCGGGAGCAGGGCGCCACCGACCCGCAGCTCGGCCAGTCCACCACCACCTCGATCACCCTGACCGGACTGAGTGCCAACACCCAATACCAGGTGTACGTACGGGCGCGTGACGGCGCGGGCAACCTGTCGGGCAACTCCGCGCCGACCACCTTCACCACGGCCGCCACCGGAGGCGACACCACGCCGCCGACCGCCCCGGCCGGGCTCACCGCCTGGGGCACCACCACAACCGGCACCAGCCTGGCCTGGACGGCCTCCACTGACGACACCGGTGTGACCGGCTATGAGATCCTGCGCGCTCCCGGCGCGACGGGCGGCACGTTCACCCAGGTCGGCACCTCGGCCACGACCTCGTTCACCGACACGGACCTGACTGCGAACACCACCTACCGCTACCAGGTCCGGGCGCGCGATGCCGCTGGCAACGTCTCACCGGTCTCCAACACCGTCCAGATCACCACACAGGGAGGCACGACCGGTGCCTGCTCGGCCACCCCGACCGTGCAGTCCCAGTGGGGGAACGGGTATGTGATCCAGCCGCTGACCATCACCAACACCAGCACCTCGACGATCACCAGCTGGACCGTCACCTTCACCCTGCCGGCCGGGCACACCCTGACCGGCTCATGGAACGCCACCATCACCACCAGCGGCCAGACCGTCACGGTCAGAAGTGTCAGCCACAACGGCACGCTCGCGCCGGGAGCCAGCACCACCAGCTTCGGCTTCCAAGCGAGCAGGCCCAACGGCAACACCGCCCTGCCGTCCGGCTACACCTGCGCCTGACCTCAGCGCGCTTCCCTGATCACGGCCCCGTCATTGGCAGGTGGGACCGGGCCGTGATCAAGGGCTCCGCGCCGGCGGGAGAACCGGCTGCGTACCGCCATCGTGCTGTGACAGGGCCGGGCGACCAAAGTCCCGCGCGAGCCGGCTCGATCGCTCCAGTCCCGCGGTACGGCTGGCGGAACCGGTGACCGGGACCGCTGCCAGGGCCACTCGGTGCGCCTCGCGGCCCCGCTTGCCCTCCACCGCGCCGTGCTGGAGCAGAGCGTCGTCCTCGCGGCAGGCGCCGACCCGGCCGCACGCAAGGCCTACCGGGTGTACTCCACCCTGCGGGGTGCCAATATCCTGTTCATCAGCCTGAGCTGCGAAGTCTTGATGAGTGGCCGGCCCGTCCGATCCCGCATCACCGCAAGTCAGACCATGATCAAAGCGCGCCCTGCAGGATTCGAACCTGCGACCGTCGGATTAGAAGCAAGATCTTTAAGTGCCACGCGATACTGTTTGATGGCAGTTCGTGCTGCCTCGGCGTACATTGCGTGTCCGGCAGTGCCGGGTTCTGACGGCGTGTGACGGGGCGTACGAGCACGCATCGAGCACGCCCGCGACCATCCTGCCAACCACGACGGGGCCATCATCTCCCACATCGGGTCGAAAATTTGCGAGAGATCGTCGCCGACGAACCCGGTTGAGCCACAGGCACATCTCAACAGGCACCCAGAGCAGCTGTCATCTTCATGACGCATCTCCCGACGCACGAAGAGATCCTCGAATCACTCCGGTACGACTTCGCCCGCGCCGCTCACGTCCCCCACGCCGGCCGGAGAGGCGGAGGTCTCTTCCGGCTGAAGCCCGCCCTTGCGTAACTGCAGCACCGTCTCCCACCAGAAGCCGTTCTGGAAGGCGAGCAGGTAATCGGCCAGCGTGTGCGGATGATCCTTGATGGCCAGGTACACCGACATGAAGACGATGGGACCGACCAGCAGGGCCATCCAGAAGCGTGGACTGCTCGTAATCCCGCGCAGCTCCGCGATGATGGAGATTCTCCCGGACGCCTTCTTGAGCTCTTCGAACAGGTGCCCGGCGACCAGCCCGGCGACCATGACCGCCACCAAGACGGCCAGCTGCCCCCAGGTGGCGTCGGGCGCACTGCCGGGAACGGACATTCGTGGCCGCGTATCGGAGCTTCGCGCCACGACGAACACCCACATGACATAGACGATGATCGTCGCCACCAGCAGTGCCGCGATCGCGGCCAGCCAGGGAGCAGCGCGCCGTCTCCCATTTCCACGCACACGAGACTCCTCTCGATCTCAACCGCAGGCCGCAGGCGGCCAGGGAGGCGCTTCGGGGTCGGACGCGATCACCCTGAACCAACGACGCCGCCTCTTCACGGCGTCCTTGACAGGACTGCAGGCGGTCCGCTGCGATACCCGGCGGCTCCAAAGACTGGCGGCCCACCGGACCTCGGCGAGCCAGAGATACACCACGTCCCATTCGTCCCGATGCCGGCGGCGAGCATTTGGAGCGGTCAGTGCCGCGTCTTGTCCTTCCCCTTGCCAATCTTCCAGGCGATGGCGAGGGCGATCATTATGCCGATGGCGGAGATGATCCAGCCTGCCATGTCCATACGGCCTCCCTACGGCCTCCTTGGACGAACACTCAGCGGTACTGCCCCGCGATCGCAGCGGCTCTGCCGGCAGCCCACCGATCCCGTAAGCCGTTAGGGCTGCCCCGTCGAGGGCGGACCTAAACAATGCTCGTGCCGCGCGAAAGAAGATCGGATGTAGACCTGTTTCGGCAGGCGCAGCGCAAGGCGGCCCGCGTGACAAGGCGGAAGCTGGATTGCCTGAACCCCAATCTCCAGCGGAGACCCTGCACGACCAGGACGGGCTGGAACGCGCCGAGCCCGACACCATGCGCTACCGGCTCTACCGTTCCATTTGCCCGCCCGCTTGGCTGCCCACGCCCGGTGCCGTCACCTGCGGATCGAGCGCACCCAATCCTGGGCGCAGGCATTCGTTCTGGCCTGGCAGCGCATCACCCATCTCCCGGCCCTCGCCTGAGTGCCGGACCCTCGCCGCAACGACCAGGAAGGAGTCCAGCCCCGGCCCGTAAAACCCGGCGCACCCGCAGCGATATGCGACGGCCCACCCCAACCGCGCATGGGACATCACGGGCAAGACCGCGGACTCGATGAACGTCAACTAGCCCCTGCGGGGTGGTGCGTTTCGGCCGTGCCGTGTGGGTGCGTAACCGCGCACGGGCGCGGTGGAACAGATCGCGGGTTATCCGACCGCCGCTGTCGAAGAGGCGGGCGTCCACGAGATCCTCATCGATCTCCTACCGCGCGCCCGCTCGATTCCCGGGCCGCAATGGCACGAGCCGGGCCGGAAATCGAGTTGTTCCTGCTCAGGAGTTCTCTCTGCTCAGAGCAGATCTGCCCCAGGCGGATCGTGTCGACGTCGACCCGGATCGCCTCACATGATGGACGCATGAGCGAAGAATCGAAACACCCACTGTTCAACGCGCGGGTAAGACGCGAGCTCTACGAGCAGCGTGTTCTCGTCCTCGACGGCCCTCTCGATGACGACAATGGGACACTGCTGGCCACGCAACTGATGGCACTCGCCACGCAGGATGCGTCGAGCGATATCGCATTGTGGATTCACTCCCCGGGCGGCTCGGTTCCCTCGATGCTTGCGATCCGCGACATCATTCGAATCATTCCCTGTGACGTATCGACCCTCGTGCTGGGCATCGCTTACAGCGCTGGGCAATTCTTGCTGTCATCGGGGGCCCGAGGGAAGCGCCGCGCCCTGCCGCACGCACGCGTCCTGATGCACCAAGGCTCGGCGGGAATCGGTGGCACCGCAGTCGACATCGAACTGCAGGCTGGCGACCTTCGGCATACTCGCGACACGGTGCTCGGTCTTATCGCTGAGGACACGGGTCAGCCCGTCGAGCGCATATTCGAGGATTCTCTGCACGATCGTTGGTACACAGCGCAAGAGGCACTGGACTACGGCTTCATAGATGCAATCGTGCAGACCTTCGACGAAATCGCGTCTCACAATCGCCCACGGCCCGGATTCGGCTTCACCGAAGGAGTCCGCCAGTGACCACATATACGATCCCGAACGTCATCGCTCAGAATCCTCGTGGCGAGCGGGTCATGGACGTTTACTCGCACCTGCTCACCGAGCGAATCGTCTATCTGGGCACCGCAATTGACGCGGGCGTCGCGAACGCGCTCATCGCGCAGCTGATTTTTCTGGAGTCAGACAACCCCGATGCCGAAATACAGTTCTATATCAACTGCGAAGGCGGGGACCCGAGCGCAATGCTCGCGATATACGACACCATGCGCCATATCCGCCCGCGGGTTTCGACAACTTGCGTTGGACAGGCCGTCGCCGTGGGTGCCGTCCTTCTCGCCGCGGGTGCCGAGGGAAAACGTGCCGCTCTCCCACACGCACGAGTAATCCTGCACCAACCGGCCGCTCAGGGGCGCGGAACGATCCCCGATCTCATCTTGCAAGCCGACGAGGTCGTACGTGTCCGGGCAGACATCGAGCGGATACTGTCACGGCACACCGGCCAGACCATCGAGACCCTACGCGCCGACACCGATCACGATCGCGTGTTCACCGCGACCGCGGCCCTGGAGTACGGGCTCCTCGATCAGATCATCGAGGAGCATTCATAGGCCCGTGGATAACCCCGGCAAGCCGCGCTACGCGGCCAGAGCATACGCCGCCGAGCAGGTAGCACCTCTCGACGCGCCGTGCTGAGCAGTCCGCAAGCTCTCGGCAACGGCGAGGGTCAGATCGACCAGGGTCACATCCAGCGCGCCGGCGACCGCAGCGATCATTTCGCTCGACGGCTCTTTGATGCCTCGTTCCATCTCGGAGAGATATTGCGGCGAGACTCCGGCGCGACTTGCCGTCTCACTCAACTTCTCGCCCCGCTCGTGACGAAGACCTCTCAGACACTCACCGAGCACGTGCCGCCACAGCGGCTCGCGAGCCGGAGACGGCTTGGGGGCGGTCCGATCGATCGCTGGACGTAGCGGCGGGATGGAGGAGGCCATGCTTCACCCTAGGTAGACGGCGCGTTCGAGTTCTGCCGGCTTCGCGCAGAGCAGAATCGTCCCTGCCTCCTCCGCTCGGCCTCAGGGCGCATTTGCGCGCTCACCGAGTGGTCACCGTAGCGGCGATCACTCGGTGACCAGCCACATGAGCAGGGCGCGCAAACCGTGCTCAGCGGGGTGAGGCGGGTCGGGTGGCTGGTGATGCGGGCCTCGAGGAGGACCTCCGCGGTGGCCAGGTAGAGCAGAAAGCCACCGAAGAAGCCCAGGTACGGCGCAATGGCCTGGGCCGGGACGGGGATCAACGAGGTCGCAGATGCGCCAGAAACCGGGGCGACCGTGTCGAGCAACAGCAGGGTCAGCGCGCGGCAGCGGGTGTCCCGGGAAACATGGTTTCGTACTGTGAGCTGGGGTTTCGCTGAATGATCAGGGCGGCGGCTGAGATCATCGCGGGGTGGTGTTGTCGCTTGTCTACCGATTGGTGCGGTGCTTCGTTGATGTACTGGAGTTTATGAGCCGCGCGGTAATGTACGAGCTGAGCATCCGTCAGGCGGCGAACCGCGTACCCGCCGCATTTGCTACACCAGTCGAAGTGGCCGTCCACCAGGTCCGCCACCGTGATCAGATCATCGTTCGGATGCAGAGCGACGCCTCCGTCGCGGACATGACGGCAGGAGGCCGCGTGTTCCTTGCCGTAGTCTGGATCGCTGTTCGACGTGTAGATCTGCACGCCCACGAGTACACCAAGTGGAAGCCCCAGCCCGGGCGTCCTTGTCCGCCCGCCTTCCGTCGTTTGGAACGGTGTCAGGTCCAGCCATTCGAAGGCCAGCAATGCCTCCCAAACCACTGGCGGGATCGCCTTGTAGTCGTAGCGGTGCGCAGATCATGCACGCCCCGGGCGATGGCCAGGAGGCCCAGACACCGCGACACCCCTCTCGGATCTTCGGCACCGGACTGGAATCCGAAGGCGTAAGGCCTCTCCAACGCCTTCTCCCCCGCCGAAGCGGACAGCTTGTAACCGAAATCCTCGTCATCAGATTGCGGTCGAGCCCAGTTCGATGAAAGAACTTTCAGTGTCGGCGCTCGTCACCTGCTGGGTCCATTGCGCCATCAGCGCCGCTGGCAGGTCGTCCGCCCCGGCCACCAAGACTCCCCGCCACCCACGGGGGCATCGCTCGGCAAGTACCTGCAGCGGCACCGCCTCGAACCCGCCGCCGGCTGAAAACACCACGTAGACAACCTCGTCGTCGCGCTCATCGCGTAACGCCGCGATGTCGGCCGCTGTTAGCGGGCTCCGCTCCGCCACTGGCCCATCGTCCAGGACTCCCGGAAGCAGCGCTCCATAACGACGTGGCAGGTGCTCATCGATCCAGTCAGCGAGTACTTTGTCGTAGCTCTGATCGGGGAAAGGACTGACTCGTCATTCTTCCCGGACCGAGGGCAGGGACCGTGCCCAGCCTCGGAGACGACACCACCATCGGGCACACGATCGGCGCCGTTCGTGACGGAACCGGTGAGGGCGCGCTCATCGCCTCAGTGGCGAACGCGCCCTCGCAATAAAGCCCTCAGACTGAGGGCGCAGCGCGCCTGGGCAGTACCCAGTCCGGACGCGGGAAGTGGCACGTGTAGCCGTTCGGGTACGCGATCAGATAGTCCTGGTGCTCGGGTTCGGCCTCCCAGAACGGTCCTACGGGCTCGATCGTCGTCACGGCCTTACTCGGCCACAGGCCCGACGCATCGACATCGGCGATCGTGTCACGTGCGACCTTCTCCTGTTCGGGGGTGAGCGGGAAGATCGCCGAGCGGTAGCTCGTGCCGATGTCGTTGCCCTGACGGTTCAACGTCGACGGGTCGTGGATCTGGAAGAAGAACGCCAGGATGTCACGGTAGGTCGTCTGCGCCGGATCGAAGACGATCTCGACCGCCTCGGCGTGGCCGGGGTGGTTGCGATACGTGGCGTGATCGTTGTCTCCGCCGGTGTATCCGACGCGCGTGTCCAGCACGCCTGGCCGCCGGCGAATGAGGTCCTCCATGCCCCAGAAACACCCGCCGGCCAGGATGGCCGTCTCGGTGCCCGGTTCGCGGGTGATCTGTCCGGTGTCATGAATTCCGCTGGTCATGATGCGTGCTCCTCTGTGCTGGTGGTGTCGGCCGTCTCGAACAGCGAGCGGTACTCGCCGTAACCCTGCGTCTCGAGCTCGGAGACCGGGACGAAGCGCAGCGCCGCTGAGTTCATGCAGTACCTCTGGCCGCCGGCGTCGGCAGGACCGTCATCGAACACGTGCCCGAGGTGACTGTCAGCTCCGGTGGACCGCACCTCCGTGCGAGTCATCCCGAACGACCTGTCCGTCTCCGAGCGAACGGCGTCCGCCACGATCGGCTTGGTAAAGCTCGGCCATCCGGTGCCGCTGTCGTACTTGTCGGTCGACGAGAACAGAGGCTGCCCGGAGACCACATCCACGTAGATCCCCGGCTCATGGTTGTTCCAATACTCGTTGCGGAACGCCGGCTCCGTCCCGTCCTTTTGAGTGACGCGGAACTGGCTGTCGGTGAGGCGGCTCAGCGCCTCCGGAGTCTTGCTGTAGTCGTGCGACACGATATCTCCTCTTCTGACGTCGCTGGCTGCGGCGTCACTGGAAATAACATCGCAGAGAATCGTTTTGGTCCCGGGTTCCTGACAACTCGCTGTGACTGCGATCTCAGGTTCGGGTGGAAGGGTCAGGTCCGGAAAGCCCGCGTCGACGAGTCTGCCGATGAACTCGAGCATGTCAGCGATGTGGCCGCAAGCGTCACATCGAGTCCGTACCCGATCTCAAGCCAACGCCATAGTTGATCGAATGCGACCGCTGACCTCAGATGTCCTGACATGCGGCACATGATGAACCGTTGTCGTGAAGCCGATTCAGCGAACGCGCCACTCATCCGGGCCTCCGACGTGCAGATCATGGTCCTGCACAGCGGCTAACAGGCCCCGCGCGTCCTCCGCACACGGTCCGCACGCAGCCAAGTGCGACGCCAATCCCGGATAGTGCGCGGCCGCATCGACTCCGGCCGCGAGTAGCTCGACATAGACGTGCAGCACAGCCATCGCCTCATCACACCCGATGTCACGTGGGTCGGTGGCCAGGAATCGTTCGAAGCCGTCCCACCACCCGGTCATGACCTTTTCACCTTTACCTGTTGGTCAGTAGGCTGGGCAGCCGCCGGCTCCCCTTCCAGATAGCCATTAGCGGTCAGGAATCTGCGGATCTTACGGCGTGCATCGAAAACGGTCTTGTAGATCGCGCCCCGATTCGATCCAGACCGAGACACCATCGCATCCAGCGGTACACCGTTGACCACGATTGCGACGAACAGTCGACGCTGATGATCGGTCAACGTCTCGTCCACGGCCCGCCGCACGGCCGTGATCATCTCCCGCTGCTGTGCCTGCGCGAGCGGGTCGACAGCGAACCGTGCAGGGAGTCGTTCCCAATCCTCGGTGTCGAAGGACACAGATGGCCGACGCCAAAAGTGGCGGCCGAGCTTGCTGGAAACCTCCAGCACTACAAAGCGATACGCCCAGGTCGTGAATCGGCTCTCCCCGCGAAAGGTATCGAGCTTCCCCAGTAGGGAAACCATCGCATCGTCAGCAGCCTGCTGTGCAAGGTCATCGAGTTCCGGCCCACCGATGCGGGCGGCGGGCCCGCGCCGATGCGCCTCACGGGTCGCCACCCTGAGCAACATCACGTGCAGGCGGGCCAGCGCCGTGTCCCGTTTGGTTCCAGAGCCGTGGAGCGCGGTCAGCCACGACGAGGAGTCCATGTCCATCCCGGTAAAGTCCAATCCGGCGAGTGTGCCGCCTGTCGTGGGCGTTCCAGCATCGCCGCAGTCTGCTCCGCGGCCGATGGCTCATGCGTACCCCCGTTCTCAAGTTGCAGCGGGTGGTTGGCCCGAGGGGCGGCCGATCTATTGATCATGAAAAAACAGAACTATTCCGTCCACACTAAGATGTCGTGACATCGCTCGGCAAGCGTCTGCGCTTGATGCTGAGAGTCCAGGAACTGGGACTGCCTTCGGACACAGCACTCCAGCAAGCGCCCGTCAGTCTTTGCTCGTCAGTGCGGGCGATCGCTCGCCGCCTTCCTCCAGCGTCTTCGGAGAGAATCTGGACCTTCTCGTCCTTTTCGCTAGGAAGGTAGCGGTGGCCTCGACGGCCCGATCCAAGATCACAGCGGCCTGCCTCTAGGCGCGACCGTCATCATCGAACAGCACGGGAGTCAGGATGTCTGAGAACCGCTTCATCGACGCCATCAACCGCAGCGTCGAAACAGCAGAAGACCGCGCCAAGCTCACCAACATGGCCACCGAAGCCTCCGCTGGCGCACCGACGACCACGACAGACGAAAGCGGTCCCAGCGACGGTTCGACCCTGAACTTCGCACTCAACTTGGAATACCTTGAAGCCGAGTTCTACCTCCGCGGCGCAACCGGTCAGGGACTGCCCGATGACAGGGTAGGCAGGACAGGGAAGCCCGGCCGGGTGTCCGGTGGCCGACAGGTCGACTTCCGTAGTCCCTTGATCAAGAACATCGCCCGCGAGATCGCCATGGACGAGCGAGCCCACGTTGCGTTCCTCACGCCGGGATCGTACGGGCCACGCTCTTCAAGTGTTGCCTGCCACGTTTTCTCCTGAACTCGCCTGGTCAGCGGCTACGGGGCACCCAGTCGGACCGGATGACGTGCGCGCCACCTATGCGGTGACGGTGTCGCCGAGTTCCCAGATGGCACCGGTCCGTTCACCGTCTTCCCCGAGGAGATGACCGAGCAGGGCACTGGCTGACTCCTGCGGGGTAAGCAGTGCGCCGGAGTCGTACCTGCTGACAAAGCGGTCGTGCAGGCCTGCACCGATCCCTTGGGGATCCTGACTACGGATCCAGCCCTGCATAGCGGTGTCGACGCCCCCTGGCCGGTAGACGTTGACCGTCACACCCGTGCCGTCGAGTTCGGCGGCAACGTTACGACTGTGGACTTCGAGAGCAGCTTTCGTGGCCGCGTTGGCGTTTCCACCGATCATCGAGGCGGGGTGGCCCACGACGCTTGACGAGACGTTGACGATACGACCCCAGCTGGCCTTGACCATGCCCGGTGTGAGTGCGGCGGTCAGCGTGGCGGGAGCAATCACATTGATCTCAAAAGCCTGCCGTAGCTGCGCTGGACTGATCGTGGCGCTGGCGCCGAGGGGCTCGACAGTCGCCGCGTTGTTGATCAGAACATCGACCGGGCCACCGGACAGCAGGTCGTCGATAGCCGTGGCGCGTTGGGTGTCGTCGGTCAGATCGGCAGTCACGATGCGAACCTCAACACCCGACGCACTCGCCCTGATCACGTTGGCCGTTTCGTCCAGTTGGTCGGCAGTACGGGCGAGAAGGATGACATCGGCTCCGGCCCGGGCAAGTCCAGTCGCGATCGCTGCGCCGATACCCCGGTCAGAGCCGGTGATCAGGGCGGTCTTGCCAACAAGCTCAGCTGGCATGCGTGAGGATTCCTTTCAGTGCGATCTGTGTGAGTGCGAAGGCACGACAGATGACACCTGCGCCTACCTCATGAGCGTCGATCCGTCGCGCCGTCTTTCCGACAACTTCGCGATCGTGCTCGTTCCTCGACGCCCTCGCGCCATAACCCCTACCGATCAGCGTGGTAAGAGGCCGAGGGTTGGTGCCGCTAACGCTGGTGAACCGAAAACGCCGTGTAGGCGAGGACTGGATGCAATGGAGGGCCGGATGAAGGCGATTGTGGTGACGGACCAGGCCGCGGGAAAAGCCGGGATGACGCTGGTGGAGCGGCCCGAGCCGCAGGCAGCGCTGAGCGACGTCGTCGTTCAGGTTCATGCGTCGGGATTCGTCCCGACTGAGATGGCGTGGCCCTCGACCTGGACCGATCGCCTCGACCGTGACCGAACACCGTCGATCCCTGGGCACGAGCTGGCCGGAGTGGTCACCGCCCTCGGCTATGGAACGACGGGGCTGTCGGTGGGACAGCGGGTGTTCGGCCTCACGGACTGGACTCGCGACGGCACCCTGGCGGAGTACGTGGCCGTCGAGGCACGCAACCTCGCGCCGCTGCCGGGCGACGTCGACTTCACGGTAGGCGCCAGCCTGCCGATCTCGGGCCTGACCGCGTGGCAGGGACTGTTCGAGCACGGCCGCCTTCAGGCGGGGCAGAGCGTCCTCGTGCACGGCGCGGCCGGCGCAGTCGGGTCGATGGTGACGCAACTCGCACGAGAGGCCGGCGCCTACGTCATCGGCACCGGACGCGCCACCGACCGTCAGACGGTGCTCGACTTCGGCGCGCAGGAGTTCGTCGACCTTGAGAACGACGCGCTGGAAGACGTCGGCGAAGTCGATCTAGTGTTCGATGTCATCGGCGGCGACATCGGGAAGCGGTCCGCACGCCTGATTCGAGCCGGAGGAACACTGGTGTCCATCGTCGGGCCGCCCGAGGCGCGGCCCGCCGACGGCCTGGCGGTCGACTTCGTTGTCGAGTCCGATCGCGCCCAACTGAGTGAGATCGTCCAGCGGGTTCGGGACGGACGACTGCGGACGAACATCGGCAACGTCGCGACCCTCGACGACGCCGTCGCCGCCCTCAATCCGACCGAGCGGATCAACGGGAAGACGATCATCCGCGTTCGTCCGTGAGGACTCGAGGACGCGATCGTCGGGCAGGCGGCAGGTCGGCACAACCAGGCCGGCATTCCCCGGGCAACTGGTGGAGATCAAGCTCGTCGCCAAGATATCGCCAGCTAGTCGAGTCAGCGCGGAACGTAACGCGGCTGTTCGAAACGGTCCCGTTACGTTCCGCGCTCCATGCTCGCCCCTGGGCAGCTTGCCGGCCATGACGTCGGCGCGGACCTTGCCGACGCCGGTGGTGATCTGGTGGGCGCGACCTTGCCAAGCGTGCCGGTGTACTGCCGCTGCACTCCCGCCGAGCAGCTGCCCTGTTTGGCAAACCCGGTGTCGTCACCGACCAGGATCCCGTCGGCCTCGCCCAAGTACTCCATCAGGTAGGTGCCGATGTCGTCGCGCACGCCGTCGACGTCCCATTTCGCGGCGTTGAACAGGCGCTGCATCCCGTCTGGGGTGCCCTCGCCGGCGAACTCGGCGAGCGACCAGCCGTTCTTCCGCTCCAGCCCAGACAGCATTCCTGCCAGACACGCACGAGCACGCTGCCGAACTTCTGAGCGTCTGAATCGCCCAGCCACCAGCGCGAACGCGGCATCCAGGTCTGCCTGCAGACGAGCGGCACTGAGATGTTCTACTCTGGCCAACGCGGCCACCGCATGATCTTCAGATCCATCACGCCTGAATGATCACAGCAGTGGTCGCTCGTCTTTCACCCAGCTACACGCACGCGTAGGCATGCACCGGCGTGCGTACCTGTGCTCAAGCATGCCCAGCGTGACCCAGCCCGTTTCCGGCTCACGTCTCATGTGCGGCTGGAGGACTAGCCCTAACGGCGCCGACGGCGGTCTCCGGTTCTCGTTATCCGCCCCGCAGATTGGCCCGTCTGCCGGAGTTCACCTGCGGTCGTTCTCTGCAGAGGTTTTCCAAAAAGAACCTTGAAGTCCATAATTGGAGTTTTTAGGATTCGCTCGCACTAGGCTGGATCCCGTGGCGGATCAGGCGCGGGACAAGAACGATGCTCGGCTGACCGAGCGTGGGCGGGCCACGCGCAATCGCATCCTGAGAGCGGCCACGGACATGATGTATGTCCGCGGCGTGGCCGCAACAACCCTCGACGATGTCCGGACAGCCAGCGGAACGAGCAAGTCACAGCTGTATCGTCACTATCCCGACAAGGATGCCCTGATGCGTGATGTCGTCGCGCTGCAAGCCTCCGAGGTTCTGGAGTGGCACCAGCAATACCTCACGCGTTTGAAGTCCCTGCGGGGATTGGAGCGATGGCGGGACGCGCTGGTCGAACGCGTCGCCCTACGTGAGGGCGCGTACGGTTGCCCCCTGGGCTCGCTGGCGAGCGAGCTCGCCGACCAGGACGAGGGGATCCGCAAGACGCTCGCCCAGCACTTCGAGGAGTGGGAGGGGCTGCTCCGTGCCGGCCTGGAGAGAGCTCGAGACTCCGGCGCCCTGCGGCCGGACGCGGATCCCGCGGCGCTGGCCACCGGGATGATGGCCGCCGTGCAGGGCGGCTATCTGCTCGCTCAGACGGCCCGCGACCCGGGCCCCATGAAGATCTCCCTGGATATGGCGATCGACCATATCCGCGCCTACGCCGCCGATGAGGGCTCCTGAGCAGCCTCTCTCAGCCTGGGTAAGGTGAGGACGGCGGCGACCCGCATGGCATGTCAGAGCTCGCGGGGGTGCGCCGATAATCCTCACGTGCGGTAGATGTCGTTGTACATAAACGTCCAGTTCTCCGTACTCGGTCCGGTTCGGGTCCTCATGGACGAGACAAAGGCACGCATCGGGCAGCCGAGGCAACGCGCAGTGCTCGCTTCGCTCCTGCTGAGAGGCGGGAGCCCGGTGAGCCTGCGAACCTTGATCGACGATGTCTGGGGGACGAGGCCCGGGTGGCCGGGTACGCGTCGGCGAACTCAACGAGCGGGCGGGTGAGCAGGTCGGGCGGCAGTTCCAGAGGGATGCCGATCCGCAGCACGCGCGTACGCCGCGTGGCCCGTACTCGGCGGCCCAGGACTTGGTGAGCAGCTCCGGCGCGGCCTTGCTCGCCCCGTACAGGCCCATCCCGGCGACGCCGAACCGGCGACCATCGTGGTCCCGTTCACGATCGCGCCGTGTCCACGCTAGGCCATGCCCGGCGCCAGCGCGGCGACGAGGAAGAACGGCGCTGCGGCCGGCCTGGGTACGTCCGTGATACGGGCGCTGTCCGCCTTCCGGGATATACGGCGATCGCCTTCATCTTCGGTGCTCCCTCCGTGAGCGATGGTGACGGGCGCCCGGTCGCCACCGGCCGATGCCAGGGAGGATGGGCGACAGAGCTGCGGAGCGGGTGCGGACGGGCCGCCAGATGCGGTCGTCGGGTGAGGTGTAGGCGCAGTTCAGGAAGCGGCATGGGTAGGCCTGGTCGTGCATGAGCTTCGCGCAGGCCACGGTCCCCCACAGGCGCCGGTGCAGCAGCGCCGCGGTAACCGCGCCGAGTGTCGGTGCCACGAGGTATACCCACAGTCCCGTCCAGGTGGCGCCGACCAGCGCGGGGCCGATGCTGCGGGCGGGGTTCAGGCTGGTGCCAGACACCGGCGCCTCAGTGAACACCAGTACGGCCACGAGCGATGACGCGGCGGCCGCGGTGTACGGCATCAGGCGCGGGCGGTCGACGAAGGTGAGGATCAGCGTGAGGAGCAGGAACGTCATCACGGCCTCGGCCACCAGCGCGGTGGCCGCGCCGCCGAGCCCGGGTACAGTCGCGCCGACCCGCACGCTGGCCGCCGCGCCGTCCCACACCAGAAGCGCCGCCAGCGCGCCGATGATCGCGCCCGCCACCTGCGCTGCGGCGTACTTCAGCGCCGAACCGGACGTCATCTTGTCCAGCACCCAGAACGCGGTCGTGACCGAGGGGTTCAGGTGGCCGCCGCTGATCCGGCCAAGTGGCGAGTAGATGATCCCCGCCGCCGCGGTGGCGGTCAGGACGCCCGTCAGGAGCCTCCGCAGGTCCTCGTTCGGCACCGTATCGACGAGCGGCGAGCCGGGTGCGAAGCCTGCGACGATCGCGCTGACGACGAGCAGTAGCAGGAGCGCCGTGCCGGCGAACTCGGCGGTGATCTCACGCCATCCGGCCATCGCCGTTCCCGCCGCCCGCACCGGCCCCCCGCCGGCCCGTGCGGTTCGTTCGGCTTCGTCGATGGCCCAGGCGGTGTTGATGAGCCCGATGTGGCTGAACGCCTGCGGGAAGTTGCCGAGCAGCTCGCCGCTCCTGGGGTCGACCTCCTCCGACAGCAGACCCACGTCGTTGGTGTACGCGGCGGCTCGCTCGAATGCCTCCCTGGCCCGGCCGACCTGCCCGGACATGGCGAGCGCCTGCGCCAGCCAGAACGAGCACAGCAGGAAGGTGCCCTCCTCGCCAGCGAGGCCGTCGATGCCGTCCGCGGTGCGGTAGCGGTAGACCAGGCCGTGGTCGTCGGTGAGCCGGTCCGCGACGGCGTCGATCGTGGAAAGCACTCGCGGGTCACCCGCGGGAAGGAAGCCGACGATCGGCACCATGAGGGCACTGGCGTCCAGCTCGTCGGAGCCGAAGGCCTGCGTGAACGCCCCCACCCGGTCGTTCCAGCCCTCGCGCAGCAGGGTTTCGCGGATCTCGGCGCGGGTCCGCCGCCAGGACTCGACACGCTCCTGCGCCCGTAGGAGGCCGGCGAGGGCGATGCCGCGGTCCAGCGCCACCCAGCACATGAGCTTGGAGTACAGGAAGTGCCGCGGCTCCCCGCGTATCTCCCAGATGCCCTGGTCCTTTTCCATCCAGCGCTCGGCCGCAGTGTCGGCACAGACGAGGAGGAAGCGCCGGACGTCGTCGTCGATGTCGCCGATCTGCCGTTCGAGGCGCATGGCCGCATCGAGCAGCTCGCCGTACACGTCGATCTGCCGCTGGTTCCAAGCGTCGTTTCCGACGCGTACCGGTCGGCTGCCGTGCCAGCCGCGCAGGTGCGGCAGAATGCGCTCGCTCAGGTCGTGCTCGCCGCGGACGCTGAACATGATCTGCAGCGCGCGGTCCTTGCCCAGGGACGGGGCGGCGGTGGTGAGGAAGGCGAAGAAGTCGCTCGCCTCGTCGGGGCAGGCCGCGACCCACAGGGCGCCCATAGTCAGTGACGCGTCCCGTACCCACGTGTACCGGTAGTCCCAGTTGCGCTCGCCGCCGGCCCATTCGGGCAGCGACGTCGTGGCGGCCGCGACGATCGCGCCGCTGGGCTGGAAGGACAGCGCCTGCAGCACCCGCCCGCTGTGGTGCACCAGGTCGCGCCACGGGCCGTCGTAGGCCTGGTGGAGGCTGGACCACGACTGCCAGGCGACGATCGTGTCGTCCAGCCGGGCCGCCAGTTCCGCCTGGTCCCACACCCGCGCGGGAGTCTCCTGCAGCGTCGAGCGGTGCATCCCGAAGTGCCGTGTTTCGCCCTCTCGCACCGTGAACACGCCGTATCCGCTGCAGTCGCCGATGCCGAGGGGGACCGGCGTGGTCAGCACGAGCCACTCGGCGCCGCCGCGGGCGGTCACGCCGCCGTCGACGACGGACAGGATCGGGTAGATCAGTCCGTACTCCGGCCGGGGCCGGTACTCCACCTCCATCGGCACCTCGCCGCCGACGCCGGACACCCGTCGGGCGAGCAGGTGCGGCACACCGACACCAAGCCGGTGGCCGCCGTCGTCCGGGCCGGTGAGCAGGGCGTCGGTGAGAACGACCGTGCCGCTCCCGGTGCGGAAGGTGGTCTCCAGCACCATCGTCTGCGGTAGGTAGCGGCGCGTCGTCTCATACGGGATGGCCGGGCGGATCGCCCAGTGCCCGGCCTCGTCGTCCAGCAGGCGGGCGAAGACGGACGGCCCGTCGAACCGGGGGAAGCACAGCCACTCGGCCGACCCGTCCCGGCTGATCAGGCCGGCGGAATGGCGATCGGACACCAACGCGAGGTCGGCGATGGGTGTGGTGCTCATCAGTGCTCCCGGCTGCCATTGGCATCAAGAACTGGTCGAACTGTTCGCACTGGATCCTGGCGGTGTCGTCAATCCCGACATGGCGGTGCACATCTCTGCCGTTGGACTGTCCATCGCTCAGCACGGGCCAAGTCGCTCCGCGGACGTCGACGCGCCGGCTCGACTGATCGGCCGAACACCCCTGACATTCCGCCAGTACGTCCGCGCCGATCCCGGCGCCTTGTTTCCGACCGACCGGCCCAGCGGCACGACCCTGCCCGGACGGCTTGCGATCGTGGGCGGCGGATACCAGGGCATCGAGTTCACCTCAATCTACCGCGGGTTCGGTTCACAGGTCACCGTGTTCGAAGCCGCTCCGAGAATTCTGAGGCGTGAGGACGGCCGGGCGGCATGACGAGCACCTCCCTCATGGCTGGGTCCGTCCTACGAGCCCGCGCCACCGGCGGCTTGCAGGGCGTCCGCGGCCGTCAGCAAGGAGGCTCCGAGGAGCACGACGTCCTTCACCAGGAACTGCCCCGCGAGGGACAGCTTCGGTTCCCCGCGGGTCTCTTGCCACGCCTCGGGCGTCGTAGCCAGGAAGCTGAGGGTGGTGGCGAACATGCCGACGGCGGCGAGGCTGCCGAGGGCTGACGCTCTCGGCGCGATCGGTTTTGCTCCGATCAGCGAGCCCAGAACGATTTCAGTGACGCCGATCAACCTAGCGACCTTCTTCTCCCCCAATCTGGCGATAAGCCACGAGAGCGGGGGGCTTGAGGTTACGAGGGGACGAATATTTTCTACCTCGTAGTCTTCAAATTTTATTCGCCCGATCTCCAGAAGATTGATCACAAGTCCATACCGGACGGTCGAAATCCCCACACTACGCACTATTTTTCCGATGCGGTGCATTTCCATGAAATCCTCGCCCCACGCGTCGGTTATATCGCCCAGTCTAGGACTCGAAACATCAACCAACGCTGAGCATCAGGTCATGCTTCACCATCGGTGTCGAGGCCACCGCCGATCACCGCTACGCGGTCGGCGACGACCACACGGCCGGGCCGTGTCCGTGCGGCTGGTCCGGGACGTGACCACGGCCAGCCCGCACGTTGACCGACCGACCCACCACCGCGCGGGCCGCGTGCTGGACCTCGTCAGGCGCCTGCACCCGATGTGGCCGTTGCGGGACCTCCGCTGACGAGCGGCAGCCACAGCACGAACCTGGCCCCGCGTGGGGAGTCCTCGACCGTGAGGGTGCCGTGGTGGGTGTGCGCAATGTCGCGGGAGATGGCCAGGCCGAGCCCGCTTCCGCCGGGGTCGCGGCGGCGGCCGTCGTCGAGGCGAACGAACCGTTCGAAGACGCGTTCGCGGTGGGTCGGCGGGATGCCGGGCCCGTCGTCGGTCACCGTGACCGCGACCCCGTCGTCGGCCGGCTCGACGCTGACCTCCACAGCGGACTCGGCGTGCCGCAGAGCGTTGGCCAGGAGGTTGTCCAGCACGCGGATCAGCTGCATGCGCGAGCCGCGGATCTCCGGCCCGCCGAGCGCGTGGACGTTGATCGGCACGGACGAGGACTGCGCGCTCACCTCGGCGGCGACGAGCTCGCCGAGATCGATCTTCTCCGGGGGGAGCGGATCGGTGGCCCGGAGACGGGCGAGCAGCAGCAGGTCGTTGACGATCGCTTCCAGCCGGCCGGCGGTGGCGAGCGAGCTGCGGAGCGCGTCCTGGGCGTCGACGTCGTCCGGGTAGAGCAGCGCCTCCTCCAGGTGTGCGCGCAGGGCGGCGATCGGGGTGCGCAGCTCGTGGCTGGTGGTGGAGGCGAACTGGCGTAGCTGCTCCACCGCGGCCTCCAGCTGGCTGAGCGTCTGGTTGGCGGTGGTGGCGAGCCGGCTGATCTCGTCGCTGCCCTGCGGTTCGGGGACGCGCAGGCTGAGGTCGCTCACCGTGATCTGCGAGATCTGGGTCCTGATCGCCTCGACGGGACGAAGCGCGCGCCCCACCAGCAGCCATGCGGTCCAGGCGGCGATGCCGGTGACCAGGACGATCCCGGCCGTGAGGGCGTACTCGAGCTGATGGGTGGCCAGCAGGTCCGGCTCTGGAAGGCCGGCGTAGACGACGCCCGCGTCCGGTGCCGGGGTCAGGCGGATGGCGTGCAGCAGGATGCACCGGTCGTTCGGCGGGCACTCGCGGTAGGGCTGGACACGGGCGTCGGGCGGCGGCCGGAGCCGGCTCAGCGGCACAGTCGCAGAAGCCGCCCGGCTGGAGTTCACGACCCGGTGATAGACGTCCACGACCTGGATGAGGTCGACCGGCGGGTCGGCGGGTATCGATCGTGGCACGATGCCGCCGCGGGCGACCGGGCTCCACTGGCTGGCCACCCGCTCGGCCTGGCGGAAGGCGCCGGACTGGATCCAGGAGCGGATGGCCAGGTCCAGCGTCGCGCCGAGCACCACCAGGATGCTCATCGCGAACAGCGCCACGATGAGGGTGCACCGAGCGCGGACGGAGCGCGGGCGTGGGCGTGGAAGGAGTGGCATGTCACCTCCGTAGGTCAGAAGCCGTCGAACCGATGCAGGACCGGGGCCTGCGATAGCACGTCAGTCATGTGCCTTCACCAGCTGCTCGGCCACGGTGTCGAGCGGTTCCCGCCAGGACTTCGCGAATCGGTCTGAAGCCGCCGTCGTAGTCGTCGGTGTCCGCGTCGTCGCTCGTGACAGTGTCCGCTCCTTTGATGGCGGTGGTCCAGTGGATGGTGTGTCGCGGGCGGAGTCTTGGTGGCCGATACAGGACTATATAGTCCCGTTTCTCGCCTGCAAAATCCTAGGACTGTCGATCTGACCAACCCGTGACACCGGGCCGGAACGGTCACCGTGTCCGCGAAATGACACTGTCTCCAGCGCGACCTCGCGGCCTGCCCCTGTCGGACCCGCCCTTCCCTTCCCGGTCGCGACACCGCTGCGGCCTGCTCTTCAGGCTCTGACGCGACACCCAACCCAACCCCCGCCTGGGCGAATCTGGCCGCCGTCGGCATGGAGCACTTGGTCAGATGGGCGACCCATCGCGACCCGACGGCCCCGTGCGACCGGGATGGCCCGAAGGAGTCGGGATGACACACAGAGCCGGCTTGGAATTTCGGGACAATATAGTCCAATTTTCCTACACACGACAGGGCCGTTGCGGAAAAGGACCAGTACGTCGAAGCTGTCGGCGTAGGTGAGCGGTGGCTCGTCGGGGACGTGTGCGGGGATCATGTGGATCGCTCTGGCACGGTTGGATCGCTTCCGGCGCCGGGTATGGGGTTGCCGGCCGGTTCCCAGTGGGAGCCATTCGGTTGGCCTCGGGCGCGGGTGTTGGGCTCAAGAGCTCGAGTACTTCAAGCGCAGAGCCCTTCGTCCGGTGGGAGGAAGGGCTCTGGGGCGCCGAATGGCTGGTCCGGGTCACCTGGGATCAGGTTTCGTGATCTTGTCGATGGTGTACGCCGTCACCCGGCGTCTGTTGTCTGAGGTGCCCACCTCCAGCTCATGATGAACGCCGGTAGCGCCGCCCTCGCCGCGCTGGCCGACCCGCCCGACATCGAACCGGCCCTTCTGGAGGCCACCGAAACCTGCCTGCCGTCCGGTCGGCACATCGACCTCGACCTTCGGGATAGCCGCCCTGTCCACCCGGCTGACCGCCCACCGCCTGGCCACCACCCAAGACCCGGCGCGACGAGCCGCGCTCCATCTCACCCATGCGAACCGCCTGCGCAACGTCGGCCAGCACCAGAACGCCCTAAGGCCTCCCAGCAGGCCGTCGACCTGTACGGCGAGCTGACCCGACTCAACCTGAGTTTCCCCCCGTACTCCGGACACTTGACCTGAGGTCATCCCCGATCGAGTGCGAGCCCTGGCTGGCGCGTCTGTCGTCGCACACCGTGGGGGTGGAGGTCGGACAGATGGCAAAGACTCGTGTGCAGGTCAGCAGGCGATGCGGCTGTGTAGATTCGGAAACGGGACGTCAGCAAGGCGTGACATGTCCGCGTCTGCCAGTAGATGACGATCACGGCAGCTGGTATTTCGCAGTGCAGGTACGCAGCCTGGACAGGCCGCGGCAGCAAGTCCGCCAGAGCGGTTACGCCGACCCCGAGGAAGCGCAAGCCGGCAGGCCGAGCTTTGGCCACTGCCGACCGCGACGGTGCAGGGGCCGGATGCACGCTCGGGCAATGGCTGGCACGCTGACTGGCCACCAAGGACGCCCTGCGGCCATCGACCCGGCAAGGCTACGCCACACACATCCGCCTCCACCTCATCCCACAGTTGGGACGGATCCTGCTCCACCAGCTCACCTCCCGCGACGTCAACGGACTGCTCGCGACGCTCGCGTCCCGCCCCTCGCCGACCGGCCGCCAACTGTCGCCCGCGACCGTGGTACGGATCCACACCACCTTGCGGACCGCAATGAACGCCGCGGTCCGCGGCCGGCTGATCACGGTCAACCCGGCCAACAGCGCCGAACTGCCCCATCCCCGGCGGCCGCATCCGGTCGTCTGGACCACCGGGCGGACGGCCCGCTGAACTGGCATGCCGTGAACGCGACCGCCAGGAGCAAGCGGCAGCACAGCAGTGGTGGAGCGGGGTGTCCGCAGCTCAGCTCACCGAGCTTCCGGACCATGTCGCGCTGCTGGCTCTGAGTGAGCACCGACAACTCCACCGCCCTGCTCGGCTACATCGAGGACCAGGCCCTGTTGGAGCGCGAGCCGTCCGAGAGGCCGAGTGGTGGGCGACCGGCCAGCGCCCGGCGTACGGCCTGGCTGTTCCGCGACCATCGGTTCAGCGAGGACGAGCGCGCCGCGGTGGCGCGTAATGTGGCACGCGTCCGGGCGCAGCCGATTGACTGGAAGCGGCCATCGAGTCAGGGGACGTGAGCCTTGATGAGAGCCTGGCCCGACTGCTGCGCGGCGAGTAGATCGTGCCCTCCAGGGGCTTGGCGGCCAACGTTTGCGGGGAGCAGGTGCGACGAGGCTTGGGCGGACTAGCTAATGGCACGGCGATCATGTGCCGGACCTCTGCCTTCGTCCCGTACCGCGCATGTTGGTGAGTTCAGCCAGACAGGACCGACGGTTTACCTTGGGGTCACCACCAGCCTGTCTTGCCCACCCTCCAGTCGTTGCCGTTGCTAAACGTCACGATTGCACGGAACTTGACCTTGGACGATGCACTCTCCGGGTAGGCGCCCGACCATGCTGGGCCGCCGTTGGACTCGCTCACTCCCCGCCTGCACTTCACCTCGCCGGTTTTCCCGCCGTCGAAGGACACGAACAGGGCAGGAGTGTCGCCCTTGCGGGTGTGACCGCTCCACCGTGCCCAGCCGTACCACTTGCCGTTGATCTTGCCCCGGCGCACCTCCAGTTTGAGCGGCTTGATGGTCGTGCCGAACAGGATGGATACCGCCGTGGACGAATTGGTAGCGCGCTGAGGGTCGGCGCAGGCCGCGGCCGCGGCTTCGGCCGGCGATGCGACCCAGGCCACGCTGCACACGGCGGCACCGAGCGCGCTACAGAGGATCCTTTTCACCATTTCGATCTCCCCTCGTAGTGGTCCCCTCAGCAGGTCTACCAAGGACCGATATGATGCTGCTTGCCTCGTTGGTGCATGAGCGGTTCCCCTTTGATCGCGAGATGATCTCCTTCGCGGGGAGTGCAGTGACAGTTCACAGGTCTGGGACGCGTCGTGTCAGCATGTTTCGGCTGGGAGGAAATCACCGAGGTCACGGCCGTGCGCGTGATTAATTCGGGCGGCTGGGCGATTAATTCGGGCGGCTCGGCGCTGCGCTGATGACCGTGGTCGACGTCATCGCCCTCGCCTCCGACGCCACCTCCATGTAAGACCGCCCGATACGAGGGCGCCGTCCGCTGGCCGAGGGCCGGATGCCTCGCTCCGGAGCGGGCCGCAAGCACGCCGAACAGGTCGACCCCCGGGCTGCCCACGGCGCTGGATGCGCTGGTGAAGCCGGCCACTCGGGGCGATCCGGAGTCGCCGCTGCGCTGGACGGCGTCGTCGTTGAACACGCTCGCCACCGAGTTGACCCGCCAGCGGCATCCGGCCAGCGACGACACCGTACGGCGACTGCTGATCGAGGCGAGGAACTCGTTGCAGGGCAACGCCGAGGTGCAGGAGGGCAACCAGCACCCGGACCGCAATGCCCAGTTCGGGTACATCCACTCCCAGGTGACCGCCCACATGGCCGAGGGTGACGACTTCGTCGACAAGCAGCTGGGCAAGGCGACCCCGTACGGGGTCTACGACCTGGCCGCCGACTCCGGATGGATCAGTGTCGGCACCGACGCCGACACCGCCCAGTTCGCCGTCAACACTCTGCGGACATGGTGGATCAAGGTTGGCAAGCCTGACTACCCGCAGGCTACCTGGCTCCTGATCATCGCGGACTCTGGCGGCTCCAACGGCAGCCGGCTGCGAACTCCAGCTGGCCATCCCGCGCGCATCACCGCCGTACTCACTGATCAACCCGAGTGGCGGCTTGCCGTAGCTATAGGAGTTCCGGGCCGTCAAGGAAGGTCCGCAGCATCGCCCTCAGGTTCGCTGTCGTCGTCAACCGGTTGGGAGTTGACTTGCAGCACATGCTGTGGCGGCAGACGTAGCCCGGGCGCCCGGTCGGGAAGCCAGGTAGGGGGCTCGGACCAGTCGGCAACGTCGGTGAAGTCGACCTCACCGCCGGAGAACGCCGCGTCCTCGAACCAGACCAGGCCGCCGGAGAACAGTGCACCCCGGAAGGAGATCTTGCCTCCGGAGAAGTCCGCGCGGTGGAACGAGACCTGGCCGCTGGAGAAGGCTGCGTCGTCGAACGCGACGTGGCCGCCGGAGAACTTCGCGTCGACGAACACGACCAGGCCGGAAAACTTCGTGCCGTCGAACGTGACCTTGCCGTCGGAGAACTGCGCGTCGTCGAACCGGATCCGGCAATTGGAGAACTCTGCGCCGTTGAAGCCGACCAGGCCGCCAGAGAACACCGCGTTGAAGAACGTGACCTGGCCACTGGAGAACACCGCGTTGGTGAACGAAACCTCACCACTGGAAAGCTGCTCGCGGATCCCGATGTTGATGACCCTCTCCGGATGCCGGGCCCTGGCCTGGCTGAACATCTCGGCGCTCAGGTCGGCGGTGAGCACCGCCAAGTTGCCGACCGTGTCCAGCAGCTCGCTGGTCACGTCGACAAAGCGCTGGCGCATCATTCCGGCCATCAGGAACGGGCCTCCCTGCTGCCGGCAGCGCAAACGTCCGCAACGACGAGTCTGGGCTGCCCGCCGTGCTGTTCGCGGTAAGCATCCTCCAGTGCTTGGTGATCGCGGCCGTCCACCCGCGCGCAGGACCATCCTTCGATCCGGAACCGCTCTTCCAGGCCACCGGGCCAGCCCTGGGTCGCCGAGTGATTGTCGATAAGGACGACGTGCAGCGCGTCGAGCCGGACCCGCCCCGCGTACGCGATGGCCTCCGCGTTGGATCCCTCATCAAGCTCCCCGTCGCCCATGAGCACCCAGACGCGGCCCGGCCGTCCGAGTGCCCGCAGGCCGAGCGCGGAGCCCACGGCGAGCGGGAGGCCGTGTCCCAGCGATCCGCTGGATATGTCGATGCCGGGGACCTTGATCCGGTCCGGGTGATGGCCGAGCATCGAGTGGAAGGTGCCGAACTGGTAGAGCTCGGCGGGGTCGATGAAACCCTTGATGGCCAGGACCGCGTAATAGGCCATCGGCCCGTGGCCCTTGGACAGGTAAAAGCGGTCCCTCTCGTCTCCCCCGTCAGGGGAGAAGCGGAGGATCTGGTCGTAGAGCACCCAAAGGGCGTCCGCGGTCGACTCGGCGGCATCGGCATGCTTGGCGTCGCCTCGGACGATAGCCATCAGCTCGCGGACATGCGCGATGCCATCCTTGGCGCGTTCCGCGGCCCCGGTCACCACTGCGGCACCTTCCCTCCTGTCTTCATCTGGATCAGCCGGAGCCGACCTGCCGCCAGTCATCACTCGTCCGGGTTGATCAGGTGGAACATGATGAAGTCCTGCCATCGTCCGGCGATCTGAAGGTAGGTCGGGGCGATGGCGAACGCCTGGAACCCGTTGCGGGCGAGCACGCGCTGGGAGGCCGTGTTGTGCAGCAGGGTCTCCGCCTGCAGCCGGTGCAGGCGAAGCTGCTTGAACGCGATCTCAATGACGTCGGCCAGAGCGGCACTCGCGAAGCCCCGGCCATTGTGCGACTGGCTCACCCAGTAGCCGACGCCCGCCGACTGGAAGGCGCCCCGGGTAATGCCATTGATGTTGATGCGCCCGATGAGCCGGCCGTCCTCGTCAACGATGGCGAGCGGCACCATGGCCTCACGCGAATGGGCTTCAAGGGCGCGCTCCAGGTCGGCCCGCTGCGCCTGCACGGTGAAGAAATCGTCGGTGCGCAGCGGCTCCCAGGGGGCGAGGAACTCGCGGTTCGCGGCGAGCACGGCCGCCATTTCCTCGGCGTCATCAACTGACAAGAGCCTGGTAACGGTCATCATGCACTCCTTAGCTTCGCCTGAGCGGCTTCCGTCATGTCCTCGATCGCGATGTCGCGTCCCCGGTCGGCCTTGGCCGCAGCCCAGGGCGTCAGCATGGCCGCGGCGACCGCGGCGACCGCGATGCCGATCCAGCCGACCACTCCGGCCCAGGTGACGATGCCCACCACGATGGCAGGGCCGAACACATTCTGCGTCACAACGTGCAGGTTGAACGTGCCGAAGTATTCGGCCTGCGCGGTCGGAGGAGCGAGGCCCTGGGCCAACCCCCAGGCCCCGGCGCTCTGCTGAATCTCCGCCATCGTGAACAGGACGACCGACGCGCAGAAGACAAAGGTTGCGAGGTCCCGGCCGACAAAGGTGGCCGTGATGACCACAAGGGTGCCGGCCATGACCCAGAATCCCGAGCGGCGGGCAAGGCGGGCCGCGCCGGAGACGGTGTCGGCCCCCTTGCTGGCGGCGACCTGGAACAACACGACGATGGCGGTGTTCAGGACGAGCAGCAGTGGCACGACCTCATGTGGCACGCTGGTGCGCGTCACAATCCACAGCGGCAGCGCGACCAGGATGATGGAGGAGTGCACCGCCAGTGGTATGGACAGTGCGACCACCCGCATGAACCGCATGTCCCTGACAGCGCCAAAGGTCCGAGTCTTTCCCCTGGGGCTGGGTGGGATCCTGGGCAGCCAGAGCGTAATGGCCCCGGAGAGCAGCGAGGTGGCCGGTCGCATAATCGGTGCTCGCCGCCGGCGCTTCGATCCACTGCCGGCGCTACCGGTCGCGGAGGTTCTCGAAGGAAGGCAGCGCGAGACCTTCCACGTTCATCCGGAGGGAATCCTCCATTGGACATCCGACTCGACAGGCGCCCTCATCACCACTGCCGACACTCTGGTGCCGGTGCCGCCGGAATACGTGGGGCGCTGCGAGAAGCTTCTGGCCGGGGCCTGGACGCCGATTCGTCGTGATGATCTGGCGGACATCGACCAGGAATTACTTGACCAGCTCATGGCGGCACGACTCCTGTGCACCGCATCCCATGAGGCCCGTCCAACTCCGTAAGGATCGGGAAGTGAGCAGGTGTTGGGCGTCATTCGTGCTGGCCACTGAGCGGCTTGCTGGTCGCCCCGGGCGTTCGGGAACGACTCCAAAGATTCGGGACCTGAGCATCCGCCTGGCGCGGGAGAATCCGGCGTAGGACCATCGACGGGTGCACGGCGAGGTGGTGCCAGAGGGACGGCACCGTGGTCGCCGACGCCGACCTCGACGTGCTGATCGACATGATGGCCGGAGCAGTGAT
This sequence comes from Nonomuraea sp. B19D2, assembly GCF_040137845.1. NCBI lineage: Bacteria > Bacillati > Actinomycetota > Actinomycetes > Streptosporangiales > Streptosporangiaceae > Nonomuraea > Nonomuraea sp. B19D2. The sequence continues at coordinate 275,150 of NZ_JBEFAK010000007.1, read as the reverse complement.
CTGGCACGTCCTCCAGCCGAACCCGCCGTGAAGGATGTCAATACTCCGTTCACGGTTGCGAGCTGCGGGTCTGTTCAGGCTTCCTGGCCGAATACGAGCGCATCCGTGGCGAACTGCGGTATCTGGGCCACCAGGTGAGCGGCTCGATAATCAACCGCGTCCTGAAACGAGCACGCCTGAGTCCGGCGCCGCCGCGTCCACCCCGCACGTGCGCCAAGCGATCGGCGTGACCGCCCGGCACACCGGCCTGCTGCTACACGCCGTCAAGCGCGCCGCCCTCAGGCCACCCTCACCGACCAGCTCCGCCAATCGAAACCGTCACCTTGAACGGGCAACGCCAATACATCCTGGCCGTCATCGAGCCCGTGCTTGCCGATAATTACATCCGCCCACGTCATGGCCATGTGAGGGCTTCGCGTGGCGTGCACGAGCTCTGGCCGCCAAAAGAGGCAATCGCGTGCGGCATGATGATCAGCCGTGCTCCTTCGCCTGGCCTATCTCACCGTCACGAACACCTTCGCCGCACTGCGACTATTGCCCATGGGCGATCGAGACAAGGACATCGAGATTCTCGTTCTGCCCACCAGGTCACCGTCCCCGAACGGCAGCTCGGCACCGAAACCAGAGCGAGATTCGCACCGGAGGACTGGGCCTTTCTCGCCGTCCTCCTCGCTTCGTTGCCGCGCGAGGTCCTGCGCCGACTGCGGCTGCTCATCCGACCGGACACCGTCCTGCGCTGGCACCGCGATCTGATGAAACGGCGCCATGCCTGTACCAGCCGGCCGAAGCGACCTGAGCGACCGCCCACGGTCCGCTCCATCCGAGCCCTCGTCCTGCGCCTGGTTGGAGAGAACCCGGCTGGGGTATCAGGGGGTCCGCAGTGAACACTGTATCTCCCCCGACACCCACCAAGACAGTGCCCATCGTGGAGTCGGGACAGTTGACCTTGGCGGTGCCTCTACGCTCGTACGGGTGACGAGCGACAACCTGGTGAGCCGGGCCGACATCGACAGTCTGGGCATGGGCCGCTTCTCCGGGACCGAGCGGGACGCGGCAGTGGCCCGGGTGCTGGCAGCTGTCGACGAGCCCGCTCTCCGCGGCGAGGACTTCGACCGGCCGTACGCGCTGATGGTGGCCTGCGACTTCCTGGAGATGGACGGCGAGGTCGACCGGGCGATAGAGCTTCTACGCCGAGCAGATACCGAAAATATCCGGCGCCGGAACATGGAGCCGTTGACCCGGTTGGCCGCACTCCTCCACAAACAAGGCCAGACCAAGGAAGCCTCCGCGACCTTCCGCCGCGTGGTCAAGGAGGGGCTGGCGAACTGGACCGACTATGACCTTTACGCTGACGCGCTCGACGAGAGCGGCGATCAGGCCGGCGCCTTGCAGATCCTGGTCGGCGGCCAAGAGCGGCTGACCAGGCAAGGCGATGCTCTGTTCGCCGCTCAGCTGCAACGGTCGATCGATCGGCTCCGGCGCGAGATGGGCTTCCCCGACGCCCCCGCCGCGCCGGACCCGGATTCCGGCTGGCACAAGGAGGGCGACCCGCGCACGCTGTTCTGGCCCCACGAGGACTTCGAACGCCTCTCTCAGCGGTGGCCGCAGATCGCCGAAAAGTACGGGAGCGACTGGGACAACCACCGCTCGCGCGTCGAACTGGCCGGTCTCCAGCTCGCCGGCGAGGGCTCCAAGCTGCATCTCCTGTATGCCGACTTCACCGCATTCGCCCGGCTCATAATCCAGCGTCCAGACCTTGCCGACCCGATCGACGAGTACTTCGAGGACCCGGCATTGGATGCCACAGACTCGCCATGGCGGACAGAGCGGAACGCCCCATGCTGGTGCCGCTCGGGACGGAAGTACAAGCAGTGCTGCCGACGGTTCGGCATGGGAAGCCAATAAGTGAGGATCTTGGCCATTTCGCTGGCGCTCTGTGCATCGTTCGACGTGCTGACTTCTATACCTGCTCGTGGGTATCTCCGCGGTTATAGCCCAATCGCTACGGGCTCGGTCCTGTAGGAGACACAGCGTCGACTACGGACCGATCAGGAGCAGAGCAACAAGAACCCCCGCGGGCAGGAACGGCCCGTAGGGGAACTGAACTTTCCCCTCCGCCCCGCGCCGCCGGGTGCCGCTGTAGATGCCGCCCAGGATGGGGCCGTAGATCACGCCCACGAGCCAGGCGCTGAGGCCGAAGTAGCCGGTGGCCTCGCCGACCAGCCCTGCCGTTTTGACATCACCGAGGCCGCTGCTGTCCGGCGCGACGAAGAGGAGCAGAGCGGCGAGCATGCCGAAGACCGCGTGCCGGAACGGCGCCCAGTCTGCCGAAAGGGCGAGCGTCGAACGCCATGACCGGGGCTCACGCCGGTCGGTGGACCCTCCAGCCGACCATGCGCTCAGGCAGCTTCGCCAGTGAGCCACGCCCACAGATTTCGAGGTCGCGCGGTCATCCCGGCCGGTCTCCATTCGCGTGACGTTCCGGCCGCTCCGCTCCGTACACCGGATCACGTACCGCCCACCTTCGCCACACAGTTCCAGCTCGACAGTCCGGCCGTCGCGTACATACGTGTGGTGACGGAGTACGCGGCTCGTGCGTACCCCTAGGTGGTACGGCTTCCACCGAACTTCGAGACCAGCGCTCACGGACACGAACCGGACACCCAACCGGGCTCGCCCATGATCACGACCTCGGGCTTCGGGGCAAGGGTGCTCTCGATGACCTCGAACGGGACCTGATGATCAGCCCACTCATCCGTCGGATGCGCAGTGCCTCAGCCATGGCCACCCGTCCGGTGTCACTTCCGGTGAAGCGCCCTAGAGGTCGCATATTGAGCGTTCGAAGCACTACTGGCTGCCGTACCCGCCGTCGCAGACGGTGGATGGTGGAGGTGGGGCAGATGGCGAAGGCTCGTGTGCAGGTCAGTAGGCGATGCGGTTGTGTGGATGCGGCGACGGGACGTCAGCGAGGCGTGACGTGTCCGCGTCTGCGGGTGGATGACGATCATGGCAGCTGGTATTTCGCGGTGCAGGTACGCGGCCTGGACGGGCAGCGGCAGCGCGCTCGCCGGGGCGGTTACGCCGACCCCGAGGAAGCGCAGGCGGCAGGCCGAGCCTTGGCCGCTGCTGACCGCGATGGCGCGGGGGCCGGATGCACGCTCGGTGAGTGGCTGGCACGCTGGCTGGCCACCAAGGACGCCCTGCGGCCGTCTACCCGGCAAGGCTACGCCACACACATCCGCCTCTACCTCATCCCGCAGTTGGGACGGATCCTGCTCCACCAACTCAGCTCGCGCGACGTCAACGGACTGCTCACGACGCTCGCGTCCCGCCCCTCGCCGACCGGCCGCCAACTGTCGCCCGCGACCGTGGTGCGGATCCACGCCACCTTGCGGACCGCGCTGAACGCGGCGGTCCGTGCCCGGCTGATCCCGGTCAACCCGGCCAACGGCGCCGAACTGCCCCATCCCCGGCGACCGCATCCAGTCGTCTGGACCGCCGGGCGCACGGCCCGGTGGCAGCAAGCGGGAGAACGTCCGGCGGTGGCGGTCTGGACCGAACAACAACTCGCGGCCTTCCTGACCGGCGTCGCGCAGGACCGCCTGTACGCCGCCTGGTGGCTGGCAGCGCTACGCGGACTGCGCCGCGGAGAGCTGGCCGGGCTACGCTGGACGGACGTCGACCTGCAGGCGGCGGAGCTGACGGTGACGCAGCAGCGGGTGCACGCCAATGGCCAGGTCGTGGTCGGCCCGCCGAAGAGCGCCGCCAGCTGCCGAGTGGTGGCCCTGGACGCGGAGACCGTGCGAGTGCTGATCCGGCACCGCGAGCGGCAACAGGAGCTGAGCGCGACGGCGGGCACACGCTGGCAGGACTCGGGATACGTGTTCACCACCGCGGACGGCGCGCCGCTACGGCCGGACTACCTCACCGGCCGGTTCCGCCGGCTGGTGGCCGCCTCCGGACAGCCGCCGATCCGGCTGCACGATCTACGACATGGCGCCGCCACGCTGGCGCTGGCCGCGCACACCGACCTGAAGGTGGTGCAGGCCATGCTCGGGCACGCCAGCATCGTGCTCACCGCCGACACCTACGTCTCGGTGCTGCCCGAGGTGGCTCACCGTGCCGCCCAAGAGACGGCCCGGCTGGTGCTGAGCGCCGCGTCCGCGCTGGGGCGGGAACTTGGCGCGTGACTCAGCTTTGCCTCACAGTTGCCTCATGCCGCCGCAGTACGCGGACCAGATGCGGGTTTCCGCAGGTGGAGAAGCGCGCCCTGCAGGATTCGAACTGCGACCGTCGGACCAGAAGCCGTTCCGGGGCGTACGAGCACGCACCGAGCACGGCCGACATCACCCACGATCATTCCACCGATGACGACAGCTACCCCTGATCCTGTCTCCGCTGTTCCAGTCGGCGGTCTCGCCCGAGTCGGCACGCTCAGCCGTCCTGCATGACGTAGCGGATGGGGAGGCGTTTGAGTCCGCCGACGAATGTGGTGGCGGTCCACACGGGCTCGCCGTCGAGCTCGACGCTCGCCAGCCTGGGGACGAGTTCGGCGAAGAGCGCGCGGATCTCCATGCGGGCGAGCGCGGCGCCCAGGCAGTAGTGGACGATGGAGCCGAAGTACCGCCGTACGGTTCCGCCCCCATGCCGATTGTGAGCCATGGTCATGCCCGGGTTAATCTTTGCACCCAATCGGTACGGTGCTAGGAGCCGTGTCATGGACGGGCAGGACCGGCGACGCTGGCTGGCTCAGCTGGCGAACAACCCTGACTTCGGACTGTTCGCGTACGAGCCCCTGCCGCGTCCGTGGTCCGTCGACTTCCCCCGCGGACTGCGCGAGCATTTGGTCTATCTCGTGGTCTCCGGATCCTGCGAAGGCACCGCAGGGTCCGAGATGATCAGGCTGGTTCCCGGATCGTTGATGTGGCTGCAGCCCGATGTGCCCTTCGGGCTGCGCTCCAGGGATGACCGGCAGCCGATCTCGCTCTACCGCTTCCGGTTGCGTCCTCTGCAGGCCGTGGCGGCCGACCGGAATCCGGTGCTGGTGCTCCACGGGGCATGGGAGCTCCGGGCCACCTTCGACATGCTCATCGCGGAGCTCTCCACCGCCTTGCCGTACCGGGAGGAGCGGATCCCGGCACTGCTGCTGGTGCTGTTCAGCGGGATCTTCAGGCTCGCCGACGGACAGCGCGGCGGCGGGCGTCCGCTCGACTTTCCCCAGCGCAGGCTGCTGGAGCAGTACGTGGACCGCCGCATCACCCAACGGGTGCTCCCCTCGACGCTCGCTCGCCTGGTCGGCCTGTCGCCGGAGTACTTCACCCGCAGGTTCCGGCACACCTTCGGCATGTCACCGAAGGTCTGGCTGGTACGGCGGCGGGTCCACCAGGCGGCCCTGCGGCTGGACGAGACGACCGACTCCATCGCGGAGGTAGCGGCGGACTTCGGTTACCCGGACGTGTTCCTGTTCAGCCGACAGTTCAAGGCCGTGATGGGCGTGTCGCCGCGGGCGTACCGGGCCAGGTAGGTCGACCCGGCCGACGACGGTTCGGTGCAAAGAAACCCCGGCCTCGGCTATGTCGTGCACAAGGTCACGATGCCATTGTGGTGTCACCCGCCGAGAAACGCCGGACATTCAGGGACGAACGGCACATGCGCGGATAGAGCAGACAGATCCGATTTCAGTACGACAAGCACGCCAACATCGGCTACTTCCGCTGGTTCCGCGACGTCCACTTCGTCGGCGATGTCTGGGCACTGCTGCCGTTCTCCACCGCGCTCAGCGACGCCCAGATGGCAGGCCGTGGCCGGCCACCTGGCGGCTGCCACCGACATCCCCACCTGATCCGAGAAGGGTTCCAAATGCGAGACGAAGTCGTACGAAGCGACCTCACCGTGGTCGGGGGCGGCCTGGCCGGGGTGTGCGCCGCCATCGCCGCCGCCCGCCTCGGCCGTTCCGTCGCGCTGGTGACCAACCGCCCGGTGCTCGGCGGGAACTCATCGAGCGAGGTCCGGGTATGGGTGTGTGGCGCCACCGGACACGGCATCCAACGCTACGCCCGCGAAACAGGCATCATGGGCGAGCTCTTCGTCGAGAACCAGTACCGCAACCCTGACGGAAATCCGTACTACTGGGATCTCGTGCTCCTGGACGCCGTCCGCGCGGAGCACAATATCCGTACCTTTCTGAATACGGACGTACGCGAGCTGGCCGCGCACGGCCCGGAGGACGACCGGCGCATCGACTCGGTCACTGGCTGGATGATGGGCTCGGAGCGGCGGATCCGCTTCGACTCCCCGATGTTCGTGGATTGCACGGGCGACGGGCTGGTCGGCTTCTTGGCGGGGGCGCGGCACCGCGTCGGGCGCGAGGCCCGCTCCGAGTACGGCGAGCCCTGGGCACCGGAGACCGCCGACGACATCACCCTCGGAAGCACCATCCTGTTCTACACGAAGGACGCCGGTCACCCGGTGAAGTTCGTGCCCCCGTCCTTCGCCAAGGACATCGCGTCCACATCCATCCCCGAGCGCCGCATCATCAAGTCCGGTGACAACGGCTGCGCGTACTGGTGGATCGAGTTCGGCGGCGAGCTGGACACGGTGCACGACAACGAGCGGATCCGAGACGAGTTGTGGTCCGTGATCTACGGCATTTGGGACCACATCAAGAACTCCGGCCGGTTCGACGCCGACACCATGACCCTCGAGTGGGTCGGGGCGGTGCCCGGCAAGCGTGAATACCGGCGCTTCGTCGGCGACCACACCCTCACCCAGCACGACATTCTGGAGCAAACGCCGTTCGAAGACCGGATCGGCTTCGGAGGATGGTCCATCGACCTCCACCCGCCCGGCGGGGTGTATGCGGCGGAGGCGGGTTCCAAGCACTGGCATCCCAACGGCACGTACCACATCCCCCTGCGCTGCCTGTATTCGGTGAACGTGTCGAACCTGTGGTTCGCGGGCCGGGACATCAGCGCCAGCCATGTGGCGTTCGGCAGCACGAGAGTGATGGCCACTTGCGCGCTCACCGGCGAGGCGGCGGGTAGCGGCGCGGCGCTGGCCGTCGAGCGCGGCGTGACACCGCGCTCCCTCGCCCGCGACCACCTCACGGAGCTCCAGCAGACGATGCTCCGCCAGGACGCCGCGCTGCTGGGCGTGCCGAACCGCGACCCCGCCGACCTGGCCCGCCAGGCGACCGTCACCTGCTCCGGTGCTCTCACGAGGCTCGTAATTGAGACGCCGGCCGAACGCGTTCCCATGGACACCGATCTCGCGCTGCTGCTGCCGGTGGATCCCGTGATCGGGTCCGTCGAGCTGCTGGTGGACGGTCTCGGGGACGGAACCGAGCTGGCCGCGGACCTGTTCGACACCGGGCACCCCCAGAACTGCGTGCCGGCGCGGCGGGTGGCAGAAGCCCGCGTGCGCGTGGCGCCCGGCGACAAGCAGTGGCTCCGCCTGCCCCTCCCCTGGCGGCCGGACACCCCCCAGAACGCCTTCCTGGTCATCCGGAAGAACCCGCACCTGGCTCTGTACGGGTCCGGGACCAGCGAGCCCGGGGTGCTCTGCTTCCGCCGGGTTACGGTCGCGCGGGAGTTCGACCAGCCCATCCTCGACTGGCGCCCTGACCAGGCACATCGGAGCTGGTGTTTTCGCATGTCGCCCCGCACGGAGGCGTACGGCCCGGGCAAGGCCGTGGGGGGCTACGCGCGGCCGTACGCAGGGCCGCAACTGTGGGCCTCGGATCCGCTCGGAGAAGAGCAATGGCTGCAGCTGACCTGGCCCGCTCCCGTCACACCACGACAGGTCAGGCTGGTGTTCGACGACGACGTCAATGACGACCTGATCAACCTGCACCACCACAGGACGCCGTACGACGTGCCGCCCACGCTGGTCCGCGACTTCCGAGTTGAGGCGCTGGTCTCCGATCGTTGGCGGCCGCTGGTCCGCTGCACGGACAACCGCGCCCGGCACCGGGTCCTCTCCCTGGCCGCACCACCTGCCACCTCCGCGCTGAGGATCGTCGTCGAATCCACGCACGGCAGCCGCCGGGCACACATTGTCTCCGTCCGGGTCTACGAATAGCTTTAGCGCTTAAGAAATTAAGCTCAGAAGACGTTTGACATTTCTTCAGGATTTCGTGATCGTGTCGTCTATAGGAAGCAGATTCCGCTGGTAAGAGCTTCGACAACATCGCGGACCGGTCGACTCCCGGTGGGACCACGATGCCGCGTCGCTGAACTGAAGGGATTCAGCTCGTGTTATCCAGACTGCTAATCGCGCTGCTCATGCTGGCTGTACCGACGCTGGTCTCCACGTCGGCGTGGGCGGCGCTCGAGCCCGCCCTCACCGTCGGTAACTACGCTTACGATCAGCCGCCCAACGCCGGCGACGCCCCCGACAAAGGCGAGAGCGGGCTGCTGGCCTTTGGCCAGGGCAAGCTGGCGGACGCGTCGATCACCACCCGGGCCGAATGGTTCGGCGACGGCGTGGCCAAGTACAAAGTGGTCTCGATCGTCATCGACCTGCTCCGGGACTACCCCGTGGACCAGATCTCGATTGTCAGCAACGCGCCCAACCGCTACTACGGCATCAGAGCCGTCTCGGTGCGCGCCCGCGCGGAGGCCGAGCCCGACTACACCTCGATCAGGGCCCAGACGTGGTACGGCACGGCCAGCCCGCTGCCGGACGACGTGCCGTTGAACAACGCCCTGACCGTGAACATGGGCAACCGCACCACGCGTCTGGTCATCATCAGGATCGCCCGGTTGCACGAATACCAGCACATGGCGCTGAACGAGATCTCGGTCCACCCGGGCACCGGCGAGCCCGCGCAGGATCCCGCACCGCCGCTGTCCGCCGACCAACTGCGCGGGGAAATCGCCAAGCCGGTCAAGCAGATCCCTCGGTCCGGCGTGGTCGACGTGGGCAACTACCTCGCCGGGGTCGCCCCCGAAGACGGCGTGCCGGACAGTTCCGGCGGCGTCGTGCCGTTCTTGTACAGCACCCTGTTCAACCGCGACCGGACCGACTACGTCGGCTGGCGTGGCAGCGCGTCCGCGCCGAAGACGGTGTCGCTCGTCTTCGACCTGCTGGCGGACCATCCTCTCGACAAGATCAGGCTGTTCAGCAGAGCACCCAACCAGTACTGGAGCTTCGACGAGATCACCGTCACCTACCGGGCGGAAGCTGACACCACCTACAAGATCGCCGGAAGGGAAAGGCGTGATCGCGCCGACACCGACTACGCGCTGGACATCTCGATGGCCGGCAAGAAGACACGGTTCGTCCGTATCCAGCTCACCCGGGCGAACCAGTACCTGCACATCCCGCTGTCGGAGGTCGAGCTCGTCCAGGGCAGCGGGGAGGTCGGGCAGGACCCGGAGCCGCCGTACGACGAGAACGCCATGCGCCAGGAGCTGACCAGCTACACCAGGCTGGCCGACCAGTACGGCCAGTACCTCTACCAGGATTGGCCCGGAAAGGTCACCTCCGACGCCCAGCTGAACAGCGAGCGCGACCAGGAGTGGGAGCACCTGCGGTCAGTTGTGCTCGACCCCGGCAAATACGACACCTACGGCGGGTTGAAGGCCCTCGGCAAGCAGCCGTCCGACGGGTACTTCCGGCTCAGGAAGATCGACGGCAAGTGGTGGTTCGTCACCCCTGACGGCTACCCGTTCTTGCTCAAGGGCGTCGACTCGGTCTCCCACGACGAGTGGGGGTACGGCACGCTCTACAAGGAGCCCGACGGCAGCCTCCGCGACGTGTTCGAGTCAGTGCCCGACCACGACCGGTACGCCGCGGCCTACAGCACCACCGATGACGGCGAGGTGCTGAGCTTCGTCAAGGCCAACCTCATGCGCAAGTACCCGGGCGACTGGAAGGCCGCGTGGCGGCAGGTCACCGGCAAGCGGCTGATCGACTGGGGCTTCAACGGGCTGAGCAAGTGGGCCCGCGACTCGGAGGTGCGCCTGCCATACATCGATCAGGTGCCGGCGCCAGCGGACGCCGTCCGCGTGAAGTGGGCGATCGACCCGTTCGACCCCGGATTCGGGGCCAAGCTGGACCGCAAGATCGAGGAGATCGGCGTCGCGGGACGGAGCACCGCCCCATGGCTCATCGGCTACTTCTTCGACAACGAGCGCGGCTGGGACGCCGAGGTGGTCAAGGAGATCCTGCTGAACAAGGGCACGCTCCCTGCCAAGGGAGCCTTCGTGGACTACATGGCCGACGCCTACGGGCAGGACCTGGCGCGGGTGAACGCCATCCTCGGCACGAACGCCCTCGAGTTCGACGCGCTGGTCGGGATCCCGATCGACGTGGGCAGGCTGCCGGCGCAGGACATGAAGGGGTTCATCCGCCTGGCCTCCAAGACGTACTACGCCGCCATTCGCACGGCCATCCGCAAGGAGGACCCCAACCACCTGTTCCTGGGCTCGGCCTTGGTGCCCACCTGGCGCACCAGCTTTGACTGGAACGTCGGCGCCATCGACCAGCTGGACGCGGTGTCGTTCGACGTCTACAGCGACAGCGCAGACTACCTGAACGAGTACGCGAATCTCGACAAGCCGGTGCTCAACCTGGAGTACTCCTTCAGCACCGCCGACCGGGGCCTGCGGGCGATCAACGCCGCGACACTCTCGGAGACCATCGCCGAACGTGGCGCGAAGTACCGGACGTTCATCGAGGCGCAGGCCAGCAGCCCGGTCTTCGTCGGATCCGGCTGGTTCGTATACTACGACCAGGCGGTCACCGGGCGGCCGGGTGACGGGGAGAGCTTCAACTTCGGCCTGCTCAACCAGCAGGACCAGCCCTACACCGAGATGACCGACATCATGCGCGACACCAACACCTCGCTGGAGCTCGTCCACAAGTACGGCACCAGCCGGCTCACCGCGGAGATGGTGGCGGACTCCATCAGCCGGTTGGCGCCGGTCGACGCGCACGAGCCTGTGGTCCCGCTCCCCCATGTACCGGAGGCGTTCTCGCTGGAGATCGCCTCCACCACCCGGGCCGACGTGGTCGCGCTGGACGGGACCGTAAGGCCGTCGTCCGCGAAGACCCTCGTCACGCTCGTCCTGAAGGTGGTCAGGAAGAGTGACGGCAGCACGGCGTCAACCCGGCCGCTGAGCCTGTGGGTGCCCAAGGCGTTCAAGAACAAGGACAAGGACAATAAGTAGGCGGTAGGGCGGCGCCGCCTTACCGCCTGCGTCAGGCGGGCGGGCCCGTGCTCCCCCTCGCGGTGAGCCGGGCCGGTTCGGTCTCGATGTCGGGGAGCGGATCGCCGTTGATGAGGGACAGCAGGTGACGGGCCGCGGCCGCGCCGAGCGCCGGCACGTCGCGCCGGACCGCGGTGAGGGCCGGCCGCACCACCTGGGCCAGAGGAGAGTCGTCCCATGCGACGAGGGACAGGTCGTCCGGCACACGCAGCCGCATCTCCTGGGCGACCGACAGGCCCGCGACCGCCATGATGTCGTTGTCATAGATGATCGCGGTTGGCCGGGTGGTGGAGCTGAGCAGGCGGCGCGTCGCGCGAGCGCCCTCCTCACCGGTGTAGTCGGTGTACAGCGTGACGCATTCCGGCAGGCCCAGCCGGGCGCAGGCCTCGGCGAACGCCTCGTCCCGCACCTTGGTGTGCACCAGATGTGGCATGCCCGCCACGTGGCCGAACCGGCGATGGCCGAGCGCGGCGAGGTATTCCACGGTTTCGCGCACCGGGCCGCTCTCGTCGGAGCGCACCGACGGCAGCGAGCCGGTGCCGGGCAGCCCGCCGATCACCACGGCGGGCATGCCGAGATCTTCGAGCACCGGCAGGCGGCGGTCGGAGACGTGCACCTCCACCAGGATCGCACCGTCGATGCGGCCCTCCGCCCACCAGCGGCGGTAGACCTCGATCTCGGCGTCCTCGTCGTCGGCCATCTGCAGCATCAGTGCGGACGAGTGCGGCTTCAGCGCCGTCTCGATCCCGCTGAACAGCTCCATGAAGAACGGCTCGGCGCCGAGGATGCTCGGTGGCCGGGACAACACGAGGCCCACCGCGCCGGCGCGAGCACTGGTGAGGGCACGGGCCGCGACGCTCGGCCGCCAACCCAGCTCCTTGGCCACTCTCAGCACCCGCTCGCGCGTGGCCTCCGACACTCCCGGACGGCCGTTGAGCGCGTAGGACACCGCCCCCTGGGAGACTCCTACCCGCTGGGCGATATCCGCGATGGTCGGCCGCTTCACGCTCGTACCTTAAGGTACATGGCGACGATGAGAACGCCGAGCGTGGTACGGCTGCGCCGTACGGTGTGCTTCATCCCTTGAGTCCGGTAAAACTGATGCCGCGGACGATGTGCCGCTGGAAGACGAGGAAGAGCAGCAGGGGCGGGATTATCGCGACGAGCATTCCGGCGATCACCTGGTTCTGCTCGGCTGTCTCGGCCAGCCGTGGCAGCGCGACGGCCAGCGGTTGTGTGTCGGCGTCTGTGATGGCGATCATCGGCCACAGGAAGTCCTTCCATCCCTCCATCACCGCCAGCAGCGACACCACCGCCAGAATGGGCCGGGACATCGGCAGCACGATATGCAAGAACAACCTGACCGATCCGGCCCCGTCGACCTGGGCCGCCTGGTACAGCTCTTTGGGCAGGCCGTCGAAGAATTGCTTCATGATCAGCACATTGAAGGCGTGCGCCCCGGCGGGTAGCCACACCGCCCACGGGCTGTCCACCAGCGACAGGTCCAGCACCGTGAGGTACAGCGCCACCAGCGAAACGGTCCCGGGCACGAACAGAGTCGCGAGCACCGCGCCGTAGACCAGCTTGCCGAAGCGGGGCCTGAGCACCGAGAGCGCGAATGCGCCGGTGGTGGCGACGAACAGTTGCACGAACCATGAGCCTCCGACCAGGACGACGGTGTTGAGCAGGTAATGGCCGACCCGAAGCTCCGTCCAGGCGGCCGCGAGGTTCTCCCACCGCACCGAGGACGGCCACAGCCGCAGCGGATCGCGCAGCAGATCCTGGGTGGGGGAGATCGCGCCCTTGGCGGTCCACAGCAGCGGCCCCAGGCCGATCAGCGCAGTGGCCAGCAGCAGGACCCCCTGGACCAGATGCAGGGACCAACGCACCCCGGGCCGCCGCCGGTCGATGCCGGAGACGATGCCACGGCCGCGGTCTTCGCTCATGTGCGACTCCATTTCCTGGTGAGGCGCAGATAGACGGCGGAGATGACGCCGAGGCCGATCGCCAGTAGCACGCCGAGTGCGGAGGCCACGCCGTAGTCGCCGTAGATGAACGCGTAGCGGTAGATCAGCAGCAGGATCGTCACGGTGGAGTCCTCAGGGCCGCCGTCGGTGAGCACGAAGGGCTCGGTGAAGATCCGGAAGGTGCCGAGGATCTGCAGCAGCAGCATGATCAGAAGGACGCCGCGCAGCTGAGGCAGGGTCACGTGCCAGATCCGCTTCATGATGGTGGCGCCGTCGATCTCGGCCGCCTCGTACAGCTCGCCGGGCACCGAGGTCAGCGCGGCCAGGTAGATCAGTACGGTGGATCCGGCGGCGGCCCAGGTGGCCTCGAGCACCAGGCTGGGCATGGCGGTCGAGGTGTCCTGCAGCCACGGGAACGGCCCCAGCCCCAGCACGCCGAGGGCCTCGTTGAACAGGCCGAAGTCCGGGTCGTAGAACCATTTCCACATCAGCACGGCCACCACCGGAGGGACCACCACCGGCAGATAGACCAGCACGCGGAACAGGCCCCCGAATCTTCGCAGCTCCGACATCACCACGGCCAGCATGATCGGCAGCGGGAAACCAAAGAGCAGCGCCAGCACCACGAACCAGACCGTGTTGCGCACGGTGGTCCACAGCAGCGGGTCGGCCAGCAGGTTGGCGAAGTTGTCCATGCCGACCCACGTGGGCGCGTCCACCAGATTGGTGCTCTGGAAGCTCAGCACGACGCTGCGTACGATCGGCCACCACGCGAAGCAGCCGAAGGTCGCGATCAGGGGCAGCAGGAACAGCCAGCCCGCCAAGAGCGGGCGACGGCGCGGGCGCCGCCGGTCGAGGGGCGGCTGTTCCTGGGTGGATGGCACACCGGGCTCGGCCGCCATCGGGTGGGGCCGATCCTGCGTCTCGCGCCGGTGCTGCGTCGTCATCGGCGGCGCTCTCGCCTTGCGGTCACCACCGCTTCTCGTCTTCCGTTCACGGCCGGACCCTGCTCAGCGCGGCGGTGGCCTTCTCCTCGGCCTTGCCGAGCTCCGTTGCCGGGTCGGCGTCCTTGCGGGTCAGGACCGCCTGCAGCACGGTGTCCATCGCCGCGTACGTGTCCTGCGCCGCGACCGCGGGCTCGGTGACGAACTCCTGCTCGGCCACGCCTGTCTCGTACGGCTTGAAGTTCTCCACCGGCACGCTGGCGTGCTTGCGCTCGGCCGCGACAACCGGGTCCGTGACCGCCGAACCGTACAGAGAGACGTACGGGAAACCGACCGGCACCTCGTCCTTGGCCTTGGCCGCGGCCAAGGTCTCCGCGATCGTCGCGTCGTACCTCGGCTGCAGGAAGTAGTAGTCGATCCACTTCACCGCCGCGGCCCGTTCGGCCGGGGTGGCCTTGGGGCTGACCACGGCCACCTGTCCGCCGAGCAGCGTGGCGGACGTGCTCCCCTTCGGCATCGCGGCCATGCCGAAGGCCTCCGGCTTGCCGCCGTACTGGGTGGCGTACTCGTTGTAGAGGCTCGGAGTGCCGATCATCATGGCGACCTTGCCGGCGGCGAAGTCCTTGGCCAGGTCCTTCGCGTTGCGCAGCTGCTGGGAGCCCATCGAGTCGTCCTGCCAGCGCATCGCCTTGAGCAGGTCGAGGACGCCGCGGGATTGCGGGGTGTCGAGGGTGGCGACGGTCTTGCCGCCGTTGCTCTGCTGCAGGCGGCCACCGTAGGTGTAGCTGATGGCGGTGAAGATCCAGCCGCCCGTGTTCTCGGTGGTCGGCACGGCCAGGCCCGCCACCCCCGTCTTCTCCGCGATCGTCTTGGCCGCACCGCGGACCTCGTCCCAGGTCGCGGGCGGCTTGTCGACGTCGAGGCCGGCCTTGTCGAACAACTCCC
Source organism: Nonomuraea sp. B19D2 (assembly GCF_040137845.1). Lineage (NCBI taxonomy): Bacteria > Bacillati > Actinomycetota > Actinomycetes > Streptosporangiales > Streptosporangiaceae > Nonomuraea > Nonomuraea sp. B19D2. Next base: position 260,081 of record NZ_JBEFAK010000007.1, on the reverse strand, counting down.
GGTTGTAGATCAGGCCGAGGGCGAACTCGCTGGTGGGCAGGCCGTAGATGTGGCCGGCCGAATCGGTGGCCGGAGCGAGCGCACGCTTGTCGAATTGGGCGGCGTGCGGGAGCTTGCTGACCTCGGCGGAGATGTCGGCGACCTGGCGCCGCTTGATCATTCCGGCGGGCTCGGTGAGCGGCACCTGCATGACCGTCTCCTGCTGGCCGCCGGCCAGGCGGGTGGCGAAGGTCTTGGCGTCCCACTTCGTCTCGCGCGGCTCGATGTCGATGTTCGGATTGGCCTTCTCGAACGCCGCCACCCGGTTGAGGAACTGCTGGCGAACGTTCTGCTGGGTGGAGGGTGGGAGGTCGGCGACGGTGATACGCGTCTTGCCGCCCGAGGAGGGCTCGGAGGAGGAGCCTGCGGAGCCGGACCCGCATCCGGCGGCCGTGGCGACGACGAGCGTGGCGGCGAACAGCCCCGGCAGTCGTACTCGCATATGGAGCTCCGTTCAGAGGGGTGAGGCCTTCCTGTACGTGGCCGTCACTATGGGTTAACAACCGCGCATTTGTCAATGGCCAAATGAAGCGCATCAGCAGGTGAGTTCACGCGAGTATCCAGGTTGTTGACGTGAATCGGCCCCAGCCATATGGTCGCTTTACTTATGCGCTTAAGGTGCAATGTCGTAGAGGCTGGGAGAGCATGTGAGTGCGTATCACCCGCTGGACCGCGGCTGGACCGCGACCGCCGTCCCGGCCGAGCCGCATCTCAAGGGTGTGCCCGCCACCGTCCCCGGTTGCGTCCACGCCGACCTGCTCGCGGCCGGTCTCATCGACGACCCCTACCTCGACGACAACGAGGACCGGCTCGCCTGGGTGGGCCGCACGGATTGGCGGTACGAGAGCGAGTTCACCTTCGCCGACGACGGCCACGGCCGGGCTGACCTGGTGTTCGAGGGCCTGGACACGATCGCCACGGTGATCCTCAACGGGATCGAGGTCGGGACCACGGCCAACATGCACAGGAGCTACCGCTTCCCGGTGCGCGAGCTGCTCCGCGAGGGGCGCAACAGGCTGACCGTGCATTTCTCCTCGCCCCACGCCTACGCCGAGGAGCGGCGGGCCGAGCTCGGCGCGCTGCCCGGGCCGTACCCGGAGCCCTACCAGTTCATCCGCAAGATGGCGTGCAACTTCGGCTGGGACTGGGGCCCCACCCTGGTCACCTCAGGCATCTGGCGGCCGGTCGGCCTGCACACCTGGACGACCGCCCGGCTCGCCCAGGTGCGCCCGGAGATCACCCTCGACGGGCGCGACGGCCTGGTGCGGGTCCACGTCACCGTCGAACGCGCCGCGGGACCAGCCGCCGACCTCCCGCTGACGCTGTCCGCCGAGGTGGCCGGGGCCTCGGCGCGGGCGTCGCTGGCGCCGGGGGCGTGCGAGGCCGTGCTGGAACTGCGCGTGCGCGAGCCCGCCCTGTGGTGGCCGCGCGGGTACGGCGAGCAGGCCAGGCACCCGCTCACCGTGACGCTGGAGGAGACCGGCGATTCCTGGCGGCGCGAGGTCGGGTTCCGCTCCGTCCGGCTGGACACCACCCCGGACGCCGGCCCCGATCCGAAGGGGTCCGCCTTCACTCTGTTCGTCAACGACGTGCCGGTGTTCGTGCGCGGCGCCAACTGGATCCCCGACGACTGCTTCCCCGCCCGGGTGACCCAGGAGCGGCTGGCCGAGCGGTTCGCCCAAACGTGCGAGGCGCACGTGAACCTGCTGCGCGTGTGGGGCGGCGGACTGTACGAGGGCGAGGAGTTCTACGACCTCGCCGACGAGCTCGGCATCATGGTCTTCCAGGACTTCCCGTTCGCCTGCGCCGCCTACCCCGAGGAGGAACCGCTCTATTCGGAGGTCGTGGCGGAGGCCGGCGAGCAGGTGGTGCGCTTGGCGCCGCATCCGAGCCTGATGATGTGGATCGGCAACAACGAGAACTTCATGGGCCACGCCGACTGGGGCTGGGAGGAACAGCTGTCGGGCCGCGCCTGGGGCGAGGCCTACTATCTGGACGTGCTGCCACGCGTGGTCGCCGAGTTGGATCCGACCAGGCCGTACTGGCCGGGCACGCCGTACTCGGGGAGCGGCCACCATCCCAACGTGCCCGAGCACGGTACCGTGCACATCTGGGACGTCTGGAACGACATCGACTACGTCCACTACGCGGACTGGCGGCCGCGCTTCGTCGCCGAGTTCGGCTTCCAGGGCCCGCCGACCTACGCCACTCTGCGCCGATCGGTCACCAGCGGCCCGCTCACCCCCGACTCCTCCCACCAGAAGGCGGTCGACGGCCAGGGCAAGCTCCTCCGCGGACTGGGAGAGCACCTGCCGCGCCCCGAGAGCTTCGACGACTGGCACTTCTACGGCCAGCTCAACCAGGCCAGGGCGGTGACCTTCGGCGTGGAGCGGTTCCGCTCGCTCATGCCGTACTGCATGGGTGCTATCGTCTGGCAGCTCAACGACTGCTGGCCGGTCACCTCCTGGGCCGCGGTCGACGGGGACGGGCGGCGCAAGCCCCTCTGGTACGCGCTCCGCCGGGCCTACGCCGACCGCCTGCTGACCGTTCAGGAAGGCGACATCGTCGCGGTCAACGACAGCCCCGACCCCTGGTCGGGCGATCTGGAGCTGATCCGGCACAACCTGGCCGGCGAGCCGCTGGCCAAGGAGTCCGTGCGGGTCCGCGTGCCGCCCCGCGGGGTGGCACGGATCCCGCTGCCGCGGCACGTCGCCTCCCCCGCCGATCCGGCGTCCGAGTTGCTGGTGGCCCGCCTGGACGAGACGCGGATCAGCCACCTCTTCGCCCAGGACGCCGCGGTCGCCTTTCCCTCGGCCGACTACGAGGCCGAGGCGCGGCCGGTGACCGACGGGTACCTCCTCACCGTCACCGCCAGAACGATCCTGCGCGACCTCACGCTCTTCCCCGACCGGCTGGATCCGGACGCCACCGTGGACGACATGATGATCACGCTTTTGCCCGGGGAGCGCGCCGTCTTCCACATCCGCAGCTCACGTGATCTCGACCTCGCCGCGCTTACCTCCGCTCCGGTGCTGCGCTGCGTGAACGACACGAAGTAGGTCCGATGCGACTTGAGGAGTACGTGGCCCGGCTGGACGCCCGCTACGACGAGGACGTCCGAATGCCCTGGTGTCACGCCACCGGCCCGGGCTACCACACCCGCGTCCCCGAAGGCGCCCGGGCGCACCAGACGAGGGAGGCGGCCGACTACGCCATCGCGCTCTTGCGGCTGGGCCGTACCGGCCGTGCCGCCGAGGTACTGAGCGCGCTGGTCGACCTGCAGGTGACCGACCCCCTCGCAGCCCACTACGGGATCTGGGGATGGTTCATGGAGGAACCGCCCGAGCAGATGCGACCGGCCGACTGGAACTGGGCGGACTTCATCGGGGTACGGCTGGCGCAGGTCCTCGCCGTCCATGATGCGCAACTCGCCCCGGACCTGAGGGGGCGAGTACGCGCCGCGCTGCACCACGCGGCGATGTCGATCTTCCGGCGGAACGTCGACCCTGGCTACACCAACATCGCGGTGATGGGCGCGGTGACCACCGCCGCGGCGGCGGAGATCCTCGGGGGCACGGTCCCCGAGGCCCCCGACACGAAACTTCTGCTGGACTTCGCCCGACGGCGGCTGCGCACCGTGCTTGCCCTGCACGACGAGGCGGGCGGGTTCACCGAGTACAACTCGCCCGCCTACGGCCGGGTGGTGCTGGAGGAGCTGGAACGCGCCGCACTGATCGTGACTGATCCCGGGGTCAGAGCGGTCGCGGAGCAGCTGCGGGAGCGCACCTGGGCGGCACTGGCCGAACGGTTCCATCCCGGCACCGGCCAGCTCGCCGGCCCGATGAGCCGGGCCTACCACGACTGGCTGCAGCCGGTCCTGGCCGAGTACCTCCAGGCTCAGACGGGGGCGCCAGTCGTGCTCCGTGAGGAGACGGCGAAGGCCGCGCCCCGCATGCCGCTCCTGGTGCCGCCGCTGCCGTGTCCCCCGGCCATCGCCGAGCGGTTCGGCGCGCTTCCCTCCGTGCCCTTCCAGGTGCGCACCCGCTTCGGCGCCGAGACGGCCGGCACCTCGTGGCTCACGGAGGACGCCTGTCTCGGCTCGGCCGACGAAGAGTTCGCCTGGGTTCAGCGGCGCCCACTGCTCGGATACTGGCGGACGCCCGACGACCCCGCCGTGGTGCTGCGCGCCCGTATGCTGCTCAACGGTCACGATCTGAGCGCCGCCTGGTGCCGCCAGCACCAGGACGGTCCGCGCGTGCTGTCCGCCTGGTGGCTCAGCTACGACTCCGGCGACTTCCACCCCGCTCTCGACAAGCCCGCGGGCAGCGTCTTCCACATCGACGACCTGAGGCTGAGCATCACAGTACGGGGGCGCGGGGTGAAGGTCCGCGAGCTGCGCGACGGCGTGTTCGCGCTATATGCAGGGGACCGCCAGGCGGTCGTCCACACCGTGCCCGCGGAGTTCCTCGGCCTGACGAGGACCTGGCGGGCCGTGGAAGAGGAGGACGAGGCACGCGCCGAGGTGAGGCTCTACGCGGGGCCGTCCACCGCCGTCGACTTCCACCAGGCCAGGCTGCGCGCCGCCTTCGCCCTGGAGCTGGTCACAGCGAGTGCGGCGCCCCGCATCGCCCCCCTGACCGGCGAGCAGGATGCGGCGGGCCGGATTTGCTGGAGCTGGGACGCGCTGACCGTCTCCACGCCGGTCGACCCGACACCCTTCGGCAGGTAGGGCACACCTGCCACGGATTTCTCCACCCCCCACCACGAAGGAGCCCTCGTCATGCCCTCGATTTCGCGAAGGAACCTGATCGTCGGCGTACCCGCCCTAGCGGCGGCCGGCGTGCTCGCCGGGCGGCATCCCGCGCAGGCCGTAGCCGACACGAAGCTCGTCGACAGGTACGGGCAGTACCTCCACCAGGACTGGCCGGGCAAGATCACGTCGGACGAGCAGTTGCAGCGCGAGTACGCCGAGGAGGCGGCGCGGCTGTCCGGCGTCGGATGGGACAGCGCAACCTACGACCGGTACGGCGGGCTGAAGTCGCTCGGACGCCATGAAGCGACCGGATACTTCCGGCTGAAGAAGGTGGACGGCCGCTGGTGGTTCGTCACACCCGACGGTCACCTCTTCTTCCTCAAGGGGGTCGACGCGTTCTCCTACGACGAATGGGGCTACGGCACCCTGTACAGGAACGCCGACGGCAGCCCGCGAGATGTGTTCGAGGAACTGCCCGACCCCGCCCGATTCCCGGACGCGTACGCCGTCGTCCAGCAGGGACTCCAGACGGTGAACTTCATCAAGGCCAATCTGAGGCGGAAGTACGGCGACGACTACCAGGCGAAATGGCGCGACATCAGCCGGCGCCGCATGATCGACTGGGGGTTCAACACGCAGAGCAAGTGGCAGCGGGATCCCACCGTCGCCATGCCGTACATCGAGCGGGCGCCGACCCCCGTCGACGTCATCAAGGTGCAGTGGGGCATCGACCCGTTCGACCCGGACTTCTCCGCGAAGCTGGACCGCGCCTTCACCGACTTCGGCCTGAGCAAGTATCGCGACGACCCGTGGCTGATCGGGTACTTCTTCGAGAACGAGCGCGGCTGGAACGACCAGGTCGTCGCCGACGTCGTCCGGCAGAACTCCGGCCTGCCGGCGAAGAAGGCGTTCGTCGCCTACCTCGAGGAGACCTATGACCGCGACCTCGCCCGCGTCAACGAGATCCTCGGGACCTCCGCGGCCTCGTTCGACGCGCTGCGCGACGAGGCGATCGACATCCGCAGGGTGCCCGCCGGCGACGTGCGGGCGTTCATCACCTTGGCTTCGAAGACCTACTTCAGGAAGGTGGGCACCGCGATCAGGCGTCACGACCCGCACCACCTGTTCATCGGCTCCTCTCTGGTGCCGACGTGGCGGACGAGCCAGGAATGGAACATCGGCGGGATCGACCACCTCGACGCGATCTCCTACGACTGGTACTCCGACAGCACCAGCTACTTGAAGCAGTACGAGGTGTATGACAAACCGATCCTCAATCTCGAATTCTGCTTCTGCCACCCCGAGCGGGGTCTCAAGGCGCCCAATGCCGCGACCACTGCGACCAGCATCGCGAACCGCGGTGAGAAGTTCCAGGCGTTCGTCGAGGCGCAGGCGAAGAGCCCGGTGTTCGTCGGGTACTCGTGGTTCGCCACGTACGACCAGGCGGTGACGATGAAGCCCGGCTCCACCGAGGCGTTCAACACGGGACTGATCAACCAGCAGGACCAGCCGTACCTGGAGATGGTCGACCTCATGCGCCGAACGAACCGGAATCTCGAAGCCGTCCGCCTTCAGGGCGGGCAGGGGTGACCGGCGATCATCTCAGGAACCGCGCGCGCCGGTGAATGCCTCCTCCCGAGCGCTGATCTTGGCGCGCATACCGGCTCAGTCCAGCTGAGCCCGAGTTAAGTGATCGATCACTTTCTTGCCCCTCCGAGGGAGGATCTGTGTCCGAATTGTCGTCCCCGATCCGAGTCGCGATCGTCGGGGCCGGGGGCATCGCAAGGATCAGCCACCTGCCTGCCTTGGCCGCGGCAGGCGACAGGGTGCGGGTCGTCGCAGTCTGCGACGTCGATCCCGCTCGTGCGAACGAGTTGGCCGAAGCCCACAACATCCCAGGGCGCTACACCGATCTGGCGGACATGCTGGCGCGGGAGCGTCCCGATCTCGTTGTCGTCGCGACGCCGCCGGTCGCGCATCGCGAGGCGGTGATCGCCGGCCTAGACGCCGGCGCGTGGGTCTGGTGTGAGAAACCGCCGACGCTGTCGCTGGCCGAGTACGACGAGATCACCGCCCACGAGAAGGACGGCGGCCCGTACGCCAGTTATGTCTTCCAGCACCGCTTCGGCGGCGCAGCACAACGGCTGCGTCAGCACATCCGCACCGGCGAGTTAGGTGCGCCGCTCGTCGCCGTGTGCAACACCCTGTGGTACCGCGGCCACGACTACTTCGAGGTGCCGTGGCGCGGCGTGTGGGAGACCGAGGGCGGTGGCCCGACCATGGGCCACGGCATCCACCAGATGGATCTCCTGCTCAACCTGCTCGGCGACTGGCACGAGGTGCACGCCGTGGCGGCGACGCTCGGCCGCCGGGTCGAGACCGAGGACGTGTCATTCGCGATCGTCCGGTTCGCCTCCGGCGCCATCTGCTCGATCGTCAACAGCGTCCTGTCCCCCCGGGAGACGAGCTACCTGCGCTTCGACTTCACCGACGCCACCGTCGAGGTCGAGCACCTCTACGGCTACGACGACTCCTACTGGCGCTGGACGCCCGCGCCGCACGTCACCGACGAGGACAGGATCGCCGGCTGGGCGCCGGCCGAGAACAGGCCCAGTTCGCACCGTGCCCAGCTCGCCGCTCTGCTGGCAGCCAGGGCGGCCGGCGAACGCCCGCCCGCCGGCGGCGCCGACGGCAGGCGCGTCATGGAGCTGATCACGGCCATGTACCAGTCCGCCATCACGCAACGTCCCGTCACCCGAGCCGAGCTCAATGGGGCGAACCCCTTCTACCACTCGCTCAACGGCGGCGACCTGCCGACCGCCATCAGCCGCCTTCAGCAGAAGGAGTCCCCCCGTGCTTGAAACGAAGCTCGGCGTCCGCGACGAGGACAGGTCCCTGATCATCACCGCCGGCGACGTAGAGATCGCACAGTACGTCTACCACCCTGACGCTCCCGACGCCGAGGCGCCCAAGCCATATCTGCATCCCATCCGCAGCCTCACCGGTGCGCCCATGTCGGTCTACCGCCCGTGGGACCACCGCTGGCACAAGGGCCTGCAGATGACCTGGGCCCACCTGTCAGGGCAGAATTTCTGGGGCGGCCCCACGTTCTCGGTGGAGAAGGACTACCACTGGCTCGACAACCTCGGCCACATCAATCACATCGACTTCATCGATGTCTCGGGGGATGGGGAACAGGTCACGATCGACGAGACCCTGCACTGGGTCACGGCGGCGGGCGAGCACTGGATCACCGAGCAACGCCGGCAGGTCGTTCACGGCGCGGACGCCGATCGCGGCATCTGGGCGCTGGACTTCACCACGCAGCTGCATAATGTCCGCGGCGCCACGTTGGACTTCGGCAGCCCCACCACCCACGGCCGACCGGCGGCCGGATACGCGGGCTTCTTCTGGCGGGGCCCCAGGTCCTGGACACAGGGAACGATCATCGGCGCCGGTGGGCAGGGCGGCGAGGAGATGATGGGTGCCGAGGCCACGTGGCTTGCCCTCGCCGGTCGGCACGACGAGATCGACGGCGGCGGCACCGTGCTGGCCATCGCCGGCCACTCCAGCGCGTCCGTACCTATCAAGTGGTTCGTACGCAGAGACCCGTTCGCCGTGATCAGCCCCTCCCCCACCTTCGACGAGGAGATCGCGCTGGCCGATGGAAACACCCTCGAACTCGCGCACCGCTACGTCTTCGTCGACCACATCTGCGAGCGCACCGAACTCGACGACCTCGGCACGGAGTTCGCTCTATGACTCCGCTCTTCCCTGGTGGAACCTAGTAGATCAGCGAGTTGGCGGTCCACGACTGCGAATGTGCCGACAGCGTCCACGGCGGCACTCGGCACCTGCACACCGTCTCAACCGAGGCGTATGTCGCGACTGCGGGCCGCGGGGGTCCACACCCTCAGTACCGAGGGCTTCGCCCGCGATCGGCTCGAAGCGGGCACGGTGAGTGGTTGCGCCTGCCGATAATTACATCCGCCCAGGTCATAACCCTGCGAAGCTTTGCGTGGCATGCGCGAGCTCCGGCCACCAGGAGACGGAAACGCGGGCGGCATGATGATCGGCCGTGCTCCTTCGCCTGGCCTACCTGACCGTCACGAACACTTTCGCCGCGCTGCGGCTGCGGGTTTCCTGACGATAGGGCGCATCCTGAGTGTTCATTCAACGGTGACGCCCTCATTCTGCTGGCCGCCGCGGTGGAGGACATCGGATGGTTTACGTACTACGGCGGACCTCGGGCAACGTGCCCGAGGCCCGCCGGGCGTCATCGCAGGTTGTAGGCGCGGATGACGGTGTAGTCGACGGTGCCGCCGTCGGCCCGCTCCGCGTGCGCGCGCACGGACACCGACCCCTTGTCCGGGTGGTTCAGCGTGGCCAGCCACGTGTCCGTTCCGGTCGGGATCAGGGCCGCCTTCCGCCACGTCGCGCCCTCGTCGTAGGAGACCTCGACACTGACCCGCCGCGTCCGCGAGGCGGCCGAGCCCGGCTGAGCCTTCAGGCTCACCGGCACCATGAACGGCCGGCCGGCCGGTGCGCTGTTGGCCAGGTCGACCTGCGGCGTGAAGGAGAACGACGCCAGGGGCAGGTACGTCCACTTGTCCGTGCCCACCTCACCGGACTTGAACGTCCACGCACCGCTGATCTTGGTGGAGGCGTTGAAGCCGGTCGTACGGTCGACGCTGTACTCCAGCCGATAGGTGCTCTCAGCCGACGGCACCGGCCCGCTGGCGTCGTAGAAGTACTTCGGTATCTCGGCCAGCTGGACGCCGTCGCGGTAGAACCCGACCCGGCCGCCGTCGAGCAGCGAGTAGCCGGTGTGCCCGGAGTCGTCGCCGAACGGCGGGATGTTCAACATGATGGTGTTCCCGGCTCGGGCGACGTACGTGCGCGGGTTGAACTTCGGCCCGGCAGGTCCGCGTTGCCAGTCGACCACGTATTTCCTGCCCGGCTGCCAGGTGGTGTCGTCGTACCAGAACTGCGTCTGGCGCGCTCCGCTCGTCTCCCACCGGTTGTCCCAGACCACGCCCTTCGCGCTGTAGTAGATGGTCCGGGTGCTGGGCACGTCATACCTGATCGGTCCCGACATCGCGCTGCCGCCCTCGGGCGGGAAACCGAAGTTGTGCATGTAGCCCTGCTGCTTATCCGGGGTCACGTCGTGGTTGCGGTTGACCACGGTCGCCAGCTCGCCGGGGCGCACGGTGTGGCGGTAGCCGGTGAGGAACCGCCCGCGGACGAACTGCACGATGTCATACTCGTACGGCGAGCCGTAGAACGTGCCGTCGGCGCCCGGCTCGGCCCAGACGCTGCGCACCTCCGACACCAGCGTGCCCTGCTCGGCCGTCACCTCCTCCCCCAGATCCGCAGTGAACAGCTTGCCGAAGTCGGCGCCGACGATCCGCGTCGCCAGGCCGTATCCGCGCGGCAGGCCGCGGAAAGAAACCGGCCGCGGCCAGCCGGGTCCGCGCCGAGAACTCCTCGACCGGTGCCTCCTGTGCAACGAACGCCACCTGCGGCATGCCCTGCGCGAGTACGAACGGTTCTGCAACCAGCACCGCGCCCATCAAGCCCTGGCCCAAGCGGCCCCGCTGCGCGCCGTCCCCGATCCGCTCACGGACCCCGAGCCAATCACCGACCTGAACATATGCCGACGAGACCGGCTCGGCGGAGTCCCCTACGAGTACTCGCATGCGGCTTGAACTGTACGGATGGAATTTTCGGCAAGCGCAGGGTCGACCCGATCAACGCCTACACCAGCGTGCCCCGCCCCTCCCCCGTCATGGTCTGGACGCCCGCGCACACCCGCCTCTTCCTTGAGGAAGCCCAGCGGCATCGGTTGTTCGCCCTGTACCGGCTCATCACTCTGCGTGGCCTGCGCCGGGGCGAGGTCTGCGGGCTGCGCTGGAAGGAGGTCAACCTCGACGGCCACACCCTGACCGTAAACTGGCAGCTCGTCCAACTGGCCCGGCAGGTCCACGAAGGCACCCCGAAGACCGACGCCTCAGTACGGACCATCGCCCTGGACACCGACACCGCCCAGATTCTGCGCACCCACCGACAACAGCAACTCCAGGAACGCCTGACCATGGGCCAGGCATGGACCGACACCGGATTCGTCTCAGCCCGACGGCAGCCGCCTGCATCCGCAGCACGTCTCCGACCAATTCCTCTGGCTCGCCTACCTGGCCGGGCTACCGCCCATCCGTTTGCATGACCTCCGCCATGGCGCGGCCTCGCTGATGCTGGCGGCCGGGGTGGAGATGAAGGTGGTGCAGGAAACGCTGGCCCACACCTCCAGTGCCTTCACCGCCGACACCTACACCTCCGTCTACCCGCAGGTCGCCACGGCCGCGGCCGAGAAGACCGCCGCCCTGCTCTTCGGTGACGAAGACCAGGCTAAGCCCGGGAAGCTCATCTCACTGCGAGGCTGAGAGGCCGACAGTCGGATTAAGCATCCGGCCCCGCACTCACCGCCTTCTCCCGGCGAGGCGGGGCCGCTGCTCTTCCTGCAGCAGCCGGAGATACCGAATGGATCATGATGTGTGCAGGGTTGGTGCACGCGAGCACGCACGGAGCACGCAACCACCAGAAGAAAATTCTGGAACGCATCCGATCCCGCGTTGCCGCAGGTCAGAACATGATCAAAGCGCGCCCTGCAGGATTCGAACCTGCGACCGTCGGATTAGAAGCAAGATCCTTTAGTGTCGCGGAGTGTCATTTGACGGTAGTTCATACCACCTCCGCGCACATTGCGTGTCAAGCGGTGCCGGGCCCTGACGACGCGTGACGGGGCGTACGAGCACGCACAGAGCACGGCGGACACCCTCCTGATCATTGCATCGTGGCTGCGCAAAATGATTCCGCGCTCCAGACCACAGGTAGAGATGACGCCGCTGTGCTCGGCGCGTGCTCGCACGCCCGAACGGTCCCTCTGGCGCCCCACGGGCAGGCCGCTGTCCGACCTGCCTTTAGGAGCGTCATGCCCTCCGTTCAGACCCGCCACGAGCAATCCGAGCCCTTTCCGACCGCGGATGCCCCATTCCGTATTTGCGCTACCACGAGCGAGGACGGCGAGGCGGACGATTGAGCGGGCGAGCCGTTCGGCATCGCGCAAGCCATGCCTCCATCAACCACAACACGGCAGGTGCCGCGCCGGGTGCTAGCGGATCATGATGAGGCGTATTGCACTGGTGAACAGCATCGTGAAGTCTTCGTCGCTCGCGGCCACGCGGCACGGGCTGTATCGCTGGTGGACCGCCTGATTTCGGCGTGCTGCGGCACGATATGACAGCACCGGGCAACGTGGCCCGACCCGCTTGGTCTGGTCATCGGCCGACCCGGGCCGGGCACGTTCGGACTTCGGCCGCCCGCGGGCGCGGAGTTTCCGGAAGCGGCTCAGCGCACCGATCTGGTGAAGGCATGCAGGATCGGCGGCAGGAAGGTCCTTTCCAGCCGGCCCGGCGGCAGCTCGTCGGGTTGGACGTAGCTTTGCGCGCGGGCGCCTTCGATCACTGCGATGACGAGGCGTGCCAGGTCATCCAGGTCTGTGGACGGTTCGACGCCCAGTTCGGTGCACAGGTCGCCAAGGAGTTTCGCGACGGCTTCGCGGAGCCGGTTCTCATGCACCGCGAGTGCGCGGGCGGCATCGGGATTCCGGATGGCGTACAGGGTGAACTCGGTTGTGATCAGATACCAGCGCCGTTCGTCGTCGCTGGGCTGAGTGGCGGCCGAGATCACGTTGGCGAAGACGTCCCCGTCGCTCTCCGGTGGATCGATGGCGCGGAGACGCTCCAGGACCCGCTCCGTATGCGCGTCGAACAGAGCCAGGAACAGCTCGTCCTTGGTGGTGAAGTTCGAATAGAACGCGCCACGGGTGAAGCCTGCGTGGTTGCAGATGTCCTCGATGGAGGTGCCGTGGAAGCCGCGGTCGGCGAAAACGGCGAACGCCGCCTCCAGCAGCCGGGCCCTGGTGCGCGGACGGCGTTGTGTCGGTCCTCGCGGCATCTGCCTTCTCCTACCCGTTGACACGCTCTTCTCGCGGCCTCCATGATACAGACATGTATCCGATACATGAACGTATCGGATACATGTCTGTATGCCGTTTCGGCCAGGAGGAACAACATGAGCGTTACCGAGACGATGAGCGGCGCCGAGACCGCCGCCGTCGGCGTGACGTCGGCGGGAGGGCAACTCAACCTTCCCCTGCCGCCACAAGGCCTGACCATCGAAGAGGAGCGTCTGCATCGCAAGCGCGAACTGGCCGCCGCCTTCCGAATCTTCGGCAGGTTCGGCTTCTCCGAAGGCGTCGCCGGCCACATCACCGCACGCGATCCGGGCAACCCAGAGGCCTTCTGGGTCAACCCGTTCGGAATGAGCTTCTCCCAGATCAAGGTCTCCGACCTGATCCTGGTCGACCACGAGGGCAACGTCCTGCACGGCACCCGGCCGGTCAACCGCGCGGCGTTCGTCATCCACTCCCAGGTGCACGCCGCCCGGCCCGACACGGTCGCCGCGGCACACGCGCACTCGCTGTACGGCAAAGCCTTCGCGAGCCTCGGCGTCCGGTTGGACCCGATCATCCAGGACGCCTGCGCCTTTTTTGAGGATCACGCCATCTACGACGACTTCGGCGGTGTGGCCAACGACGTCGAAGAGGGCAGGCGCATCAGCAAGGCGCTCGGACCGGCGAAGGCGGCGGTGCTGCAGAACCATGGGCTGCTGACGGTCGGGCAGTCCGTGGCCGAGGCCGCCTGGTGGTTCGTCACCATGGAGCGCTCCTGCCAGGCACAACTTCTGGCCATGGCGGCCGGCACCCCGAAGCTCATCGACCGCGAGACCGCGCTCACGGTGCGTGAGCAGATCGGCACCCCCTTGGCCGGTTGGTTCCAGTTCCGTCCGTTGTGGGATCAGATCCTCGTGTCCGACCAGGACCTGTTCGACTGACGTGGAGACCGAGATGAGCCAATCGGGCAATCAAGCCCCTTCACGCGCGACCTTCCACGCGATGACCGAGTCCACGGCGGAGGACTACCAGATCATCGTGGCCGAGGCGATGAACTACATGCCGCGACTGCCGTCGCGGATCCTGGCGCACCTGCGGCTCCTCGGCGGGGACTACGGGGGCTTCGCGGTGGACCGGCTGACCCACTGCCTGCAGACGGCGACCCGTGCCTATCGCGCGAACAAGGACGACGAGTATGTGCTGTGCGCCCTGATCCACGACATCGGTGACACTCTCGGATCGTTCAACCACGCCGACGTCGCCTCGGCGATCCTCAAACCCTTCGTCGACGAGCGCAACCACTGGATGGTGAGCCATCATGACGTCTTTCAGGGTTACTACTTCTTCCACCATCTCGGCCTCGACCCGAACCTGAGGGAGAAGTTCCGCGGCCACGAGCACTTCGACTACACCGCTGAGTTCTGCCACGAATTCGATCAACCGTCGTTCGACCCCGGCTACGACACACTGCCTCTGGAGCACTTCGCGCCGCTCGTACACGAACTGATGAAGGCGCCCAAGCGCAGCATCTACCTGCCCTCTGGTGACAAGCCGGCCTGATCGGGCACCGGCGATCGGTTCGAAGGACTACGACCACTCATCGACCGAGCCCGCCTGCGGGGCATCGTGCTTCTTAAGACGCCGGCCGCGTCCCGCCCGGCCGGCGAGGCCGGATGGCAGTGGAGCTGACCTGCCGACCGCATTTCCCCTGTCCGCGTGCGACCTCCCCGTTGTGACGACCTGACGCTTCACGGTTCCAACGCGGCTCCTTTCCGGGACGGCGTGGGTCGGCTCTCGCTCGCTTCTCTAAGGAACTGGCATGAACACAGCCGGTGTAGCGATCTTTCTCCCTGTGGCGCTCGCCATTGTCATGCTGGGACTCGGCATGACACTCACCGTGCAGGACTTCAGACGGGTATGGGAAGTCCCCAAAGCCGCGCTCGTGGCGCTCGCCCTGCAAGTCCTCCTGCTCCCTGCGATCTGTTTCGGCCTCGTTCTCATCTTCGATCTGGCTCCTCCGCTGGCCGTCGGCATGATGCTGCTCGCGGCCTCTCCCGGTGGGACGGTCGCGAACCTCTTCAGCCATCTCGCCGGCGGCAACGTGGCCCTGAACGTCACCCTGACCGCGATCAACTCGGTCATCGCCCTGATCACTCTGCCGATCTGGGTTGATCTCTCAGTGTCCTTCTTCATGGCCGACGAGGCGAGCAACGTCGGGCTCCAGCCCATGAAGACACTGCAAGTCTTCATGGTCGTGCTGATCCCGGTAGCGGTCGGCATGTGGGTGAACCAACGCCACCCCGGCTTCGCGGAGAAGACCCAACGTCCGCTCAAAGCCGCTTCCGCCGCCATTCTGGCACTGGTCATCATCGGCGCACTGGCCGGAAGCCCCGAGATGCTGCTCGACCATTTCGCCTCCATCGGCACCGTTGCACTCCTGCTCAGCACCATCAGTCTCACCCTCGGCTACTGGACGCCCAGGCTGGTGCGCATCGACCGTCCTCAGGCGATCGCCTCGGCCTTCGAGATCGGCATCCACAACGCCACGATCGCCCTTACCGTCGCCGGCCTGCTCCAAGACCCCGATATCGCTCTGCCTCCGGCCGTCTACGGAGTGCTCATGTACATCCCGGCGGCGGCGTTCTGCTACCTGTTCACCCGCCGCAAACCACAGATAGACATCTCGCACGCGAATCGCTGATCGAGAGCACACGACTCCGGATCGCGGCCCTCACCAAGGAAGCACCATGATCGAACCCTCTGCCGAGGCGGCGAAGCCCCCGCTCATGTGGACGCCTGAGCCGCATCACCCGTACAAGATCAAAGATTTCATGCGCTGGCTGACCGAGCACCGCGGAGTCGACGCCGGGGACTACACCGAACTGTGGAAATGGTCCGTGGCGGAACTGGAGGCGTTCTGGGCCGCCGTCTGGGACTACTTCGAGATCCGCTCGGCCACGCCTTACCAGCAGGTCCTGTCCGGCGAAGGCATGCCGGGGGCGCGCTGGTTCACCGGCTCCAGCCTGAACTATGTGGATCACGTTCTGCGCAACGTGCGCCCCGGAACTCCGGCGATCATCGCCCTCGACGAGAACGGCACCGCCGCCGAACTCGACTGGGCTCAATTGCGAGCACAGGTCGGCTCCGTCGCCGCGACACTCCGCGATCTGGGCGTGCGGCGGGGAGATCGGGTTGTAGGTTACCTGCCCAACACACCACACGCAGTGAGCGCCTTTCTCGCCGCTGCCAGCATCGGAGCCGTCTGGTCGGTCTGCGGACAGGACTATGCGCCGAACGCAGCAGCCGACCGATTCGTTCAACTGGAGCCGGCCATCCTGGTCGCAGCCGACGGATATCGCTTCAACGGCGTGGTGCACGATCGCCGCGACGCCGTCCAAGAACTGCGCAAGGCGTTGCCGACGTTGCGGGCGACACTGATCGTCGACCACGTCGGCTTCCCCTGGCCGGGCGACGACACGACCGTGACCTGGGCGGATGCCGCCGGCCGCGCGGAGGAACCACAGTGCGAACCGCTGCCTTTCGACCACCCCTTGTGGATCGTCTTCTCCTCGGGCACGACCGGCTTGCCCAAGGGGATCGTGCACGGACACGGCGGCGTCCTGCTCGAGCACCTCAAGACCGTCGCCCTGCAGTTCGACCTGGGGCCCGAAGACCGGCTCAGCTGGTACACCACGACAAACTGGATGATGTGGAACCTCGTCGTTTCCGGCCTGCTCACCGGCGCCACGGTCTGCACTTTCGACGGCAGCCCGCTGTATCCGACACCCGGCTTCCTGTGGGAGCTTGCCGCGCGGCATCGCATCACCCACTTCGGCACCAGTCCCCAGTATCTGCTGGCGTGCGCGAAGATGGGCGTCGAACCAGCCGAGTACGATCTCTCAGCGCTCAGGGTGATCGGCTCGACCGGCTCGCCGCTGCCAGGGTCCGCCTATCCGTGGGTGCGTGACCACGTCGGCGCGCACATCCAACTCTCCTCCGTCAGCGGCGGTACCGACATCGTCTCGGGATTCGCGGGCGGCGCCCCGATCGTGCCGGTCAGGGCCGGCGAGATCTCCGCTCCGCACCTCGGCGTCGCTCTGGCCGCCTTCGACGATGACGGCCGACCGGTGCTCGACCAGGCCGGCGAACTGGTGGTCACGCGCCCCATGCCGTCCATGCCCGTGTCGTTCTGGAACGACCCGGACGGCAGCCGATATCACGACGCCTACTTCTCCACTTATCCAGGCGTATGGAGACATGGCGACAGCATCACGTTCAGTTCGTACGGCTCGATCGTGGTACACGGCCGATCGGACTCCACACTCAACCGCAACGGCGTCCGGCTCGGCAGCGCCGACATCCACGAAGTGGTGGAGAAGCTGCCGGAAATCGCGGAAGCACTGGTCATCGGCGCTGAGGAGCCGGACGGCGGATACTGGATGCCGCTGTTCGTGAAGCCGGCCGACGGCGTCGAACTCGTCGAGAGCCTGCGCGAGAAGATCCGCCACACCATCCGCACCCAGCTGTCACCGCGGCATGTTCCCGACGACGTCATCGTGGTGCCCGGCATCCCGCACACCCGCACAGGAAAGAAGCTCGAACTCCCCGTCAAACGCCTCCTGCAAGGTATGCCTGCCGAACGGGTCGTGGATCCCAGCGCGGTGGACGCGCCCGAACTGATCCGCTTCTACGCGGACCTGGGCTCCAGCCATCGCGAGGAAAGCCGGTAGGAGAGCAGGTGAGCATGGCCGGAGCCCTTCCGCCGGGTCGGCGGTCAGCGCGACCCTGATCGCGTCCCGCGGGGTTCCTGCATTCGAGGCGACGTGGCCCGGGTGGCCAAGTCCCTGGCCAAGGCCCACATGAGCGACGCCGCCCGGTTCGCCAAGCCGTTCGCTGGATGGCCTGTCCAGTCCTCAGTACTATCACGACCTGCGCCGACTGCCTGTACCCGACCTCTTCAGGCCTGTTGCGCCGGCCATCATGCTCTTGATGCCGCGGTCGATCGACCCCGCCGACGATGCTGGTCACGAATATCCCGCCCGAACTGGTGGCCATCCTCCGCGATCACATCGCATCGTTCGGGGCCGGCGAGGACGGCCGGCTCTTCCGCACCCGCACGGGCGGCGTGATCTCCGGATCCGCCTACGCCAAGGTCTGGCAGGAAGCTCGGACGTACGCCCTCACGCCCGACCAGGCAGCCTCTCCCCTGGCGGGTAGGCCGTACGATCTTCGGCACGCGGCCGTCTCACTCTGGCTCAACGCGGGCGTGCACGCCCCGGAAGCCGCCGAACGAGCGGGACACGGCGTGGACGTGATGCTCCGCGTCTATGCCAAGTGCATCGACGGCCAACGGGAAGTCGCCAACCGGCGCATCCTGGACGCGCTCGCGGCGTGACCCACAACCCACGGCAGGACCCCGGGAAACCTCGGGGTCCTTTCGCCGTTCCGGGCCTCGAAACCGCCGCGCCCACCTGGGAAAACGGGGCTGCCAGCATTCCGCGTATGTTCCGCGACCAGTGGCACAGGGCTGCTTTGGGCCGCCTCCCCGCTGCCTACGAGCCAAGACCACCGATCATGCAAAAGACCAGGTCAACCCGCAGATTGCCTGGTCTCGGTTGCGCGCCCTGCAGGATTCGAACCTGCGACCGTCGGATTAGAAGTGGAAAGTCGCTTTGGGCGAGAAAAGACCCTCCGACCTGCGGCGGAGGGCGCAATGGGGAGCGTGGTGGCGTTGGTCATGCCGCGAATAGTCCATAGGCCGGGTTGTGAGTCATGAACCGTCCAATGCGTTCTCGATACGTTGATTGGCGACTTCGCGCTGGCCGTCGATGCACTTGGCGTAGATCTTCAGAAGCACGTCCACGCTGTGCCCGGCCCGCTCGGCGACCTCGGGCGCGTGCACGCCGGCGTTGAGCCACAGCGACACTGCGGCGTGCCTCAGGTCGTAGGGGCGGCCCGCCAGCGGAGAATCAATCTGGTCCGGGGTGAGCGCGAGCTTCCTTGCCTCCTGCCAGACCTTCGCGTAGGCCGAACCGGAGAACGTGCCGCCGCCGCGGGTGAAAAACAGCCGGCCGTCAGTAGCGGTGCCGAAGGTCTCGATGTGCGTTCGGAGGATGGCGACCAGCTCTGGTGGGATCGGCACCGGGCGGTCTTCCTTCTCCTCGCGGTGCTTGAGACCTCGGACATCGTAGAAACGGCCGGAGTTGGTGTACCGGCTGTTGCTCTGTGGTCGAGTCTTCGTTGGTGTCACCTGTCCCCACCCTTCGGCTGGCAGGACGCAGTCCGTCTTACGTAGCCCTTGCGCCTCGGCCGGGCGCAGGCCGCCGAAGTACATGCACGCGAACATCGCCGCCAACATCGGCCCGCGCGTACGCCCAACCAGGGCCACGGCGGCCAGGAGCGTGCGCGCCTGCTGGGGGTTGACGACCACACGCCGATCCACCCCGTTGTTCGTCTTCGCAGGCTTCCACTTGACGCGATCGAGCGGATTCGCGCTGACCTCGCCAAGTTCGAAGGCATACTCCAGGGCATGGTGGAACACCATCCGCTTGCGCCGGAACGTCGAGTTCGCGGCTGCGGTGCCGTCCAGACATACGGATAATGCCTCCAGAGCTGCGCGAGCGTGGCGGGCCTCGTTCAGCTCCGTCATCGGCAGCGACGCCGTCTCCAGCCAGCGCAGCGCCGCGGCGGCGGACCGCTCGTCAGGCTTGGACTGGCGATCCTCAGGCAGGAAGACGTGCTGTTGGAGCACCTGGCGCAGCAGTTTGTCGTCGGGGCGGCCTTTCTGGTCGCCGGTCAGAGCGAGCGTCACCGCGACCATGGTTTCAACGAGTCCTTCCCGGGACGTGGCAGCCTGGTGGGGCCAGCGCTTGTTCACGTAGTCCCGGGCAAACGCGAGCCAGGTGCGCGACTTCTTGGCCTTGAGCATGGATTCGGGCAGGCCAGTGACAGTGTCAAACCACTCGCCCTTGCGGGCCGCCTGGCGGAGTTCAGACAGGAAGTTCTCGGCCTGCTCCGACGTGCCGTGCGTGCTGCACTGTTCTTCGTCTTCTACGACCCAGCGCACCTGGTACTTCGGCTTCTTGGCGGGGGTGCGCCGGGTCTTCCAGAACTTGACCCGGTAGGACTTCACGCGCTCACCTCGAGCTCGGCGAGCCACGTCTGGTAGTCGTTCTGGTGGATGCGGAACTCGCCATTGGGGAGCCGGTGCATCTTGGGCGTGCGGTTTCGGGTCCGCCAGTGCTGCCAGGTCCGCCGCTTGATCTTGAGCGTTCTCATGATCTCGGGGACGGTGAGCCACACGTCTTCGGCGTGATTCGCCTCGGTCGCAGGCGTTGCCGAGGTGTCACGGGTCTTGGCAGGTTGGTTACGGCGGGTGGATGCGGCCATGATGGAGCCACTCCTATTCGTTCAAGGCGGTAGGGGTGCGGCCCCGGGTGGTGCTTGCCGGCTTGCCCGGGGCCGTCGCGCTACTTGGCAGGCTGCGGAAGCCGTACCTCGGTGTAGATGCGCACGTTGCGGGTGTTGCCTCGACAGGGCAGCGGAGCAGAGATCTCGATGACGTCGAACGTGCAGGCGATGAGGTCGGCGGCCTGGGTGACTTCGTCAGGTAGGCCGATGATGCGGATCTTCAAGAGGGTTCCTCCAGGTGACTGGTGCGGCGCGTGTCGTGCGTTGGTGATGGGTGCGGTCTGAAACCGTCGGGGACGAGGGGGCGCGCGAGCTGCGATTCGTGGTGCTGCGTGGCGTGAGATGTTGCATCTTGTGGCACTCGTTCGCAACTGTTGCAACAGGGACACCATAGCGCTCATATGCTGTTTGTCCAGCTCACGACGTCACACGTCCCTTTTGTCGTTTTGTCGCGACGCTGGAGTCTGCGATCACGGGCAGCGCCACGCACGCCGTGACGAGCAGGATGCTGGCGCTGACCAACCCCCACGTAGCGACAGCCAGCAGCCATGCAGCCGTAAGCGTCAGCGCAACCGCATACGGTCTTGCGCCCACGCCGACCAGCGGCACGAGGCAGGCCGCCACCAGCACCACGGCGGGCACGACGATCATCGAGTCCCGGTCGGACACGCCGGCGAGCACGCCAAGGAGCTGCGACCAGGCCAGCCACACCGCCACCAAAGCGCCCCGCAGTAATACGTTCATGACGCCCTCCGCATCTCCACATAGCGGCCATCGACCATCCGCGCCTGGCCCTGCTCAACCAGCGACGCGGCCACCCGGAACGCCACCGGCAGCGTCAGCCCCGAGCGCACCGTCAGCTCCGCCCCCGTCAATCCCTCGCTGGCGTCGGCCAGCAGCGACAGCACCTTCTCCTGCGCCGCGGCGACGTCGGACGGCGTGAGGCTCGGCATCTGTGCGGGCGCGTCGAGGTCGACGACGTCGGCTGATGCGATGGCGGGCGAGCGGCGTCCTTTGCCGCCCTTGCTCCGGGCTGGCGCGGCGTCGTCCGGCAGTGCGACCTTCGGCAGATTCACCGTCATCGCAGGCATCCCGCGCATGACTGCGCTCATCTTCGGGATGTGGCGGGCGCGCATCATCACTGGCCGGTCGGTGGCGCCCAGCAGGTAGCCGCAGCCCTTCGTCTTCTTCTGCGTGCCTGGGAAATGAATCTTGATCAGGTGCGGGTACGCGGTCATCCGCTCCCCGAACGTGGCCGACGCGATCCGGCGATCGCTGACTCGCAGCACCACGACGTTGCCCGACATGACCAGGGCGAGGATGTCGCCGCCGCCCATGCCGGCCACGTACACGTTCTGGTCGAGCGTCCACACCGTCATGCCGCACTTCGACCCCTCGGCGAGGATGTCGTGCACGATCGTGGCCAGGTCCTCGTGCCGCGCGATCAAGTGGAATTCGTCGATGGCGATGACCAGCATCGGCATGCCGTGCACGCCTGGGTGGTCGTACGACTGCACTCCGCGCTGGGTGATCCCGTCTTCGTCGGTCCATTCGATCTGTGACAGCAGCGCGCGGCGCCGCTGCATCTCTGCCTGGTAGGCGTACAGCCGCTGACGGATGGCGTCGATGCCGAGGGCGTGCGGCACGTACGGCAGCAGCGACGGGCAGCTCTGCCCGTCCTGCGGGTCGAGGTAGTCCAGCACGATCCGGCCTTCGGTGCGGGCGAACTCGGCTGCGGCGATCTTCAGAATGGAGCTCTTGCCCGTCCTCATCGCGCCGAAGATCCCGACCGGCAGCGGGCCGCTACCGGGCTCCCACACCTGCAACGCGGCGTCTCCCCAGCCGTCCTCGAACGGGCCGACCGGCAGGATCCCGGTCTCCAGGTCGAGAAGCGGCTCGGTCCACAGCTCCGGCTCGACGACGGCCAACCTCTTGAGGAACGTCACCGTGGCGGCGTTCTGCGCGCCGTCGTCCGGCTCCTCCACGTGCACGAAGTTGATGGCCACCCCGAAGTCGGAGCAGATCCGCTTGCGCGCCAGCATGGCGTCCTCGGTCGTGTGCCCGTCCAGGACGATCCGGTAGCGCGTCCCTTCGGCGCCGCCGCGCACGAACTCCTCGCGGTTTGCCAGCTTGGAGTCGGGGAGTGCGCCCTTCTTGCCCGCCGTCTTCTGACCCCAGCGGATCACGATCGGGTCGGCCGCCTCCAGCTCCTTGGCCTGCGCCGCCTCCAGCTCGCGGCGCTTCTTCTCCGGCCGGACGATGTAGTCGCGGTTGCGCCACACGTACGGCACCGTCCACAGACCGGCGGTCGCGAAGTACAGGCTCTGCATCGCCCCGAACGGGCCGAGCACGTCGGCCGCGGGCAGCCACAGGCCCGCGCCGGCCTGCCACCAGCGGAACGCGAGAGGCTTGCGCGTCGCAGGTATGAGAGCGCGGACCGTCGCCGCCGCGGCGTAGGCGGCTGCCTCTCCGGCGAGGACCTGCCAGGCGGGCACGTCTGCGAGGTGCAGGGCCATGCCTGCGCCCCACACGCCGAGGGCGGTGGCGTGTGGGGCGATGGCGTGGCGGTAGCGGAACATGGTCTTGCGGGTGACGGCGGCCGCGGCCTTGGCGAGGGCCTCCGTCTGCTCGTCCTCCTGCTGCTCGGGCTGCTGGTTGGGCGTGGTGTGGCGGGCCACGTGGTGCTCCCTAGTTCTGGTACCAGCTGAATTTGCGGACGACCCGGACGGGTGCGGAGTGCACCGCGCGGGCGATGTCGCCGTGTCCGTAGTCGAGCGCGCTGATCACGGCCGCCACGGTGGGCTGGCCACCGCCGCACGCGGTCACCGTCTGGGCGGTGGCGTGGGTGGCCAGCGCGGCCGCGGTGGCCTCCTGCTCGGCTTGGGCCAGCGCCTCCCACATGCGGGTGATCGTGCGGGGGTCCAGGCCGTCCGCCTGAACGGCCTGGAACGCCTGCAGTGCGAGGACGTACTTGTTGCGGGCCCGCGTGGCGACGTTCATGGCGTCCTCGTGCACGTTGCGCGCGTCGGCCTCGAGCACGCCCGACGCCCTGAGGAAGGCGCGCAGCCAGGTCATGAACCGCTCGAACCCGCCTGTGGCCAGCGCTTCCTGGAGCTGGGGGACGGTGGGCAGGTGGGTCGGGGTGCCATCACCGGCAGGCACGAGAGGGGCCTGCGACATGTCGATCCCTTCGAGCTCAACGAGTGGTGTGGGCCAGCCGTCCGGGCGTGGCCACTCGACGACGTCGGCGGCCTTGACGCCGCCCTCGACCTCGGGCGGCCGGGGCGTGCTGGTCCGCTCGACGGTGACGTCGACCTTTGTCGAGGGCGGCGGGGCGAGAGCTGGACGAGCAGGCGCCGCAGGCTGCGCCTGTGGCGGCGGGGCCTGCGGGCGTACCTGCTCGACGTGCACGGGCTCGACCGGCTGCAGCTCTGCGTCGTCGCCCTGGTCGTCGCGGGCGCCCGGGGCACTGCCGGGGGCTGCGGGCCGCTCGGGCCTAGCCGGCCCGAGCGCCCGCTTGAAGAAGCCGATCGCGATGTTCGTGGTCTTCGCGGTCCATGTCCGCTCCACGGTGTACGTGTCCGGCTCGGCTGGCTGCTCTGGGTCTGGCTTGCGGAAGAAGAACCAGCCGCCGACGACGAACAGCGCGAACGACACCACCACGGCGAACACCGCGGCGAGAGAGTCGATCACGACCAGCTCTCCACGGTCGCCCGCATCACCTCGGCGGTGAACGCGTCGTACTCGACCGGACCCCAGACAGCGCCGAACGCGATCCCGCCGAACATCCACAGCAGGCAGCAGGCGATGAACGTGGGCTTGTCGGGCTTGGCATCCTTGGCGATGTCCTTGACGACGGCGCCTGCCAGGAAGGTGAACGCGGCGGCGAGCAGGAACAGCGCCAGCGACCCGAGCAGGGTCGCCAGCGCGCCGCGCATGGCGAGCTCGACCAGCAGCGCGCCGAAGTTGACGAAGATCAGGCCGGTCGGCAGCACGAACATGCTGGCCGAGAACAGCAGCAGTAGCACGACGGCGAACACGCCCAGCGGCTTGCCGGGCAGCTTGTCCTTCTTGCGGATGCCCGCACAGATGAGGCCGAGGCCGAAGGAGAAGCCGCCGCCGAGAACGAAAGCGATCATGAGGGGTTGACCTTTCAGAGCAGTGCCAGCAGGAGCGGGAGAGAGATCATCAGCAGGTAGAACCCGGTCGTGATCGGGCCCCAGAACTTCAGGCCCGGCCAGCACACGGCAGACCAGGCGGCGACCCACACGCGCGGGAATCCGGACAACGTCTTGAGCGGCGGGAGCTGCGCGCGGCACAGGCCGGGAAGTCCTTCCTCCCGGAAGCGACGCCAGCGGCGGCGGTAGTCGCCCGCGCCGAGGAAAGCCATGGACGTGCAGACGAAGCACCAGCAGACGGCGAACACGCCGTGCACGCGCGCGAACCCGTCGAGCAGTCCGGCCTCGCCCGGCACGTACTCGCGCTCGCGGTGGTAGTCGCGCACCGTGGCGACCGAGGGGAGCCGCGCCGTGCGCAGGCCGCGCATCCGTGCCCGGTCCTCCAGGACCTCGACCCAGGAGGTCCGCGGGGCTCGCGCCGGCGAGGGCTCCGGGGCGGGGGCGGCCTGCTCGGCGGTCTCCTCCGGCTGGTCGGCGGGCACACCGGTGGGCGGGCTGTACTGGAACATCACTGGCCACCGCCCGCCTCGTCGTTGAGCACCTCGGCGAACTGGCGCGTCTGCTTGGCCAGATCCACGCACGCCTGCTGCGCCCGGCGAGAGTCACGCTTGTGCAGCTCGGACAGTTCCGACATCAGCCAGCAGGCCGTTCTCCAGTACAGCCGCCACGGCTTGGACTTCTCCTTGGCGGCGGCCTCGATGAGCGCGACGTGCTCGGCACGCCGGTTCGCGGCGCGGTTCGACACCATCTGTCCCCCGTCACTGTGCGTAAGTCGTGTTACGGTGGCCTCGCGCGCGCAACGCGCAACGCGCAACGCGCAACGCGCCCACGCGTTGGAACCCCCGCACAGCGGGCCTCGGCCCGACCTGCGGCATCCCGCTCCTCCGAACGCGGTCACGAACAGTCACGACAAGCCCTCGGCGCACGCCCGCGCGAACGCGTCCCAATCCGACTCGCGAGCGACCTCCGGCAGCGACGCCAGGTGCCACATGAGCAGCGACCGCGACACCCGCAGCGCGACCGGCTCGCACCCGGGCGTCCGCACGTCCCACCGCTCGAACTCCCAATCCAGCGGGAACGCGGTCAGCGCCGCGCACTCGGCCCGCCCGGTCAGGCCCGCCGTGAGCACGTCCAGCGGCACATCCACGCCGACGTGGCCCTCGACGGTGAGGCGGACGTGGTACGGGCTGTCGGCGCGGAACTCCAGCTCGACCATGACGACGGTCGCGATGTCGGCGAGGTGGTCCCAGGTGGGGACCGGCATGTAGCGGGCGACGGTGAGCTCGCTGTTGGGGGTCATGCGGGTTCTCCGTTGGTGTCGTCGATGGTGTCGTCGATGAGGACGGGACAGGCACTCGTCCCCACCTCGTCCCCGAGAGGCGGAGAGGACGAGAGGTCGTTCGTCCCCGCCTCGTCCCCACCGGGGACGGGGGACGGTCCCCGATTCGTCCCCTGGGGACGGTCCCCGTCCTCCGTCCTCACCGGAGGCTCGGCCGGAGCTTCCGCCCGCAACCTCTGGAGAAGGACCGTGGCGCGCTTGGTGGACACCTTCGTCCCCGCGGCGCGGATGGCGTCTCGGAGGGTGTCGCGGGTGAGGTTCGTCCCCGCCTTGTGAAGGTCAGCGACGATGCGCCATCCGAGCGGCATCAGCTCGTCAACGCTGTCCCACTCGGGAGGACGGTCCCCCGTTCGTCCCCTGGCTCGTCCCCTTCGGACGCTAGGGACGGTCCCCTCCTTCGTCCTCCGCCTCGTCCTCTCCTGCGGCCGGGGACGGTCCCCGGTCTCGTCCCTCGAGTTCGACGGGGACGAAGCGGCGTTCGTCCCCGCGCCGTCCCCACTGCGAGGAGAGGACAAAACAGGTTCCGTCCCCGAGGGAAGGACGGGGGCAGACGGGCCAGCCGACAGGTCTGCGGCCCTCTGCTGCGGGAGGACGACAAGCGGGGGGACGACCGGCATGAGGTGCTTCGCCTCCGCGCGGCCCTGAGCCCGCGCGATCGCTTTCATCGCCTCGATCGCCTCCGGGGGGACGGGCGTCTCCTTCTTGGCCCACGGCGAGGCGGGCTCGGCGTCCACCAGCGCGGCCGTGTTGTAGAGGGCAGCGATCTGCGAGAGGAGGGTCTCCTGCCGCTCCTGGTCCACGGCCAGGCCCGTGTGCTCAACCGCTGCGTCCATCGCCTTGTCGAGCTTGGCCAGCGCGGCGCGAAGCTTCCGCTCGGAGGCGCCGGACCCGCGCAGCGTCTTGGCGCGCTTCGCTGCCAACGCGACGCGAGTCAGGCGGCGGTGAGCGTCCACCTCCTGCGCGGTGCGGTCCTTCGTCTCGGCCAGACCGATCCGGACCAGTACCCGCTCCGGGGTGAGCCGCCAGTTGATCCGGCCGGTGCCGCGGATGCGGTGACGTTCGATGGCCATGCCGCGCTCCCACAGCCACGCGGCCACCAGGGGCGCAGCCAGCCTGAACACCGCCTCGGGCAGGGTTTGCGCGTCCATGCTCGACAGCACGGCGGTCAAACAGGTCAGCGCCCACACGGCGATGCCGTCGAGGCCGGCGGCGAAGTTCTCCCGCATGTTGCGACGGGCTCGGACGGCTGAGGTGACGATCGCGACTTCGACGAACGCGAACAGCAGCACGCGCAGCGGCCCGTCGAGACCAAGCACGTCGCCAGAGAAGCGCCACATGCCTTGTGCGGATACGCCGGTCGCGATGGAGGCGGCGACGACGGTCAGCACGTCCTCGACTGGACGCGGCGCCACGAACCGACGCCATGCGCTGCTGATCAGGCGCTTGATGACCCGCCCGGCCCGGTAGGCCAAGACGAGGACGACCAGGCTGAGCGCTCCGATCACCGCCGTGGCGATGGGGTGGGCTTCGGCCCAGGCGATCCTGTCGAGGACCGTGTTCATTAGTTGATCTCCTAGCTTTGTAAGCGATACCGCTTACGAAATTGTGGCTGGGTAGCTCGGTTGAAGTGACGGTTGCGAGCGCTATTCGGGTGGCCTGCACGTGGTGGCGTGACGATGTGCTTCGTAGGCGGTGCCAGGGATGTCAGTCTGGTGGCAGGCAAAGCAGGCGTAGTGGCCTGGCGTGTTGAGGGTGGGACACGTGGGGCCCGTGGCCTCCCATGCCACGGTGTCGAAAGTGCGCACCACCCCGTGCTTGGAGCCCTTGATGAAGTAACAGAGCCCGCCGTCCGGCGCACGGTGAGGCTGCATCATGCCGCCGACCTTGCCTTCTGGGGAGGGCACAGCTTCTTGAGGAGGGCCTTGACGTGCGGGACACGTCTTTTCGCGGTGAAGCCGCCGCGCACGCCAGCGACCTTGCGAATGGACCCGCCGTTGGCGAAGAGATCCATGGTGTCGTCGAGCACGGCGAGGCGGAAGCACGCTTCTCGGACCCAGCATCCGGAACACAGGGCGCCGGCCTGCCTCGGGTTGAGGCCGGATTCGTACCACTGGGCGTCGTTCCGGCCCTTGCACTTGCCCTCGCGTGCGACCTGGTCGGCGAAGGCGCGGCGGTCGTGGGCAATCTTCCGCAGCAGGTGAAGCCTGGGTGCGTCGAGTCGGCCGTTTCGACTGGATGGCGGAGATGCCATGATGGTGGACATCGGGATGACCTCCATGAATCTTTTCGCGAGGACGATTGGGTGGGTTGCCTGATTCGGCGGCCTCCGGTGGTGCTACACCGGGGGCCGCTTCCGTTTGATCAAGAGCTTCTGGTGGTGCTACACCGTCGGCTCCATGTCATCGATGTATGTACTTCCTACTCCTTCAAATGATGTTCGTCAATCCAGCTATCGCATAGGTAGCACGTAGTGTGTGAGAGGTACCACTAAGGTGGGCTCCATGAGTTCCGCGAGCAACGAGAGCCTGTATCGCGAGGTGGCGCGCAAACTTCGCAACAAGATCAAGGACGGCGTTTACCCCCTCGGCTCCAAGCTCCCCACAGAGGTCGAGCTCGCCGAGGAGTTGGGCGTCAATCGCGTCACCGTGAACCGCGCTCTGGCCACGTTGCGCGCGGAAGGATGGACGCGCACTCACCGCGGCGTCGGAACCTTCGTCCGCGACTTCATGCCGATCACCCGCGAGACCCCACGCAGGTTCAGCCGAGCCCGGCGCGAGCAGGGCGGTGCGCGCGGCGCCTTCGCCAGCGAACTGGCCGAGCAGGATCTCAGCTACGAAACGCGGACCGTAGTTGAGCGCGTCCGACCTCCACAGCACGTGGCCGACGTGCTCGGCGTCAGCGCCGAGGAGATCAGCGTCGTGATGCGGGCCCGCTACATGTCGGTCAAGGCTCCAGCAGGTCGGACCGTGCCCTACCAGATCGCCATCACCTACGTTCCACTGGAAATCGCGGAAGGTACGGCCATCGAGGAGGAGGACACCGGAATCGGCGGGCTCAGCAGCCGACTCGCTGACCTCGATCAGACCCAGGCAGAACTGGACGACACCATCGAGGTCCGGCCGCCTGAGCCAGAGGAGGAGTTCCTTGGGCTGAACGAGGACCAGCGGGTATTCGACATCTTCCACATCGGTGAAACCCGCGACGGCCGGCCCGTGAAAGTAACGACGTTCGTCATCCCGACGCATCTGTCCAAGCTGCGCTACCGGGTTCAACTGAAGGACTAAGCCAGTCACGCCGATAACGGCGCATCCGGCGAGCACAGCTCACACGCCGAGCTGGTCAGCGAGCTGTCGGTGCCTCCCCCGCCGCGTCGAGCAGTAGACCGCCGGGTCAGGCGCTTCGCACCGCAGAGGCAAGCATCTCGCCTGCGGCTTTTACGGAGGTGGTCAGCGTGTCGAGCAGCGGCGCCGGTATTGTCCCCGCCCTCAGGCCGGAAGCCGCCACGATGCTGCTCAGGGCCTGGCGATGAGCCTCGGACACCCGCGCCAACGGGTCGGGGTGTGTGAGGACGTCGCGGGCGGCGTACCCGTTTCCGCTCTCGATCACCTCGGCGGCCACCTGGGCGTGAACCTCCTCGGCCGTGTGCGGGTGGCTGCTGCTGGCGATGGTGGCCACGGTCAGGCCGAGCCGGGTCCGGAACACCATGAAGTCGGGCGCGGGCTTCGCCGAGAGGAACAGTTCGACCATCGACCGTACGTACTGGCTCACCGCCGTGTCGGGGTCGGCACACATCACGCGCAGGCATCCGGCGACCTGCCGCTCCCACGGCGCCGTGAGAACGCTCTCCCCCAGCACGTCGTGCGCCGCCCGGGTGGCACCGCGCAGGCAGTGGGCAACGATCACGACTTGCCGTCCCTCCATGAGGTGGTCGCCCACCCCTTTGTGTGCTCGGGCGTGGGTGACCGCTTCATCCCAGCGGCCGGCGAGCGCCAGCGTGCGGATCCCGTCCGCGATGTACTGCCGCCACGCCCATTCGCGTAGCTTGTGACGCTTGTCTCGGGGGCCGGTGAGGCCGGACAGCGGCAGGGTGTGCCCCTCGATCACCAGGTCGGTGCTGTTCCTGACCGCCTGATACATCGCATCCAGCAGCCGCATCGCGGGCTCTCCGGCGTCGGCGCGGATCTGCAGCCGGGCGAGGTTGTGAACCGGTTCGAGCATGTACCTCGCTTGGCGCGCGGTGAGGGGATGGCTTGCCTGCCGGTAGATGTTGATGTGCTGCCAGCACAGGTCACGGGCCAGATCAGGCATGCCGCAGTCGCTCGCCAGGAGCGCGGCCTTATTGAGCGCGTGCGCCCCCTCGTGCAGCCGATCGGCGCCTGGCCTCCTGGCGGTCTCGGCGATGCTGGCGATCTCGGCGACGCGGTCACTGAGTGGGGGGTAGGCGGGGCGGGCCCAGCCGACGAGCGGGAAGCGGCGAGCGACGGCGTGCAGCGTGGTGAGGTCCATGGTCAACTCCCGGGAAGGAAGGCGGCCGTGGTCGCGCGGGCGAGGATGCCTTGCGTGGCGGCCGACAGGCCGAGCCGGTTCCAGTGGAAGATCACGACGTGGGTGAGGAGGGCGCGTAGCCCGCGGTCAAGGCGACCTTCGGCCGCCGCGCAGCCCAGCTCGTGGCCAGCAGCCTGCCACGCGATGAGCCACGGTGCGGCGAACGCGGCGGGCCCGCCGGGGGCGAACGGCTCGCTGTCGGCCTGGGCGGGGATGGCCAGCAACGTTCGCACGTTGGCGGCGAGCTTTTCGACGCGGGCGGCGTCGGCGTCGGAAGGTGCGGGCCGCATCTGGGCCACCCGGGCGAAGACGTCGCCGCGCTCGAACCAGTCCAGGCCCGCGGCCCGGAGCAGGGCGTTGATGAGCACGATGGACAGTTCACGGCGGCCGAGATCGGGAGCGGTCTGGCGAGCGTAGTCGAGGACGCCGCGGCTGTCGGCGTAGAACAGGTCATGCGCGGCCTGCGCTCCGGCCGGACCGCCGAACGCGGCGGTCTCAGGCTCGTACACGGTCGGCCACCAGCGGGTGAGCGCCCCGGCTGCGGTCAGCTCATCGAGCACCTGGTCTACGGCCGGGATGTCCGCGTCGCGCAAGCGCAGCCGCCAGCCCGGGGGTTTGCGCAGGAACCACCACCCGGAGATCGCGCCGCCCGCCTGGAGTTGCTCCAGGCACGGCCCGAGCAGCTCGGCCCCGATCTGCTCGGGGTTGTCCCAGTCGGGGAACTGAACGCGTAGCTGGTACCAGCCGGCCTCGGCGCGTCGTTCGAGTGCCGCGAGCCCGGCGGCTTGGTACGCGATGGCGGCTTCGTCGAGGTCGACGGGATCCACGCCGATGTCGGCGGCGGCGGTGTCCAGGTCTGCCCCTGCGAGGAGGGCGAGGACGCCGGCGGCGAGCTGATGCGGCGCGGCGGTGGTCAGGTGATGAGGAGGCATGCGTCCCATCCAGAGCGCGGGGGTGTGTTGTGCCGTGCGGTTTCCAGGGCCAGGCCCACCCCGGCGGCTCCGGTCAGTAGCCCTTCGGTGTCGTCTTGACGGGTCGCTGCCTGCTGTGTGAGCGCGGCTGCGAGAGCGGGGAGCCGGTGCCCAATCGCCGGGCTGGCAGCGTCGAGGGAGGCCCGGTAGGCGGTCTGATACACGCCGGCCATCCCATGGCACAGCCCCGCGTCGGTGATGTTCTGAAGGTGCTGGTCGGTCAGGCATTCGACCATGGCCTTCTCTGCAATGCCGCGCCGGACCGGGTCGTTGGTGGCGAGGGCGGCGAGTTGCTGGGCGCGGGCGATCCCGGCCGTGCCGTAGCACCAGGACGGCCGACCCGGGCCGGGCTGGGCGGTGTGGCCGGTGCGGAGGTCATCGCGGGTGAGCCACTGCGGCCACCAGGTTCCGTCTGCCGAGTCTTGCCGCCACCGGTCGAACCATCCGCCCAAGGCGTCGATCGCGTCGGTTTGGCCGGGCACCGTGCAGCCACGCAGAGATGCGAGGGAGAGCAGGGCGAGCAGCCCGGCCGCGCCGTGCGCGAGGCCGAGGTTGACGTGCCCGCCGGGGGTCGGCATGAGCGGATCGGGGTCGTGGTCGACCCACCAGCCCGGCAGTTCCACGCCGTCCACGCGGCGCGGTTTGGTCAACGCGGTCAGGTAGCTGAGGACGGCGCCGAGTAGGTCGCTGCCGGGCGCCCGCAGGAGCAGTAGAGCGCCGATCCCGGTCAGGCCGCGGAACAGGTCGTACTCGGCGAACGCGGCGGGGGCTCGTCGCCTCATCCGTTCCGCAGCGGTGGCCAGGCGGCGTTGGGCCAGCCGGGCGACGTGCTTGTCCAGGGTGCGGGCCGCCGCCTGGTAGCGGGGTTTGCCCGTGTTCGCGGTGTGCAGGACGAACGCGATGGCCGGTGCCCCGTAGTAGAGCCCGGTATGTGGTGCGCTGTCGATGGGTCCGGCCGTGGCCTGCCGGATGTGCGCGTGGGCGCTCTGCCAGTCTCCGGTGCCGGACAGGGCGCGCTCGATGTGCAGGAGCGCGGCTGCGGCGGTCGGCTTGGTGAGGGATTGGCTCGCCATCTCGTGTTCGCTGAGCTCCACCGGTTCGGGGGCTGGGCGGCCGTTCACAGGGCACCTGCCAGGGCGAGGCAGCGCAGGGCGGCCGCGCGGGCGAGGCGGCCCGTGATCTTCTCAAACTCCGGGTCGACGCCGAGTGCCCGCACGTGGTGGTCATGCAGCAGGGTTCGCAGCACGGTGGCCGGGTCGCGCTGCTCGGCAAGCGCGCGGTGGTAGGCAGCCAGCGCCGTATCCCGGGCCCGCCAGGCGGCGGCGACGGTTTCGCCGCCCGGGATGGCGCGCACAGCCTGGTAGTCGTTGGCGGGGTCGCCCCAGCAGAGCGCATGGTCGCGCAGCGTGCGATCCAGCGGGCCGGTCTGCTGCTCCAGGCAGCGGAGCAGCGCCCGGTAGCCGGCGATGGTGTCGGGGGCGAACGTGGCGGCGAGGTGCGCCATGGACGCGGCGGCCAGCGCCTGGCCAGACAGCCGGGCAGCGTCGGCCACGCTGATCTGCGCGATGGCGGCCTTGGTGTCGGCGGCGAACGCCTGCTCGGCCGCCGCCAGTGCCGCGGCTTCGCCATACCGGCCGGGCTGCTCGTAGTGGGTGGCGACGGTGAGCTGCGCGGGCATGCCGAGCGCCTCCAGCCGGGCAGCGAACGCGGCCAGGCGTGCCGCAACCGGCCCGTACTGGCCGGGGTCGGCCAGGCGCAGGAACACGGCGAGATGCTGGTCGGCCTCCAGCCGGATCATGTCGCGATGCCTGCGCACCCACCAGGAGGTGACCAGGTCAGCAAGCTCGTCGGCGAAGGGCGGCAGATGCCGGACCAGGATGTCGTCGAACCGCGCCGGGTTGCCGACCAGGTGGGCACACACCAGCGCGGCGGCGCCCGGGGCCGCAGTCACCGGGAGACGGCGCTGCGACGGGTTGACCACGGTCATCGGGATCAGCAGCTCGGCCGGTCGGCCGATCCAGTCCAGCCCGTGCGGTGGGTCGTCTTCTTGCAGCTCGATCCGTCCGGCCTGCTCCAACCGCCTCTGAAGTACCGCTCGGTCCATCGGCTGATCGAGGTCGAGCGGGAGACGCAGGTCCTCATGGCAGAGCAGGACACGCGCCGGTGTGCGCCACCGCTGTCGCCACGCCTGCAGCGCCGCATCCCAGCCCTGCCCCGTGCCGGGTACGTCGGTGGTGGTGAGGAGCCAGCGGGCGGCGGCCAGGATGGTGCGCCGGTAGCGGATGCGCGGAAGGTACGGCATGGTGCGGGCGGCGCCGTAGTTGAACGGCTTGTAGACGGCGCTGCGGGCGTCGGCGACTTCGGCGAGGAACCGGGCCAGGGGCGGAGTCTGCACGGTGGTGTCCAGCGCATGGGGGATGCGGGCTATGACACGCCGGCCGGTGGAGCGCTGCACCAGGTACATGTGGGCGGAGTCGGCGGTGACCGCCAGGTCGTCGACGCCGATCGCGCCGCTGCCGGGGTGCTCGCCCAGGTGCACGACGTCGGGGACGAGTGGCGGGACCCGCGTGAGGTTCTCGTTGCGGGGGCGGCGGGGCGGGAAGGAGAGCTGCACTACCACGGCGTCGTCGCCGGTGTGCTCGCGGCCGGTGCCGTAGGAGGCGGCCAGCCGGGCGCGGTCGTCCTTGTCCAGCAGGTAGGTGAACCGCCCGGTCATGCTGGTGTGGGCGCGCGGGTTGGCGGTGATGTGCAGGTCGAACTCTCCGCGATCAATCGCTTCGGTGGAGGGGGCGGTCAGGGCGACGCCGAGCTCAATGCGGTGGGGCAGCACCACGGTGTCGTGGTCGCCCACGGTCAGCGCGGTGACGTCCGCCTCCGTGAGCGTGACCTCGTCGGCTCCGGTCAGGGCGGCTTTCTGGAGGAGGGCCAGGAGCGCGGCGTCTCGCTCGGTGAGCGTGCGCCAGGTGGGCCGGGCGCGGAGGGCTCCGAGATAGCCGCCGGGGAAGCCGAGCCCAGAGTCGGCCACCAGCTCCTTCACCGGGACCAGAGCACCGGGGCCGTAGCGGGCGAGGAACCGGGCGTGGTAGTCCATCCATGCCGTGCGGCCGAAGGGCTCCGTGGAGAGGCGCAGCAGGACGGTGGCGGCTCGGGCGGCCTCCTTCAGCACGACCTCGGGGACGGCGATTCGGGCGTCGAGGGTCACGTCGGTGACCAGCCCGGCGCCCGGGGCGAGCGCGGCCAGCTCCACGCGCGTCGCGGTGCGGAGCGCGGCGGCCCGCTCGGGGGCGGTGGTGTTGTGGCGCGTCAGCAGGTCGCGGATGCGTTCGAGGTGACGCAGCAGCCCTTTGACGTCGGCCAGGTCACCGCCGCCCGCGTCATGCAGGACGTCGATCAGGTGTTGCAGCGGGTCGGCGACCGTCATCGGCGGACGCAGGTTGGTGATCAGAATGCGCTGGTCCACCAGCGTGTGCAGCAGAGCGAGGATCTTCCCCGGCGCGGTATCGGGGAAGCGCGCGGTCAGCTCGGCGGCGAGCTCGTCGAACTTGACCGGTGTCGCGGCCGCAGCCAGAGCGATTTGCACGGGCCGGGTCAGACGCACGGATACCTCGCGCATGGGGCCGGGGAGCCGGGCGCCGCCCTGTGCCCGAGTGGCGACGATGAAGCGGCCGTCGCGGGCGATCCCAAAGCTGTCGGCGATCACCGTCAGGCGTGGCCGCAGGCCCTGATGCCGCTCGATCTGATCGGTCAGGTGGGTGACCCAATCAGCGTTCACCCGCGCGTACGCGCGGTGCTGGGTGCCGATGTCGGCTCTCGCGGGCCCAATAGCGGCTGTGGCGACTCCGGCGAACAGCCCGAACGGGGTCGGGCGGCGCTGCCAGCGCAGCAGGTAGGAGGCGGTGGCCATGACGGCGCGGCGCACGTCGCTGCCGGGCGCCGTGGTAGAGCCGAGCAGGTCGTCGACGCGGGTACCAAGATCGGGACTGGCCATCTGCAGGGCCTCGCGCACTTCGCCGCGGGTCCACACCTTCGCCAGCCATGTCCGGCCTTCCTGCTGGATGGCGGCGGGGTCACGCAGGTTGAGGCGGGTGGGTAATTCGAGGTCGCCCGGGTCGGTGCTCGCTCGCACCATCACCAGGCCGGTGTGCCGGTAGCGCGGGGGAACGCTCATCGTGATCCCTCTGCTGGGTCGGTAGTGAGCCGCGCCGCCGGCGCCCACACGGGATCGTGGGCGCCGGCGGCAAAGAGTGGTTCAGGAAGGGTCGTTGGAGCTGGTGGTGCACGCGCTGGTGCTGCACGAGGTGCCGCACCCGTCGCTGGTGTCGCACATCATGATCACCAGCGGCGTGCTGGCCTCCACGACGCGCATGTCCAGCTCGAACTCCTCGTCGGCCGCGACGTCCGCGGGGTTCAGGACGTCGGTGGCGTCGAGGGTCAGCGTTGGAGCCATCGGATCACACTCCTCACATCGGGTTGGGTGTGGGGCATCTGAGACTTTTCTCGGTAGATGGCACCGACGAGACGGCTGGCCTGGGACAAGCCGGCCCGCTTTTCAGGCAACTTGGCACTGATCTTTCACCCAGGTTGGCCCCCGAGCTTCGGCCGTACAGCGACTCCGCATCGGCTGACGAGGACAACTGCCCCGCGACCAAGATCAGGTGCCGTCTTGCGCGAAAAGGTGCCGAGTACCACGAAAAGTCTCAGCATCCTGGCCCGTCTGAACGGCCGATCAGCCGGTGGGCCAGGAGATCGTGACAAGACCGTGGGTCTTGTTGAGGGCCGCCGTACCCTCGGGCAGGTCGGCGGGGATGTGGCCGGTCGGCCAGTAGGCGAACGTGGGCTCCGGCCGGTTCCGGGCCTGCTCGTCCCACGCCCGGATCTGCTCGACCATCACGGTTGCCGCCTCCTGGCCGTGCGGCCCGTAGGCGCGGGCCCCGAACTCCGAGCCCGCGCCTTCCATCGCGGGCCGCACCGACAGGTAGGCAAAGGAGTCGTCGCGCACGCTGGCGAACGGGAACCACGTCTTGCGCTCCTGGGCGAGGTCGGTTCCCTCCTCGGCGGCCAGTCTGCAGAAGCCGGGCAGGAAGCTCGCGAACCACAGGTGTAGGTCGGCGAACGACACGCCGTGCTTGATTGTGACGTCGGACCACACTTCGCTGCGTTCGCTTGCCAGAACGCCGTCCAGCAGTGCGGGATTATCGGGCGCCCCGCCGTCGAACCGTAGGGTGATGGCGTGCCCGTGGGGGTCGGGCAGCCGGAACTCCCTGTCGACGTGCTGGCCGGCTCCCTGCATGGGGACGAACCCAGCCACCACTGCGGATGTACTGGTCAGGTGGTCGTTCGTGCGGCGGAACGCGATCGAGCGGCTGACGCCGTTCATCCGCAACGGCACCACGAGCGTGCCGTCAGGGGCCAACTGGCGCCGCCACGCCGGGGCCAAATCCCACGCGCCGACCGTCACGATGATCGCGTTGAATGGCCCGACCCCGGGAATCTCGTGCTCGGCATCGGCCGTGATCACCTTGACCCGGTCGCCGTAGCCGACGGCGTCCAGCAGCTCGGTGGCGCGGGCGGTCACCTCCGGGTCGATGTCGACGCTGACCACCTGGCCGTCCGGTCCGACGATTTCGGCCAGCATCGCCGCGTTCACACCGCCCGAGCCGATTTCCAGCACGCTCATGCCCGGCGCCAGATCGGCTTGCTCGATCATCGCGACCTGGATGTACGCCGCGCTGACGGAGGAGATGGCCGTGCCGTGCTCATCCCTCTTGGTCACGACCGCGCTGTCGGCCTGGTAGGTGACCTCCAGCGGGGTGTCGGCCGGCACGAACGCGTGCCGGGGCACCGTGCGGAACGCCCGGTCGACCTGAGCCGACTTGATGTACCCCGCCGTGGTGAGCTCGTTGGCGAGCTTGTCCCTCAGCTCGGCGGCCTGCGCCTGGTCGATGGTCTCGTCATTCACTGAATGGTCTCCCCTGTGATGTGTCTTCTGGTCAGCGGCTTTGCGAGGGGCTTGGTACGGCGCGGGTTCACCGTGGCGGGGCCGGTCACCCCTGTCCACTGGACACGCCGGGACTGGCGGGCTCGTCATGGCATCCTCGCCGCAGGGAAGTCGTCGGGCTCCGGCCTTTCCCCGCTGCGCGCATGCTCGGCGTGGTGCTGCTCGGCGAGGGCGATGTAGACGTCGAGGACCTGGCGGTAGCGGCCGCGTCCGGTCTCCTCGTAGCCAGCCTCCTCGGCCTGGCGAAGCACGAAGAATTGGCCGCCCTCGGATGCCAGCTCGTACCGGCCGCAGCATGAGGTGTGGGCGACTCGGAGGATGCCGCCGCGCGAGACGTACGGCGTCCACTCGAACGTGTCGGCCGTTGGGGCGTCAGCTCGCCGCTCGTGGCGAGCAGGCTGTGTCATCTGCTGTCTCCGTGCTCGATTCGGCGCATGGTGGTGCGGGCGATCGAGCGGTAACCCGAGAACGGGCTCCCTCTGCGGGCATCGGACTGCGGTAGGCAAACAGGTAGCCGCGGCGGAGCGCGGCCATGATGACGGCATCCATGACACAGCCTTTGCTGGCGGGGTCGGGGCGTCGTACGCCCCCGGGTGATCCGAGGAAGGCGGACGAGCGCACATCCAGGTGTCCGCCTTCCCCGGCCAGGTCGCCCAACCACGGCGAACCGGCCAGGCTCGCGCAGTGGGGAAGAGGACGACCGAGAGGTGGATCTCGCGGCCCACGGCCGGGCGTGGCCCCGTACGTGGGCCGCGAGACGAATCGGCGCGGGTCCGAGTGAATGGAGAGTTCGGACGGTTGGCCCGCGCCGGAGTGCACGACCGTGGAGGAGTTCGCCCCTCCGGCCAGTCGCGCCGGGACGTGGGGAGTTGCTGCCGGACCTTGCGGTGGGCAGCGTGCTGGGCCACGTCTCGCTTGGTCACCCGACCATCTCCTGAAAGAAGCCGGGGGAAAAGTGGACGACCGTGGGAGGGTGCGCCGGGATGGCCTCGGCCACGGCCAGCAGCAGTTCCTGATCGACGTTGAGGACGTTGCGCCACAGCTCGCGGAGGCTTCTGCCATCGACTGGAGTGTTGACGTCCATGTCGTACGCCGGGAACGCCCGGAACTTGCGGCCCCACGGCTCCCACATCACCTGCCAGCGGCCGCCCCACGACTCCTGCAACTGTGCGGCCAGGAACTGGGCATTCTCGTCGCTCAGCACCTCGTTGGCGCGATCCTTGCCGCCCAACCTGGCGTCGTATGGCGGTGCGATCGCCAAGAGGTCGTCAGTCTGGCTGTCCATGTCGTTCGGTCGTCTTCCTAGTCCACGGGGTGAATGGGGTTGGCCTTCGCATCGTGGCCTCCCGTAATGGACATCGCCACGTGGCGCGAGGGGCCATCTTGGACAGCACCTGGACATCTGCCGGACTTGTCCCGACTTCTAGCCGATCGTCGATGGCGCGGCTTCTTCTCACTGGGTCGGGTCGGCCCTACCGTGAGGGCAAGAGCTGTCGCGTCCGACAGGAAGGCCAGCATGGATGAAACTGTGCTGTGGCAACTCGCTAGAGACCAAGGGTTGCTGCCCTACCGTTCGTTCTCCCGCGCCTTCCATGAGACGGGCAAGAATCGCGGCTACCCCGGGCTGTCGATCAGTTCAAGGCAGTGGAAGCGGTGGCTGCGCGGCGAGGTGCAAACTGCGCCTTACCCGCAGGCATGCGATGTTCTTGAGCACATGTTCAAGAGGCCGATCGCGGAATTGCTTGCGCGGCGGCCCTCAAGCACCAGTGACGGTCCACCCGAGCTAGGCAGGGCGCCGCGACTGCCCGTCCGGCTGCTCGGCGCGACCGTTGATCAACCCAAGGGGATGTACGAAATGATGATGGACGCCGCCGACCAGTCGAGGGAGGCCGCCGCCGAGGCGGAACTCGAACTCGGCCAGGCGGCGATGGAACAGCTAGAAGATGACGTCGTCCTCCTGGCTCGCACCTACCTGCTGCGGCCGCCCATGGAAGCCTTCCCGGACCTGGTCGCCAGGCGGGACCAGGTGCGCGCCATGCGGGAGGAGACCCGCAGGCCCGACCAGCTCAGCGACCTGTACCGTCTGGAGAGCGTGGCGAGCATCCTGATGGCCGAGGCGTGCATCGACCTCGGCCAGACCCGCCACGCCACCGACCACGCCCGCGCCGCCTGGTCGGCCGCCAAGAACATCGGCCACGTACCGCTGGCCGTGTGGGCGCGCGGCATGATGGCCACCAGTGCCTACTGGTCCGGCCAGCCCCGCGACGCCGTCACCGCCATCACCCGAGCCGAACAGCATCACCCAGTGGGGATCGCGGCCGCGCGCGTCCACTCCATCGCGGCCCGAGCGTGGTCCCACCTGGGCGACAAGGACAAGACCGTGGCGGCGATCCGCGCGGCGATGGAGGCCCGCGCCGCCGATCGAGGAGGCGACGACCTGCAGGCGATCGGAGGCGTGTTCGACTGGGACCCGGTCCGGGAACAGCGGTGCTTCTCCTCGGCGCTGCTGCAGCTGCTCCAGGTGCGCGGGCAGGAATTCGAGCCGGCCGCGGTGCGGCAGTTCACCAGTCGGATCTTGGAGCACACGCGGACGGCGCTCGCCGACGCTCGGGCACTCCCAGCGGATCAGCGTTCACTGATGGTGGAGGCCACTATCGGAATCGAGATGACCACGGCATTCGTCATCCTGGGGGATCTGCTCAACGCCCGCCAGACCATGAACGATGTGCTGGAGTTGCCCGCGAACAAGCGGACCTTCCCCGTCGTGCACCGGCTCAAGGGGCTGCATCAGCAGTTGGTCCTGACGCAGCAGACACAGCAGGCCGAGTCACTGAACTCTGATGTGACGACGTTCATGCAGGCGTCCACCGTGCGCGCCCTCCCCCCAGGGAGTTAGCCGACGCGGTGGGCGGCCCAGGCTGCCAGGATGGCCGCCTCTCGCTCCGGTGTGATGCCCAGCTCCGAGGCGCGCTCATGGTCGAGGCGCGGGCCTGCCTCGTTGAGCCACCGCCATGTGTCGGCCACGGTGTCGGCGAGCGGGCGGCAGGTCAGTCCGGCGGCGCGGGCACGAGCCGCGTTGACGCGCCATGTGCCCGGGTACGGCCGCCACAACGGCAGCTCCGTCCACTCGCGCACGCCCTGAGCGATCAGGAAATCGTGCGGCACCCACTCCAGGACCGCCGGGATGCCGGTGACCTGCCGGCACGCTTCGAGTAACTCGCCGAACGTCGCCGAGCCGATGGGCGCGGACAGATTGAACGAGCCGCCAAGCTGCTGCTCAGCCGCGTGCAGGGCGAACGCGGCGACGTCGCGGACGTCGATCGGCTGGATCGGCCGGTCCGAAGTGCCGGGCGCGAGCACCAGGCCGCCCTTGGCGATGCGGCGCAGCCACCACGGGATGCGGCCCACGTACTCGTACGGGCCGAAGATGACGCTGGGCCGGAGGATGGTGGCGCGGTCGCCGAACACGGTGGTGACGGCCTGCTCGCATCCGGACTTCTCGCGGCCGTACTGGTCGGCGCCGGACTCGCCAGGCGGCCCGTACGGCGTGTACGGGCGGACAGGCGAGTCGTCGTCGAGCGGGTCGGTGGGCCACCCGGTGTAGACGTTCACGGTGCTGACGTACACATAACGGCCTGTGGCGTCGGCCAGGGCTTGCGTGGACCGCTGGACCAGGTCCGGGGTCATGCCGCTGGTGTCAATCACCACGTCCCATGGGCCGGCGGCTGCGAGCTCGGCCATGTCGCGGTCGCTGGCGCGGTCGCCACGGTGCGGTGCGGCTCCTGGGACGTCGCTGCCGGACTTGCCCCGCGTGAAGGTCACCACGTTGTGGTCGCGTTCGAGGGCTTGTTCGGCCAATGTTCTGCCGAGGAACCATGTGCCGCCGAGGATCAGCAATCGCATGCCCACGATCCTGGCTCATGACGTCGGATTCAGGGAAGACTCGCGCGCCAACCCGCGCGTGACCGCCGCTCTCGTTAGGGCTGGACACCAATGCCGCAAGCCGCAACCGCGAAAGCGGACGCAAGAGAGGGTTGCCCTACGCCGCGATCGTCCATCACCCTGTGACCATGACGGCGTGGCTGGTGTCAGAGGATGCTCTACAGATGTTCCGCATGGACGACGTCGGGTCCGTCCGCCTGGAAATCACGGATGAGCGCGGTGGCGATGATGGAGTGCACCCGACGAAGCGCCTTGCTCGGGCCGAGCGTGTACGGGTCATGGTCGGTACGCGCGCCGGCGAGGTGATGTGCGCGCTGACGTGCCCCGGCCGCGATGCGCTCAGTGCGCGACAGGAGCTGGTGGGCAAGCTGGATTCCGTGGAGCAGCAGCCCGGCGTCACGGTGTACTTTCATCCTCCGGCCGGTGCGTGGCCGAGAAAGAAGCCCGTGGAGATCTGGACGATGTCACGCACCATGCCGGAGCCCGACTTCGTGCACCGGTAGAGCAACCCACACGGAGCGCACGTTATGCGTATAACATGACCCTATGCCCGCTCCCCGCTATCAAGAAGTCGCCGACGACCTGCGAACCAAGATCCTTGACGGAACCTACAGAGTAGGCGAACCCCTCCCCAACGTCCGAGAACTGATGATGAAGTACGGTCTCGGATCCCAGAGCGTCGTCAACCGCGTATACAAGATCCTCAAGGATGAGCAACTCATCCGCCGCAACGCCGCCGTAGGCATGATCGTCCAAAACCCCCGCCCGATCGTGGTGGACCTCATCCTGCACGGTCAGCACGGCCACGGCCCCCTCCCCTGGGCCCAGTGCTGCGAACGCGCAGGCGTCGAAGGGCACATGATCACGGACAGGGTGCGACAGGAGCCCGTCACCGAAGTCAGCGCCGAGGCAGCCGAACTCCTGGACCTTTCCGATGGCGACAAGGTCATGATCCGCGCCCGGCACGCGACCATAGGCGACACCGCCGTCCGCCTCGACGAGGCCATCTATCCGCTCTCCCTCGTCCGCGGCACGCCGATCACCGAGCCGGGCCAGGTCAAGGGCGGCGTCTACAACACGCTCGCCGGCGCAAGCATGGAACCCGCCACAATCACGCGGCGCGTCATCAGCACACGACCCGCCACCGACGACGAGGCGAAGGCGATGAAGCTGGCACCCCGCGCGTACGTCCTCACCTACGACCAGGTGATCGCCGACCAGCGCGGACGTCTGGTCGAGCTGCTGAGATTCGTCGCCAACCCGGCCCGAGTCAGGTTCGTGGACGAGCAGGTACAGCTGTAGACCTTCCACTTGATCCCAATAGGACAAGCCATGAAGTGGATAGAACATGTGGCGATACTGTAGAGGCGACGTCTGACCTTCGCTGCCGACATGGCCGACCACCGGGAGACCACGTGACCTCCGACCCCTGCGGACTCTC
Organism: Nonomuraea sp. B19D2; assembly: GCF_040137845.1. Classification (NCBI taxonomy): domain Bacteria; kingdom Bacillati; phylum Actinomycetota; class Actinomycetes; order Streptosporangiales; family Streptosporangiaceae; genus Nonomuraea; species Nonomuraea sp. B19D2. The sequence goes on along the minus strand of NZ_JBEFAK010000007.1, from coordinate 217,454 downwards.
CGATGCTCTGCGCGCACGCTTTGCCGCCTCGCCCCTGCGAATCGGCGCTGGCGACTCCACGACAGCGGAGTTCCAGGCCGGCCACGTCGTCCGTTGCCTCACCACTCTCCTGCCGAAGGAAGTGGCCATCGAGGTTGTCCTCCTTCCCCTCAGCGGCGATCCACAGGACGACGATGCCCCGGGCGGTCTCGACGACGAAAACGCCTTCTCCAGTACCGTCGATCGGGCTCTCATGGCCAAGGAGATCGACATGGGCATCCACGGACTGATGGCCGTGCCTGATGGCGTACCGCTCTCGGAAGGGACCGTGTTCGGCGCGTACCTGCTGTGGGAGGGCATATCGTGGCCAGAGCTTCCCGCCAGCGTCGTCGGCATCCAGGCCCGCACCGGCGACGCCCCGGTCATACAGCTCCTCCAGGATCTCAACCGCCACCCGGACGCGGTCGGCCGCGTACATGGAGCATGACCACTGTCCAGAAACGCGAAAGAGGCCCTGCCGTCCCGAAGGACGGCAGGGCCTCTTTGTGATCTGCGGCTACCGCTGGTCGAGCGGCAGGTCGGGCCTCGCGGTGTGCTTGGCCTTGTAACCGGACACGTACGTGATCAGGCCAGGCAGCAGTGGAATCGCCAGCGACTCCACCCAGTCGGGCAGAAACGCGATGAGGTCCAGGTCGGCGTTGACCGCCTGCAGGACGGTCAGGACCGCCAGAAGTCCAAGGTAGGAGCCCGCCGTCGCGGCGGTCACCTTCCGCTCGACCGGCTTGCCGTAGGCCACGGGCTCTCCATGCATGGTTTCCTCCAAAAGGGGTTCGACATGCGAAAGGCCCACCCGGACGGGTAGGCCACCAAGATCAGTAGGCGCGAGCGATCAGTCCACGCGCAGAAGCGCGGGCCAAGTCTTCGGGCCGCACTCGCCGTCCACCTTCAGCCCGGCCTCCGTCTGGAAGCGGCGCAGCGCCTCGTCCAGCGGCTCGCCGAACACGGTGTCGTCGATGTTGCCATTCAGGCCCATGCCGCGTGCGTGCAGCAGGTAGAACAACGTCTTGACGTCGTAGCCGCGCGAGCCGCGGCGCAGTAGGGGCAGGGTCTTCACGATCTCCTCCGTCCAGGACACCTCAGGCTTGGGTACGGGCTTGCTCGAGTAGGCCGGGTAGCCGAAGCCCGCGATCACGCTCATGGAACGTTCGCGGCGCTTGACCTGGTTGGAGGTGTTGCCCTCGATCGTCACCACCGTGCCGTTCGAGCGGACGGCCTCCACGATGCCGACGTGGTCGATCGCCGGGATCGACTTCGAGCCGGCCCAGTCGAAGAACACGATGGCGCCCTTGCGCGGGACGCGCCCCCAGCGGTCGCGGGCCTTGAACCACTGCGCGTGCCCAACCGTCCACGCCGAATCGCCCACCACCGCGGACACGCCCACCTGATCGGCCGCCCACGAGATGAACATGTCGCACCACGGCGCCAGCGCCCAATCCTCCGTCTTGCCGTGCCGCTTGCCCCACCACGCGCCGAACTTCGTCCAGCCCGACCCGCTCTCGGTGTAGCCGAGCTGCGAGCGGACGACGTCGAGCAGCGCGTCCTCAGGCTTCTTCGCCACCATCCGCCCCCTTCTCCTCGTCGTCGGGGCTCTCGTCCTCGACGGCCGACCCCGGCTCCTGCGGCAGCCACGACTGATCGGGATCCAGCTCGGTAACGTCCGCGTCCATCCACGGCCGCGGCGGCAGCTCGTCGTCAGGCATCACGTCCTCCTTGAGAGTGTTGAGGCCAAGCCAGTCCGCCACGGTGAGCTTCAAGTCCGCGTTGGACAGGCGCATAGGGAGCACAGCGGGCACGACAAACACGCCGTCCTCGATGGGAAACACGGTCAACGGGGTCAGCCTCGGGTCAGGCTGATCAGCGCGATGACGGCGCTGGCCACGGTCACAAGCACGCCGACGACGGCGATGATCTGCTTGGTCCGGTCGGTAAGTTGCGTGCGCGTCACCGCCTCACGCTCGACGGCGTCAAGACGCGCCTCCAGCGCTGCATGCCGGATGTCGGCCGCCGCCCGGTCCTGCTCGACCCGCTGCACCAGCTCGGCATGCCGGTCGTCGGCCTGTTCCAGGCGCTGCAAGATGAGCTGCGTCAGGCCGTTGTTCTTCTCGAACCCGACCTCGACCAGGCGCCGCAGCTCCGACAAGGCGAGTGCCAGGTTCGGCACCTCCTCACTGGTCACAGCGGCACCGACTCGGCGCCCAGGTCGTAGGTGATCTCCCAGTCGTCGTACTTGCGTACCACCACGGTCCGCCCTCGGGTGGTGAGCCCATGGGCGAACTCCACGGCCGACACTGGCTCCGTCTTGTAACCGGTGAGCCCGGTCGGCCGGTCCACGACGGCGTACAGCACCCACGCCGGCGCCGGGCCGGAGGTGTCGCGCACACACACCAGCCACGTCCGGTCGCTGCGGATCACCGTCTGGCCGCCCGCGTAGATGCCGCGCACCCCGGCGTGGCCGTACTTGTAGAACAGCGTTGCCGCCGCATCGACCTTCGCCACGTCCGGGCCCGGCCCGCCCTGCGGGTCGTCACCGATCGGCAGCTCCATGTCGGTGTCGGGCGGGATGTAAAGCAGCATCAGGTGTCTCCCATCAGGGGCGATCAAGACAAGTGGAGGTCACGCGTCAGCGGATGGCTGCTCGCGGTCGGCGAGCCGGGCGCGGAGCTGATCCCGCTCCGCGATGGCCTGCTCTGCGACGGCCCGCCACTGAGCGGCCTCGTCCAGCGCGGTGTTCCGTTGGGCGGTGACAGCCTGGGCAAATCCGTCCAGGGGAACGGGGAGAGACTGCTGGTTATCCATGAGATTCCTTGATCGTGTAGTAGCGGTACGGCCCGTCGCCATGCACGTCGACTTGCTCACGGCGTGGCTCGACCATCAACGGCGGAATGTCCGCCCGTACGGCCTTGACCAGCCAAGACACCTCAGTGCCGGGCGGGCCATCGAGAGTGAAGCACCCACCGGCAGGACGGCTGGCCGTGATCAGCCCACCGCCAGTCAGCGGCGTGACCAGGACGACCCTGTCCCGCTTCGCAGTGAGCGCCTCGAAGTAGCCAGGCAGCTCCACAACGGCCTTGCCATGCTCGTCCAGAACGGCTTCGCCCCAGTATTCGACCCCGTTGTGCGGGCTCTCCGTCGTGGCGTGGACGAGGTAGGAGTCATCCCGCATGGGGTGATCGATGATGAACGTCTTGGAGTTGCCGTTCACCAAGAGGGAGCCTTCGACCCGGACCGGGTTGCCGAACAGCCAGATCGTTCCGTTGCTGGTGTTGATCGAGATGTTGGTACCCGACAGGGTGGCTTGGCCATCCCAGTTGAGCAAGAGCGTTGAGCCGTGTGGGGTGACTAGATTGATGTGGTTTTGAGTACCGGACACGTAGGTAGCAGCGCCTGCGTCGTCCGTGTGCCAGAGCAGAAACTCTGACTCGGAGATATCGAGACGAGACTTGCTCAGCCATTGGGTGGACGAATGGAGCTGCAGGGTGGTCCGTTCGCCTCGGGGCGGGACAACGATCCGGCAGTAAGATGAGCCGTTGTCGTCGTAGAAGCGGATCTCCGGATCGGAGGCCCCGTCCGGGGAGACGACGATTCGACGCCCAGAAGGCCCTGAACTCAGTTGGCCGATGAGTGTGGCCGTCCCCGTCGCGGACGAGATATCCACGGTCTGCTGACCAGATGCGTTGAACGCCTTCAGCCCGGTGTTGTCGAGCTGAACACGAGGGCCTGACGCTGCGGTGCGTAGTGTGAACGTTCCCGTGTTGGTCAGGCTGATCGTCTCCGTGCCTGAGGCGTTGAATCCGCGTAGCCCTGTTGAGTTGAGCTCCACACGGGCGCCGCTGGCATTGCCCGCGATGACACGTGTGGACAGGGTCAGGATCGCTTGGAGCTTGCCCGCAGTGACCGAGCCGGCCGCGAGCTGGTCCGCCGTGACGGCGTTGGCGCGCAGGTGGGGCGTGTCGATCGCGAGGGCCTGTACCAGGGCACCGGTGATCGTGTTGGCGATCACGGCGTCGGCGGCGTTCACCGTCCCGTTGACGATGTTCGCGCCCGAGATGACTTTTCCGATGAGGTCGGTGTCCACGAGCGGCTGCGTGGAGACGGTGACGTGCCCCGACTGACCCGAGTTGTTGCCGCTGCGGTCCACGGCGGTCAGCCAGATTTCGCGGTCCACGCCGTACGGCTGGCCGCCGACGACGACCGTCTCCATCACGCGCATGGAGTCCACGACACGGGCACTTCCAGCCGCGAGCGGGTCCGCCATCCACACCTGAACACGGTCGAGGTCTGACGGCATATCCTCCCCGGCCGCGCCGAGGCCGTCCCACGCGACGTGGATCATGCCGAGCCGCGTGGTCACGGTCGGCGTAGACGGCGCAGGGGGTGGGGTGGTGTCGTCCGGGATGAGCACGATGATCTCGGCCGAGAACGCGCCCTTCCTCCCGTCGCTGACAGCGCGAACCTTGAAGGCGTGCTCGACATTGACCCGCAGAGGCGAGTACGACGCCGTGGTGGTCCCGCCATCGACAGTGGAAACCTGATGCCAGATGCCGCCCGGTGTGTTCTCCCTCGCGTACACCTCGTACGCATCGACCTCAATCGCGACCCCCGCGGGGTCGGCGACCACCGGCGACCAGGTCTCGGTGATCTGGCCCTGCGCGGTGCCCGACGCGTCGATGTACGCTGCCACGTCCACGACCAGGCCCTGCGGGGCGGCCGGTGCTCGGCCGCCAGGCTCCGGCGCGGGCGTGCCGCCGGTTCCTCCGGAGCCGACGCCGCCAGCCAGAATCCCGGCCGCCTGCCGCGCCAACTTGATCTCGCGTTCGATGAATCTGTCGTTGAGCACCAAGTTGCCAGACAGCGCCCCGCCTCCATCGACGGACAGCGTGATCTGCCGCACACGCAAAGCCTGCATCTGCCCGCCGTCGCCCGGCGCCTTGATGAAGTCGCCCGGCCGGTAGTGCGCAAACGGCAGGAACCGGGCAGCCTCGACGCGAATTCCTCGTGTGAGCTGCGCACGCTCCCGGGAAGCGCGCTCGAGCGCGTTCTGTCCGAGGAGGATCGCCGTGCCCCGATCGCTGACGCCGCCCTGCGACTGGGTGGTCTCCCACCGGCCCCACGGCGAGACCGCCGAGGGGTTGGTGACCTCGACGGCTAGGCCCTTCTCTCCCCTGACGAGGATCGCTGTGGCGAGGTCCTCCAGCGTGGCGCTGTCGGGCGCCTCGTCGATGTCGCGGCCAAGCCTCAGCTCGACAGGGCTGCCCCCGGTGCCGAGCTGGCGGCCAAGGGTGCTGCCCTCGCGATAGACGCGCAGGGTCCGGCCGGACATCGTCCAGTCGAGCACACCCTGCTCGCTGAGGTTGATGAGGAGGGTCATCAGATCGATGCCGGGCTCCAGCTCCACCGTGAGCAGCCTGGTCGTGTCCCAAGCCAGCCCGGCGCTGTCATGAGTGGAGGTGAAGTCGATGACCAGGCCGGGCAGCGCGCCGCGGGCCTTCCCCTCCTGCACGATGGTGCGGAGCAGCGCACCCGGCGTAACCGCCGAGAACTGGCGCTTGCCCTCGACCATGACGCCGCCCGCGTACATGACCAGCTTGCGGAGCTGCCATGACCAGGCCGGACAGTCGTACGTGCGTGTCCCGCCCTGGTCGGTCGCGTCTGCACCCCTCTTGATCCGCAGGAACCGGCAGCCATCCGGCTCCTGCCACTGGCCGCCGTCGATGGCGTACTCGACCGCGATCTCCACCGGCGCGGCCAGCCACTCCGCGCCGACGCCGGCCGCTGGATAGGAGAGCTTGAGCGATGGCACGTCGTTGAGCGGCGCCCCGACCTCGAACCCGAAGTGGTGCGGCAGCGTGCCGAGCCGGGGCCCGTTCGGGTTGTAGGCCACGAGCCGCAGCGCATACCGCTCGGCCTGGCCAGGGACGATAACCTGCACAGATCCCCCGATGTGTCGTTGCGTCTGTGGGCGTGATGAAGCGCGAGGGCGGTCAGGGTCGGGCGGCGAGCGCGGCGAGCAGCCGCGTCATCCGCAGGTCCTGGTCCTCGAACCTGTCGGAAAGGACGAGGTTCCCAGAGACAACGCCGCGCATGGTCCGGGTCAATGTGACCTGTCGGATGCGCAGCGGCTGAAGCACGCCGTCGTTGCCGGGAGCCAGGATCAGGTCCCCCGGACGGTAATCCCGCAGCGGCAGCCACCGCGCCTCGTACATGGTGATCTCGCGAGTGCGCTGCACCCGCTCGGCGATGGCTGTCACCAGCGCGGCCGTGCCGGCCGTATGCGCCGCGGTGGTGTCCGTGATACCTGGCTGTCGCATGCCGATCTCCCACCGTCCCCACGGCAGCGAAGGCGAGACGCTGACGACCTCCTGGCGGACGTCGTTGTCGCCGACCACATACGCAGCCGACGCCAGGTCCTGTAGCGTGCCGACATCCGGCGCGGCTGTGATGTCGCGGCCGGCGCGCAGAATGACCGGGGAGGCGCCCGTGGTCAGGTCGCGCAGAGCGCCAGTGTTCGGCTTCCACGCCGAGAGCTGCCGGGCGCCGCTGAGCCGGAAGTCGAGCAGCCCGTACTCGACGAGCCGCAGCAGCACCGACAGCAGATCGGTACCCAGCGGGATGCCCATGCCCATGAACGGGGACCAGGAGGCGGAGGCCGTGTCGATGCTGCCGGTGAACGTCCACGTGAAACTGCTGAGAGCGCCGCGGGCCTGCGCCTCGGTCATCAGCGTGTGCAAGATGAAGCCGCCCGAGGCCGACGAGCTGAAGACTCTCTGCCCGTTTGTCGGCGGGATCGACGCGTGCGCGAAGGTGACCGCCTTTCGCAGGGTCCACAGGTAGCTGGGGCAGTCGAACTGCCATACCGACTGCTGGTCTATCTGATCGCCTGCGCGGTGAATCAGCAGGAACCGCCCCTCGGGGTACTCCGTCCAGGAGTTGCCGTCCGCTGACCACTGCACACCGATCTCGCATGGCGTGGCGATCAGATCGGCGCCGACCGCCCGCTTGCTGTAGGAGAACTTCAGTGCGGGCAGGTCGTTCAGCGGGAACGCCACCTCGATCTGGAGCGGATGCGGCAGGAGGCCGCGCCTGCTGCCGTTAGGGTCGTAGGCAACGAGGCGGAGGTCAAAAGGCATCGCCCCTCCTCCAGCCGTTGACTACGCGAGCGCGACCAGCGGGATTCTCGGCTCCATCTGCCATCCGACACGGTCGTCGAACCGCGCAGGCGGCCGGTCGTAGGTGCTGGTGCTGTAGCACAGGCCGTCCAGGAATCGCTGGGTGCCCACGGTATTGGCCACGGCGAGGCTGGCCGTGGTGGTCGTGATCGCGAGCATGGCCCACACGTGCCGTGCGATGTCGCTCGCTGGGATCGTCGGGGTGATCGGACGCTCGTGCTTGGAAGCGCGGGCCGTGAACTGGTTGCGCGCCGCCGTGGCGATCGGCAGCAGGCTCAGGCCGTCGTACAAGGTGGCGGACCAGAGGCCCTCCGGCGAAGTCGAGTCCATCAGCGCACCGATCACGATCTTCGTGATCGGAGTATCGGGTGGGATGGTGAGCCGGACCGCGAAGAGCTTCGGGATCGACGCGGGGTCGATCGAGCTGTTGACCGCCCACACGGGTACGGACTGGGCTGCGCCCATCTGGCCGATGGACCAGAATTCGGGGTGCTGATGCGGAGGTACGGGCTCGGTGAGCGACTGGTCTGTCATCGGGTTCCCCTTTCGGATTTAGAGATAGGCGCGGCGGGCCCGGACTTCGAGCTTTGACGCTGCAGTGGTGCCGGTCGCAGTGCACGAAATCAGCACCGCGCGGGAGAACGGATCGCCCACGGCCATCGCCGACGTCAAATGGATCCACCTCGATGCCGATCCCGGCCCGAACACACTGATCACGCCAGTCTTGTCTGTGCCCGTGGCCAGGTCCCACGTGTCCGTGGTGACCACCGCGGCGCGCATCGCCGCGGCGTCGATCAGCAGGCGCTCCGACGCGGTGATTGCGTTGCTGCCGGAGGTGAGCAGGCCGACTGCACCCTGCGTGGCTACGTCTGTGATCGCGATGTTCGTCGCTGGCCCGGTGACGCGCAGCAGCGCATCCGTGATCGGAGCTGTCGAGCCTGCGAGGGTGGCCACCGCCTGGTTGGAGGCGTTCGCGTTCCCCGCCCAGGTGGTGACTGCCTCGTCTCGCCAGTACACGCCCGGCACCTCGACCACCACCGTCAGCCGGGCGCGGGCGGCACCGGTGTTGACCTCCGGCTCGGACGCAGCCGTGATCGTCACGTCGGCGACGCGCACGATCGAGCCCGCCTGGTAGCGCAAGCTCATGAGCCGGTTGCGGACCCCGAGGAGCGCCGTCAACGCCTCCAGGTTGGTTTCCAACTGCTGGAAGCCCCCGTCCGCGCCGGCCGGGGTCGCGCCCGTCACCACGAACGTCAGCGAGAACGACGTCGCCTCGTGGTCGAGACCGACGATCGGGAGCTCACCGGCGCGGCCCGTGACCGAGACGCGCACAGCGCGAGCGCCCGGCAGCGGGCGCCGCTGCGTGCCCCGCTTGAGCTTCCAGCAGCCCGCGGGGTGATCCAGCGCAACCCCGTCCAGCGAGTACGACGGCATCTAGATCACCCCCAGTGCGCCCGCGAGCTGGAGCCCACGGTTGACGCTCGTGCTGGTCGGTTCGGCTTGCGGGTAGTAGTTCGTCTGATGGATCACGGTCCGACCGCTGGCCAGGCCGCCACCCGCGGGCCCGTTCGGGACGTCGATCCCCGGCGACAGGGTCGGCATCGCGGTTGAGGCCGCCATCGCGGCGACCTTCCGCAGCGACGACGTGACCAGGCCCGCGCCTTGGGTGATGCCCTTGGCCATGCCAGCGGGGATCATGCTGCCCACCCACGCGAACACGCGGGATGGGGAGTGGATGCCGAGGGCGTTCTTCGCGCTTTCGACGATGTTGCGGAAGAAGCCGGAGATCTTGTTGTAGAGATCTCCGGCCAGGGATTGGAGCTTGCCCCAGAATCCGGACACCACGTCCTGCGCGATGCCCGCCATGGTTGAGCCGATCCCCGACACGGCGGACTTGATCCGGCCCGGCAGGTCGCGAAACCAACCGACCAAGGTCGTGCCGATCCACCTGCCGATCGCCTCGACCATGTCCGGGATGATCGAATGCCCGACGAGGATGTCGTACATCCACTGGAAGATCGCGACTCCCTTTTCGATCAGCGGCTTGATCTGGGTGACGATCTGGGCCACCTTGACGCCGAGCTGCGCGAACCCGACTCCGATCTTGGTCAGCCATGGCAGGATCGGGATCAGGGCAGGGAGCACCTGCTGAATGACCATGACTGCCAAATCGGTCAAAATCGGAAGAACGGGCAGCATCGCCCGAGCCAGTTCGACAAAGGCAGGAACCAGCCCATTTAGCAGCGAAGGGATCAGCTGAAGGAACGGCGGAAGGACCTGCTGCACGACCGCGGCCGCGATCTGCCCGAAGGCGGCATAAACGGGCTGCATCAGCGGTCCGAGCTGGGACAAAGCGCCCGAAACGGCCACAAGGGCGGGTTGCAGGGCATCTGCCAGCGCCATGATCACTGGCCCGAGCACGGCCGAAAGATTCTGCAGGGCGATCCCCAGGACCTGACCCACGATGCCCGCGAGCTGCGCCACAACCGGCAGCAGAGGCGCCACCGCGGCGAGCGCCGCCGACAGTCCTTGACCGAGCGCGAGCAGTCCGGCCTGCAGCTCAGGCGAGGCGAAGGCCTTCGCGAGCATCTCCGCGACCACGGTCAGTCCAGGTCCGAGCGCCGCCAGGGCCGGTCCCAGGGCCGAAACGGCGGCTGCTAGCCCCGGTCCCAGGGCTACCGCGATGTTGGCGATGTGGGGCGCGATCTGCGCGACCGCGCCGCCCAGTGCCACGAAGATCGGCATCAGGGCGGACCCGACCTGGTTCAGACTCTGGAAGATCGTGACCAGGATCTGTTGGCCCTGCGCCGAGTTCAGGAATTCGTTGATCTTGGACAGCAGCTGACCCACGACGCCGAGCGCGTTGCTTCCGCCGGTCTGCATCGCGGCGAAAACAGCCTTCACAATGCCGATCACGTTGGTCAGGACCCCGCCGAGCTGCCGAAACACCTCCAGAGCGCCGTTCATCCAGCCCAGCGCACGCCCCGACTCGGCCGCGCTCGACAGGAACTCACCGAACCGCTGGGCAGCGGACGCGATCCCCGGCACCAGCCCGGACGACCACTGCGCTCCAACCACGGCCAAATCACGGAACCCTGCCAGCACGGGCTGGATCGCAGGCTGAATCGCCGCGACGGCCGACCGCAGCGCCCCGAAGACCGACGACAGGGCGGACGCCGACGCCGACGAGGAGGCGAACCGCGCCACCTCAGCGCCAGCAAGACCGAACTCCCGCGCAACGCCCTGCATACCGGACCGGAGAGGCCCGATCAGCGCGTCAGCGACCGCCCGGATGTGGCCGGCCAGCGGCTGGAAGAAGGCGTCCTGCACCGACGACTTCAGCCCATCGATCGCTGGCTTGACCGAGCGCAGTTCCCACGCGACCGCCCTCGCGGCCGGGGACAGCTTGACCAGGGAATCCTGGAAGTCCACGACGTTGTTGCTGAGAGCGAGGCCGAAGGCTTCACCCACCCCCGATAGGGCAACCTTGAGCGTGGCCATCCCGGCCGCGCCGAGCGCCAGCGCTCCAGGCAGAGCAGCCACGATCCCGGCCGCGGGGGCGAGCGCCGCCGCCAACGCGACACCGCCCTGAGCGGCCGACGCGAGCCCAGCCGCGGCGACCGACCCGGCCAGCGCCATCGCGGTCAGACGGCCGCTCATCGCGGCCGCGTTCGACGCGACCGATCCCAGGCTGGTGTGGGACTTCTTGGCCGCCTCGTCGAGATCGTTGTTGAACTGCTTGATGTCCGGTCGCGACCGGTTCTTGACGCTGATGGTGGCGAAGAGTTCGCCCACGTTGAGGCCCATGAGCCACCTCTCGGGGTCGCGATCGCAAGGGAAGCGAGGGGAAAGGCGGCAACACACCAGCGCTGGCGCTGGCGCTCAACGCCGTTTGCGGCGGGCTGTGCTGTCATCTCCCGGGTCGAGCGCCCAAGCGATCCGCGTGTCAGCGGTCAGCAGGCCCGCGATGCGGGCCCGCAACCATCGCCACGGCCGGGCACGCATCAGGCCGGGTTCGTCGAGGTCGATCCCGAACTCGCTGTGGAGATCAGCCTCGACGAGCGCCCACCTGGTCAGGAGGTCGTGCCACGTGACCCGGCTGCCTTGCCCTGAGAGGCCGTCTTCCGGGTCGTAGTAGTCGCGGAGCCCCGAGATCGGGTCGATTTCGCCGCCGAGGCTTCCGTCCGAGTCGGGGCTTTCGCTTCCCCCGCTGGGCCGGACTCCCAATGCTTGCCCGCAGCCTCCAGGCCGGCCGCGACCCAGATCAGCGCCGTCTGCCCGATGTGCTGAATCTTCGGCCACACCACCTGGTCGGCGAGCAACTCGTCCCAGGCCGGGCCAAGGATGCGCTGGTAGAGGTCCTTCTCCTGGTCGTCGTCGAGGACGGTTTCGGCGAGCTGGTTCAGGCCGTCCTCGTCCACGTCCTGCCCCGCCTGAACGGCCATGCTGGCGTGCATGAGCCGCTGACACAGCAGGCCCACCTCAGCGGACGGCGGCGGGATGACGTACGTCTTCCCGCCGACCGGCAGCTTCAGCGTCGGGTCGAAGAACTCGTCGAGGTCCTTAAAACCCGCCATCAGGGGGTCACCAGCGGGTTGGTGATCTCGGTGGGAGCGCCCTGGCCCAACAGGGTGAAGCTGAAGGGTTCCAGGTCGGTGGTCTCGCCGCCCTCGGTGTAGTCGGTCACCGTGCAAACGCCTTGGTAGGCGTCGGGTGCGCCATCACGCCTGTACCAGCGGACTTTGATGTTGGCCTTGAAGCCGACGATCTGCCCGGCCTTGCGGATCTTCTCCTGGCCCGGGTCCGGAGCAAACACCGGGTCGTCGGTCCGCTTGCGGCGACCCTCGACATCGATCTGCCACGTCCGCCCGGTGACGACGGAGCTGCCGTAGCCCTCCTCGTCGTCGAAGTCGCCGTCTTCCTCGGTGTTGTCGTCGGAGTTCCGCTCGAACTTGGTCAGGCCCTTGACCGGGGTCCAGATCGGGTCGGCTGCGCCCGGCGCGGATGTATCCACATCCAGCCGCCAGTCACGCGCAAGAAGGCTCCGCATGATGTCTCCTTCGGGTGCATGCGAAAGCGCCGCCCTGCATCAGCGGGACGGCGCGGAAGGAAAAGGGAGGACAGAGCTAGTCGCGGTACGGCGTCGGCCAGACCACCATCAGCTCATACGAGTCCGGCCGCTCCCACCGGCCGGACGAGTCACGGGCCAGCGCCGCCACGATCGTCCGCCGGACCAGCAGCACGACCACGCCCGTGGAAAGGGTGAGATTCGACCGGCCGTGCAGAGCCGCGAACACCTGGTCGGCGTAGTCGCCGACGATGCGCGGATCCGACGCCGTCCGCATCCGCGCCTGCACCAGCACCGTCGAATCCGACTGGTCGACGTCATCGCCGCCCGTGCCCGTGCCGTAGATGGCCAGCGAGATCGCCTCGTCCGGCTTACTCGGCAGGCCGCCGAGCGTGATCGCCCGCTGCCGAGCGGTGTACGCGCCCACCGGATCCCAATGGCCCACGCCGGCCTCAGCCAGAAGAACCGCCAGGCCGGTCAGCAGGTCACGGGAGAAGGTCCCGCTCATCCGCGCAACGCCCTCTCGATCTGGGTGCCGATGATGGCGCGCACGGTTTCCGCCTCGGCATAGAGCGTCTTCTCCAGCCACTTGGGCTCACCCTGGATCGGGTGCTCCCACGTGATCTCTTCGTGCTGGCGGGCCGCGTACACGATGTCGTAGCCCAGGGCGGCCTTCAGCTTGCCCTCATCCACGGCGATCGAGCCCGGCCGCTCGCGAGGATCACCTGACCTCTGCAGATCGCCCGTACGCCATGGCGTACGGGGAGCCGCCTCGGTCAGCACGTGCTCCGACGCCAGATACACGCCACGCGCGGCCGCCTCGTTCAGCTCGTGCTCGATGATGTCAGGCCCGAGATGGAGATCGAGCCGCACATCGACCTTGATGCGCACGTTCGCCTTGCCCATCAGCGGCACACCACCTCTACGTGATCAGGAGTGGGCAGCCCGCCACCGTCCCGCGCGTACGACGCGATGACCGTGGTTACTCTGCCGTTGACGGTGACTCGGCTGCCTTCGGGGCAGCGGGTGCCGGGCGGAAAGAAGATCGTCGTGTCGCTGACGGTCTCGGCGCCTTGAGCGTCCCGGACGAGACGCCGCTCATCATCGACAAGGCACTTCGCTGTCACTGCGGCGCCGAAGATCGGCCCGTACGCGCCATCGCCGAGAAACGGCTCGATCAGGGCCTCATGCCGGAGCAGCCAGTCAGGAAGCATCAAGCATCACCAGGCCGTCGTGTCGAACGCGTACCCCGGCAGCAACCCTGCGGTATGCAGGATGCGGGACGCGTCCGGCGCGTGCCGGGCCGGACCCGCCTCACCGCCACCGGCCCGCCCCAGCCGCACAGAACCGATCTGGATGTCCTTGAATGCGCTGGCCACGCCGTACGGGTCGCCGGTCGCGATCATCCATGCAGCCTGCGCGCACGTCGCACGCATGATCGCGTCCCGCTCCTTCGGGTCGGTCGGCATCTCCTGCTCGTCGGTGGCGTACACCGCGCCGATCAGCAGCTCGTCGATCCGCTCACTGGCGCGGGCCAGCGACGCCTCGATCCCGTCCGGGGCAGTCTTGGCGGTGTAGGCCGCGTAGTCGTCGGCCGTTGCGTACACCACCACCACGAGCCTCCTCTCCACATATGAGAAGCGTCAGCGGAACCGCTGACGCTGTATTAGGCGGGCAGCTCGTACACCGACACCTGGACGCCGGCCGGGTCGTCGTAGTTGATCCACACGGTGTCGTCGCCCTGCCGGTAGATCGGCGTGAACGGCGGCACGAGAACGTCCGCGCCCGCCACGAGCACGTACGGCACGTCCCCCAGAGGCTGACCCTCCACCTGGCCAGGAATGACCACGGTCACCGTGCGCGGCCCAGTCGAGGTGTTCTTGATGCGGAGCTGCCGCTTGGCCGAGTAACCGAACGCATGCCCGTCCACCACGGCGGGCGTGAGCGCCCCAGCGAGGTTCACGCCGGCCCGGGTCATCTTCGTGACAGCGAGGTTTGCCCTAGCCATCGCTCTCCTCCTCCTGGCCGAACTCCTCGACGAGGGCGGCCTTGCTCAGCGCCTTGGCGTCCTTCTCCGGCATGCCGCGCATGACTGCGTACGCCACCCACACGGCCTTGTTCGCGCCCTCGGGCGGAGGACCAGGGGGAAGGACAGGGGCCGGGCCGGCCGGAGCCTGCGCGGTGGCAAGCTCCGGACCGGTCGGTATGGGCGGAGCGGCCGGGGCGTCGGGCTGGGACAGGATCTCCCAGTTCGGCCAGCAGTCCAGGATCGGGTCCCGCTCCGCCAGCGTCACCGTCTGCCCGGTGTTCCGGTTGTGGTACACCCAGCTCATGCCGCCTACGCCTTGGTCTTCGTCTTGCCGGTCGTGATGACCACGGCGCGGTCGGCGTCGAGCGTCTTCACGCCGTAGAGCGTGTCGATCGAGACGATGTCCTGCTTGGCCTTGATGTCGTAGTCCATGACCACCCTCAGCCCAAAGCCGCGGTAGGACTCAACGTGCGCATTCGCGGCACCCTGCGGAAGCACCAATGGGCGCGTCACCAGGGCAAACGCCGTCCGGTGGAACGCGACACCGATCTCGTGATCCGGAAGCGTCGCGCCGACCGGGTCAGTCGCTTTGAACTCCGGCTGGCGAATGTTTTGAGTCTGGTAGCTGTCGAATCCGAAGACGCGGCGACCCAGGTTGGCTTCGCGGAGACCCTCGGTGTCGCCACGGGTGTCCGCCTGGTGGAACAGCGGGTCAGCCAGCCACAGCGCTTCCTGCTCCGGGCCGACCACGATATACCTGTCGGTGGAGGGCACGTTGCGCTGGTTGAGGACCCTTCGCGCGGCGATGGCCACACGCGGGTTGGCGTACTTGAACGCGGCGGTCGTTTCGCTGTCAAGACCAACCTTCTGCACGACGTCGGCCCTCAGCGACAGGATGTCCCGGTCGATCTTCTGCGCGATCGCCTCACACGCGGGCGCAAGAAGCTGCTGATTGAAGTCGACAATGTCCAACGTCAACTCCTCGCTGGTCACAGCGAAGGAGACGTCGGCGAACCGGTCCAGCGTGATCGGGATCGAACCTTCGGTAGCGTTCTGGATCTCGATCCCGGTCGCCCTATTGAAGTTCTTCGCCTCGAATTTGGCGGGCTTGCGGATCGTGATCGTGTCACCGATGCGCGACACGAACTCCTCTTCGTAGTCCCTGTAAACGAGTTGGCTCATGACGGTGGTCTCGTACAGGTTGGCGAGCGCCTGCCGCGCGATCACGGACGGCGTCAGAAAGTTGTTAGCCATCGGGCCTTATCTCCAGAGATAAAGCGTCAGCGGTAACGCTGACGACTACGTCGACGACTTCTTCGCCTGCCGCTGCTTGCGGAAGTCGTCGATGGACGGCTCGGAACCGGTGACGCGTCCGCCAGGCCCGCCGGCGAACTCACCCCCCGAGCGAGAGGGCGGCCCCGCCAGGGAGCCAGCCTTGAACTTCGGGTTCTCCGTGACCGCGAGTTCGATCACTTCGCCGAGCTTGGCGGCGAAGTCCTGCGCGTCGATGTCGAGGTCACGGGCCTTCTTCAGGAACGATCGCGAGTCGAGCAGGGCGTCGGGGTCGGCGCCGAGCTTCAGGCCCTGCCGGTGCACGGCCAGCTCCATCAGCGCGCGGCGGTGCCTCTCCTTCTCCTCGTCCCGCTCCTTCGCGGTCGTGTCCCGCTCACCGGTGAGCTGTTCGATGATCTGCTCCGGGGTGAGCTGCTGCTGCTCCTCGCTGACCAGGCCGAGCGCCTTGCCGATCTGCTTGGCCAGGTCGGACTGGACCTGCGCAGTGAGCTCCTCGGCGGACGGTCCCTGAGACCGCTTGTTCTCCTCCAGCGCCTCCTGAACCTTGCGCAGCTCGGCGCGGTAGTCGCCCGCCTCCTTGCGCAGGTCGCGGAACAGCTTCTGGCCCCACTCCGGGAGCTGGTCCACGCGGAGCGCGTCCGGGTTGACCTGCTCGTCCTTCTGCCGAAGGTTGGTGAGCGGGTCCGGCGCGGGCGGAGCCTCCTGGGCGGGCGGCGTGACCCCGGCCTCAGGAGCACCGCTCTGCGGATTGCCCTGCTGCTGGCCTTCGCCTTCGCCTTCCGGAGCACCTCCGGCGATCAGCCTGATCGGCTGGCCGGACTTGCGGTAGCCGATGATCGCGCCAGGCGTCTTCGGCAGCATGTGATCCTCGAACATTGGCCCTCCCGGAGCCGGACATGGAAAAGGCCCGCGCCAAGCGGGCCTACAGAACGGACAGGTAATCCCAGGTCAGCGCCCGGCCGGCTGGGTCCTGCGGTAGATACGCACCCACAAGAGCGCGAGCGCGCGTTGACGGTTGTCCCCTATGGGGTCGTAGGGGCAGTCAGTGATCGGGCGGCGGTTCAGCGCCGCCCACCGCGCCGTGGTGACGGCCGCCCGGTGGTCAAGTTCCGACAGGCTCACCGGCGACTCTCCTTGATCAGCTTCGCCGCCCTCTTGTCGGAGGCGCGGCCCAGCATCTGTGCGCGGAACTCCACCAGCGTCATGCGGGGGTGCTTCTCCCACCACATCTTCAGCTCGTCGGAGGCCCACTTGTTGGCGACGTCCTGTCTGCCCGACAGCAGCGACCGGCCATCGATCCCCCGGCGCCTGCCTTCGGCGTTGACGAGCACTCCGCGGGTGTAGCGTTCGGCCGCGATGAACTGAAGCTCCAACCACTCATCGAACAGGCGGCGAACCACCTGGTCGAGGGTCTCGCCCGGCAGGCGCTGCGACTCGACGTGAGCGCGGGACTCATCCCGCCGCATCAGGTCCGGGTCCAGCCCGTACACCTGCGCGTACGCGTCGAACTCGTCCACGCCGTCATCGATCAGGTCCGCGACCGCGCGGTCCTCGGGCGTCTCCTCCAGATCCCAGCGCCAGTCCTGGTTCTGCTCGCGCCGGTCCAGCTCGGCCAGCAGCCGCTCCAACGCCGCATCATCGCCGGCGCGTGAGAAGCGCTCCACGAGCTCGAGAACCTGCTCATCGGTGACCTGGGCGAAGTCCTCGGGCAGCTCGCGGACGGCCGCATTCACCTGCTCGTCCCGCTGTGCTTCCCGGTCGGCGTCGCGCTGCTCCAGCACCTGCGTGACCCGGTTTACGGCCCCGGGGTCGTCGCCGTGCTGCCCGAGCAGCGCCGCCAGCTCCTCATCCGACCGCTTCTCCAGGTTCTTCGGCAGCACCTTGGCGCGCTGCCGGTCACGGCGGATCGGCAGTCCCGACTCCTTGGAAAGCTCTCGGATCCGCTCGTTCAGCGCCTTGACCCGCCGCTCAGCCCGGTCCCGGTCCTTCTTGTCCAGCGCCACCGACGCCTGCCGCCGCGCCGATCGAAGATCCCGCTCCAGGCGGCGCATCTTCTGCGAGTCGGCGTAGTCGGCCGGATGCTTGCGCACCGGGGGCCTCTTGGTGGCGCCCGGCAGGTATGCGAGGAGGTTGTGCCCGCATCCGGGATGCAGGAGGCCGGCCGTGCGGGCCTGCTCGACGCTGCCCTCCACGAGCACATCGATCATCTCGTCGGACACGTATGACAGTTCCTGCCGCCACCCGATGCGGCCCGACTGGGCGAGGATCTTCCCCTCCCAGGGAGAGCAACGAGAGCAAGTGAACGGCAGCCGGCTCACCATGACGAGATCGATGCCGTTCTCCTTCAGCGTGGCAAGATGCCCGTCCACCGCGGCGCGGGCCATCGCAGACCGCACGGCCATCTCCGCGTACGCGCCGATCGACCACGACCGGCCGGACGAGTCCGTGAACCCGGTGATGCCCTTGCGGGCGAACATGTCCAGTGCTCGGGCCGTCGCCTGCTCTCTCGTCTCCGCGCCCGTCAGCGCCCGGCCGGCCACCTGCGCGATCACCTGGGAGAACACGTCCTCTGTGGTGCGCAGCGCGCCCATGTGGACGGTCTGCACGCGCTGCACCGTCTGGCGGGCCAGCTCTATCACGCCCTGGCCCTGGCCGATCCGCTTGGCGTTGCCCAGGTGCGTCAGGTCCGTCGTCGCGCGCTGCACGCCGCGCCGCCAAGCCGCGTTGACGCCCGTCGTGACGAGCTTGTCCGACAGCCGCTCCAGGCGGCGCACCACCCGGTCAGCCTCCCTACGCAGTTCGCGCAGCTCCCCGAAGCGGACGCCCTCCCACTCGGGTTCGCCCAGACGCGCGGCCAGCGCCTCCGAGACGACGCGCAGCAGTTCCCGCTCCGCGTCGTAGTAGATCGCCGCCACGGCGCGGGCATGGTCGAGAGCTGCCTCGATCTGCTCCAGGTCTTGCTGCCCGAGGGCCTCGGCCGCCCCGGTAGTCACGTCAGTCCTCGCCGCTCGCGTCCGGGATTAGGACCTCATCGAGTCTGTCCGGGTCAGGTACGGTCAGTCCCAGTTCGTCGCGCAGCCTCTTGACCTCGGCTGTGACCTGATGGTCGTCCCATTCGGCGTGGACCAGGCGCACCTTGGACTCCAAGCTGATCGCCTGGGCCCGGTTGAACAGCTCAACGGTGCGCCCCAACGCCTCCGGGTCAGGTAGGACGCCGTCAGGCCAATGCACCTCCGCCCGTTCGGGCGTGACCTTCGTGCCCCACACGCCGAGGTCCACGGACAGCAGCGCTTCGGCGAGCCACTGCAGAGAAGGGGTCCAGTAGCCAGTCTTCCTGCCTCTGGTCGAGAAGGACTTGCGATCGCGACTGTGAATCTCTGTCGCGGTGAGTTGCCGACCAGAGCCGTCAGCCTCACCAAACGATGACGCGCTGTAGCCCGCGCCGCGAAGAATTTGAGCAATCAGAGCCTTGCCGGACTCGACATGTTCGGTCACGCGGATCGCGAACTGCGAGATTGTCAGCATGGCGTTCGGCGCGGTGCCGGGCGGCGGCAGCATGCCCAGGCCGGAGTAGATCTCCTTGTCCGGATCCCACGTCGCGCCCTTGCCGCGGCCGAGGTTCTCCAGGAACAGGTCGGGCACGACGATCCTGCCCTTACCGAGCCGGATGTCCCGCATGAGGCTCGTCCACACCTCGTCGAGGGCGTCCATCAGATGCTCGACGCCCTGATAGTCGGAGCGCCCGAGTGCCGTGCCCCGGATCAGGCGGTGTGGCCTCATGTTCGGCACGTAGTTGACGAGCAGGCCGCGCGGGAAGTAGGTGTCGAAGCCGCCCGTCTCGTCGACCTTGTCGGCGTAGATCTCAGTCTCCGGATGCTCGGTCAGAGGGATCGGCTTGCCGAGCTTGTCGGAGGTGCCCAGGTACAACCCGTGGTAGACGCGGCCCTTCTCGTGCCGCTCCAGGTGCCGCCACACCTGGCCCTTGTCGTCCTCGCGTAGGATCCGCCAAAACGTCACCGCGAAGATGGCGCCGTACCGAAACTCCGGAACAGCGGCATCCGGAGGAAAGACGGACAGCACGGGGTGGTCGTACATCTCCGTGTCCCAGCCGACTCGCAAGAACACCCCGCCGTACGCCGAAGAGACCTCCGCGGCCTCCAGCAGCGACCCGTAGATGCCCGCCTCATGCATGAGCGAGTCGAGTCGCTTCTGACCGTTCTTGCCCTTCACCCGCAGCGTCGGCGGCTCCGAAAACAGCAGGTCCGCCGACGTGGAGGAGATGTCGCCCGCGATCGGGATGTGAAGCTTCGTGTTCCGGACCTGCCCGGCCGGCGTCGGCGACCCCCAGAACCAGCGGCTGACTCGGTTCATGAAGCCGGTCACGCCCGGCTGCGGCCGGTCCCATCCCTTGGGGTCGAGGCCGATGCCGTGCACCTGGTTCGCGCCGTACACGCGCGCCAGATGATCAGGATCGCCTCCGTACCACGCCCCCCACTGCTCATAAAGCCGCAGCTCACGATGGATGTGCGGCGGCGGCCACGCCTGATCCTGCACCGGCAGCGGCATCTCACGCCCTCGCTCTTCTGTTGTTGATCGCCGAAACGTGGGCCGGTCAGGTCCGGACAGGCCAATGCCAGGTGCCCGGCTCAGAGCCAGGGCCGACGTTGTACTCGTGGAAGCCGCCTTGCTGGCCAGGCGTGAACACCCACAGGTGCACGTGGAAAGCACTGTCGAGCGGCGGGACCGCGCCCAGCCGCACGCCCTCGGGGTCGAGCGTCTCCACATCAGCGGTCACGATCGCCGCCCTCACAGCGTGCAGGCCCTGCTTACCCCGGTAGCGGACAATCCGCCCAGTCACCGGACGTTCCATGCGAACTCCTTAAATGATGTCGATGAGCCCCGCGGGCAGCACCGGCTGCTCGACGGTGGCAGTCACACGCACCCACGCCTGATAGGTGCCGTCCGGCCGTGCCACGGTCCCGCCCGGGCCGAACAGGACCCGGGCGGTCGCGCCGTGCTCGGTGACCGAATCGGGCTTCCACTCGGCGTCGTGCCAGTCGCCTTCAACGGGCTCCGCGCCGGGGACGGTGAACGCCACCTCGACCTGCTCCACGCCCGTCGCGCCGCGCACGAAGAACGGCAAGTACTCGCGCGACAGCGACGAGATCTTCTCCCCCACCACATGCTCCTTACGTGTGCGATGCGGACCAGGTGCGGCGAGGCGGGTCAACGCTCCAGCCGCGCGGGGCCAAACTGGCGCCCCACGTCCTTCGCGGGCCGTCAACGCCGGTGAACGGGCCACCGCGGTACAGCAGCGGCGTGATCGGCAGTGCCACGTCGGATTCGAGCGTGGTGACCAGGAAACCGCCGCTGATACGGGCTGCGGTGTCGGCCTCATGGGCCTGACCCGCGACCCGCCGTTTGACCTTCGTCACCGTGGCAGCCGCGCTCATCTCGGCCACGATGGCAAGCAGTCTGCGGCGCGCGGGCCGGACGGTTGGCGCTGACGCTTTCTCGTTGGCCGGTCCGACAGGCCGCGCCTTGGCAGCGGTGATCGGGAATGCGGTCTCGGCTGTGAGAACGGGAACGACGCGGCTGCCGCCACCGCTGACCAGCAGGGCCGCCAGTGCCTTCTCAGCGGCCTGGCCGATGGTCTGGGCATGACCTGGTCGTATGGTGCTCGTCGTCGAGATGTCGCCGGCCAGGCTGATGCCGCGCATCTTGATTCGGGTGAGCGGCGCGGTCGAGGCCGACTCCAGTGCTGGACCGAACAGACGGGCACGGACAGCTCTGGCGGGCCAGGAGGCGCCCTGCTCTACGGCCTGGCCAGGCTGCCTACGCTTGGCCCGGCCGATCGGCATCGCTTGATTGGCGTTGCCGGGCTGGCCAACGCTGCGGATGATCGTGGTGGGAAGCGGACCGAGCTTGGTCGGGCCGATCGCGATGTCGTCCAGGTACCAAAGCCCCGACGATTCGCGGGTGAGATGGAACTCGGCGTCCTTGGGCTTACCGCCGGGCCAGCTGACGGTGGCTGAGGTCACGTAGTCGCTGTGGGTGGTGGACTCTGGGCTGAGGTATGTCCAGACCTCGACCGTGCCAGATCCTGCTGAGTTGATTGTGTACCTCAGCTCGATCCGGACCCACTGTTGCGCGGGGATCGCGATGGCGGACGTCGCCGCGTTGGTGGTGGCTGCCCCGGTGTAGACGTAGATCCTGTTGTCGCTGTTGATGTACGCCTTGGACACAATGCCGGTGGGCCCAATCAGCGCGAACAGGCCCCGAAATCCTGTGAAGGCCCCGGTCCGATACAGGTACATCCGGGCGCAGAACACGTCACCGACCTGCGTGGCGCCCACCCAGTCGATGTGCGTGTCACTGCCGGACACCGAGTTGACCGCCGAAAAGCCCGACGAACCATGAAAGAAGGCGGTGGTGAAGGTCGGGCTGCCCTGCACGTTTGTGATGGCGTCGCCGCCCTCGCCCGAGAGTCCCGTGGTGATGGCCGTTCCGTTGAGTCCGCTGTTGAAGCTTTGCTTCATGACGCCGGGGACAGTGAACGTCAGGTTGTCGATCCAGGCCCTGTCAGCGCCAGCACTGCCCGAGGAGCTCTTGGCGTACCGAAACGTCACCGTCGAGACGCCGGTCACGTCGTACAGCGCAGATTGGGTCCACCCGGCCAGACCAGTGCTGAGAGCCGTCGTGCCCCCAATGAGGACAATGAATCGATCCGAAGCATCGCAATCGACCCTGTACCAGAACCGCATCGCCGTAGCCCCCGCAGGGACCGTCACCGTGGCGTCGGCCAGTTCACTATCGCCGATTTGTGGACTGACGAGCGAGTAGAGCCCTGTCTGGGACTGCAAGCCGGTCCGGTACCAGGGGCCAGCGATGGGCACGGCGTAGTCGTCGTCCTCGAAGTTCTCCAGGATGACCGGCACGTCGCCCCTCCTTATACGGGTGTGGCTCGGTAGAAGCCAGCAGCCGCGATCTGCGCGACCACGTCCGAGCCGTCCGGTGTGATCGGGAAGTCATGGGAGGTGAGTGGAATGATCTGCGCATCGGTGGAGGACGCCGCAGGCTTGTAGCAGACGACGAGCTTCGCCCATCCGCCTGAAGCGGCTAGGACGCCTGTCCAGGTTTGGTCCGGGATGTCGAGGTCCATCCGGTCGTTGGTGTCGTCCGGAGTGACCACGTTCAGGTCGGTCGCCGTCAGACTCTTGCGGACGTAGCCGTTGCCAACCGGCACCTCGTTAGTGGATCCGGCAACCAGGTCAGCCAACGTGTCCTTGTCGCGCAGCACCGCATCGGACTCGATGCCGGAGGCCGCCAGCGCGGCAATGACGAGAGTAGAGCCTGCCGGGTCGGCGTTCTTGACCCGCCAATAGAACTCGGCCACTCGACCAAGCGCGACGTTCATCACGAAATCAGCCACCAGGAGACTCCTTCAGATGCGTGAAAAGGTCAGGTCCAGCGGTGCGGCCCCGGCCCCGCGCTGCCCCTCAACAGCGGGGGCCGGGGTCGCACCGGGCGCTCGACGCGCGTACGGGGAAGCCGCGCGGAGCGACGCACCTCCGGGCGGCCAGGCCGCCACAACCGGCCGCATGTCCGGGGTGCGCGTCTAATAGACGGGGACGGGCTCGAGGAGCCGAAGCCAGGCCGCCTGTGTGGTGTGGAGGGCGTAGCGCAGGGCATCGACGGAGTGGTCATCGACCTTGACCGGCGAGTCCTCGCCCTTCTCGGCTTTCCGCTCGTCCCACGCGTAGCCGGCGATCTCGTCGAGGAGCCCGGCGCAGCTCTCGTGCACGCGTAGGTGGTCGGCTGAGATCACGTTGGAGACGGTCCGGATACCGTCAAGGACCGCGTTGTCGGCCTGGATGGGCCGGTAGTGGTCCCGGTACAGCTGCTGGATGAAGCTCGCCGCAGAGGGGTCCACAACCAGCCAGTCGGGCCGGACTCCGTGCGTCCCCGGGCCGTACGTTTCGGGGATGTGGTCCAGCCAGCCGGTCAGCCGCTCGCTGTACTCGCTATCCGTCAACTGGCGTCGTTCCGCACGCGAGTCGTAACGCAGCTCGGAGGCGACGTAGATGCGGCGCTGCCCCTCGCGGTCGGGGACGGACACGCCCAGCAGCAGCGCGGCGAACGGGTTCGCCGTGCCGTAGTCGATGCCGACCGACAGCCACTTCTCCATCAGCGGCAGTTCCCGGACGACGTGCTTGTCATCGTCGAACATGTCGTAGATGGCGCCCTCGGCCATGACCCAGCGGCCCTCGATGAAGCGCTTGTACCAGAGCCCGCTGTACTCGGACTTCAGGGCCTTGACGTACGCCGGGTCGAGGCTGTGGTTGTCGTCGAGGCGGAAGTGCCACGACCTCAGGTCGAGCTCCTGGGCCCGGTCGAGGAAGTCCTTCTTCAGCCAGTGCGACGGCGCGTCCGGGTTGGTGGAGCCGAACAGCTTCGCGCCCTTCACGCTGAGCCGCGACAGGAGCATGTCCCAGAACGCGCGATCAAGCAGGGTGATCTCGTCCACGTACGCGCCGGCCGCCGTCATACCTCTCAGCCGGTTCTCGGATCGGGCGTCGTTGGAGCTGATGATCTCGACGCGGCGGCCGAGGATGGTCGCGGTCGGGGCGCCACGCGTGTAGGTGATCATTTTTGCGATCGGGCCGGTGATCGCAGGGTCCGTGAGCGGCTCAAAGACGTTTCGGGCGATGGTGTCGCTCGTTTTGCCGACGATCACCAGGCTTCCACCGCGGGGAGCGTTCGCCACGAAGATCACCCAGCGGATCAACGAGGCGATGGTCTTCCCCGACCGGATGGCCCCCTGCCATAGGTTCAGACGAGCCGTCGACTCGGCGATGCTGCGCTCTTGCTTCGGCGACAGCTTGACCGCCATGGCGAGCGCGCTCATACCTCGCCGCCGGCGTCGTCGTACTCGATCTCGCCCTGAATGACGTCGGCCTGCACGATGAAGTCCGTGTCAGGGTCGGGCACGCGGTGCCGCTCCTGCAGCTGGAGCAGCATGTTGCCGAGCAGGCTGGCCATGTCGTTGTCGGCCGCGCCGTTCCGGTGGATGAGGTCCAGGCCCAGCAAGCTCGACCGCTTGTTCACGATCTTCAACGCGGCTTCGACGGCATTGACCTCGCCCTTGATCACCTTCGGCCAGACCGACGCCATCATGCGGTCAAGCCGGTTGATCTCCAGGTACAGCAGCTCCTCGGCCGCCATCTGCTCCTGCTTGGCCGCCTTCTGCAGGGCCCGCGTGACGTCACTGCTCGCCGCCTGCGGGCTGGAATAGCCCAACCGCTCCGCAATGAGCGTGGGACTCACGCCGGCGATGCGCATCTGCAACGCCTGGTGGCGGCGCTTGGAGATCTCCAGCTTGCGCTGCTGATCGGCCATGAGGGAGCCGCCCTCCTTATTCGTATGCGATACCGCTAACGTTCTGAGTGAGTCCTCAGCGCCGCGAGCACGATCTCAGCCAGCGAAGCGTCACCGTCCCGGGCGCGGATGCGGTCGAGCAGCTCCGTCACCTCCTCGTGCTGAGCAGCCGTCAGGGTGACGATCAGCTCCACCGTCATCCCGCTCTTCGGCCGAGGCGCGGCCGCAGGCTCGGCCGACGCAGGGCCATACTCGTCATCCTCGTCGGGCTCTTCGTCCTCGAGGTCGCCGCCGCTGTCGTCGCACTGGTCCTGGTCGTCATCGGCCGGGGCCGGCACGGGCCGTGTCGGTGGCTGCGGTGTGGCAGCCTCGTCGGCGATGACCTCGACCTCGCCCGCCAGGTCGTCGAGCAGGTCCGCCAGGTCCTCGTCGCGCCAACCTGTGCCGTCGAGCTCGGGCAGCCCTTGCAGAAGCTCGACAAGCTTGGTGTCGTCGTACCCGCCGAACTCTCCGAGCCGGTTGTCGGCAAGAAGGATGCGCAGGGCTGCGTCGTCGTCTACGTCGAGTACCACGGCGGGGATCTTCTTCAGCCCGGCCTTGGTGGCGCCGCGCCAACGGTGCTCACCCGCGATGATCCGCATCCGCGACGACTGTACGACGACTGAGCCGTAGAAGCCGAACCGCTTGATCGAACCGGCGATGAGGTCTACGTCGCCCCGGTGGGGGTTGTCAGGGTGCGGCTCCAGCTCGTCAACCCGGACCATGCGGTACTCCTGCGTGGCGATCTCCGCCATCACATCCCCTCCGCAGGTGGCGAGGTGACATCGTCGAACGGCACGTGATCCACCACGTTCGGCAGCTCGGGCTCGACAATCTCGACGGTCTGGTTGGTCACCCAGATGCCCCTGGCACCGATTTGCTCGGCGAACACTGCCAAGGCAGGTTCCGACCAGCCGCCATTCTCGTACTGCGCCTGGTCCACGATCAGCGCGAACGGCTCCTCTGACACGCCACCGAGCTCTATCAGCGGCAGCCGCAGCACCTGGATACGCACTACTCGGCCACCGCCGCGTAGCCACGCTCGAAGACCGACCGCGACGTCGGCCAGAACGCGCCGGCGCCGTCGTGCACAACGAAGTCGCCCAGGTAAGCGCGCCGCATACCCTCGGGGGTCTGGATGTCGATGTACTCGGCACTGCGGCCTCGGAGCGCAGGCTGGCCGACGATGCTCTTCAGCTTGGAGTTCTCGTTGATCCACTTCACAATGTCGTCCACGTCGAAGCCGTTCACCTCGACTGCCTCGACGATGTCGTTGGTCGGGTTGTAGTGCTTGATCTCCATCACTTCTCCGTTTCGCTCGTCGCCCAGTAGCCACGCATCAGGCCACCACCGCCTCAGCGTGTGCCAGGAGGCCATCGAGCCTCTGCTGCGCCCGGTTCATGTCGTCGATCTGGCGTCGGATTGCCTTGCAGTCGCGAAACCACTCGCCTTCAACGCGGTGATCGGCGAACAGCAGATGGAACGCCTGCTCCTGGTTCCGGCCGCCAGGCGTCGTGGCCAGGAGAGTGACCGGGCCGATGGTCATCCCGGTCGGCATCGAGCTGCCCTTGCCGATGTCGGCGATCCTCTTGCGCGGGTTCTCCGTCGTGCCGATCTTGATGAGGCCCTCGCGTTCGACGAAGTACACCACCGACCCTGAGGTACCCGCCTCGCGCTGCCGTCGCGCCGCCACCGCGGGTGGACGCTGTGAGTCCCGCTCCAGCTCACGCTTGGCGTCCCGCAGGACGCGCCGGAACAGCTCCGAGTACAGGATCGGCACGTTGCCCAGTTCCATCCGCCGGATCGCGGCCACCAGTTCGTCGCTGTGGTCATGGCGGCGTTCATGCTGGAAGCAATACGCCTCACTGCCGTACAGCCTCCGTGTGCACCTGCGTGTGCCGCGCAGGCCGACGCTTGGTTCCAGGCACTGGGTGAGTCGCGGCGAGCGGCAGCCGTGCTCCGCTTGATCAACTTCGTCGGGCCCATACAGCAGCTCGGCCCACATGCAGGCAGAGCAGCCGGGCCGCTCCTCCGACCCTTCGTTGCCGGACATCTGCCCGGTATCGATCACGAGGAAGCGTGCGGGTTCTCCGCACGTGGGGCATCGCCTCGATGAGGACATGACGATCTCCGAGGAGTAGAGGGGCATGCAAAAGGCCCCGAAGCTGTGCGGCTTCGAGGCCCGAGAGAAGGGGCGCAGGTCTACCGGTTGATCCACACCGACTCGACGGCGTGGCGCCGCTCGTCGGAGGAGGATGCCCGGACGCGGTAGTCGACGCGCCTCCACCCGGCGAGCAGCTCGTCGTACATGGCCGAGCGATAGCCGGACAGCACGACAGTGCTCTTGCACCCGGAGAGGAGCTGGAGGAGACGTTCGTGCTCGGGCTCGCGGTCCATCTCTTTCACGTAGTGACCGGACCCGAAAACGTTCCGCGTGGAGCGGAGGTAGGGCGGGTCCACATACATCGCGGTCGTCGGCGAATCCATGCGGCCGATCAGCTCGAAGGCGTCGCAGTTCTCGACGAACGCCTCCCGCAGCCTGGCTGCGTGCCAGCGCAGCGCGGCGGCGGCCCGCTTCGAGCCGGCCGGGTTGTTCACGCGCGTGCGTGACGTCGGCCGCCGCCAGGACGCGCCGGCCTCACCGCTGCGGGACTGCGTGCACTGGACCCACCAGCGACGAGCGCGCTCCAGGTCCGGTGCCGTGGTGTCTCCGAGCTTGGCGGCCTGGTGCTCGGCGCGGGCGTACGGCGTCAGCTCGATCGCGCGAATCAGTGCCCGCGGCTGGTCGCGCAGGGTGCGCATGAAGGCGACGAGGTCGCCGTTGATGTCGTTGATCGTCTCGATCTGGACGGGCTTCTTGGCGAAGAACACCGCGGCGGACCCAGCAAACGGCTCGCAGTACACCTCGTGCGGCCCCAGCAGTTCAGCCAGGAAAGGGGCCAGCCTGCCCTTGGCGCCGTAGTACTGGAACGGAGGGCGCAGCGCCACGGGACCCTCCTCGCTATGGTGACGGAGTGGACGATTAGATCAGGCGTACGAACCGGTCGCACCTACGACGAGGAGGCGTATCCGGTCGCGATACCGCCACTGGTCACGTACTCGCCGCTCGACGAGTTCGACGACCGGGCCGTCGAGGCTAGTGTCAACGTGTTCCAGCACCCCGTCTACTAGTTGTTCGCGTAGCGTCGCAGAACAACGCGATTTGAGGAACATATGCGTCTTCGCTATGTAACGTAGCGATCGCACAGGTATGTCGAGCCGGGCGAAATGGCCAGATTCACATGGGAACATCACAGGAGGATTTGTTAAATTGTCCAACACATCCAAAGGCAGCCTGATCCGCCGCCAGGTCAGCATGGCAGCAGCGGCGATCTTGACCGGAGGGCTGTTGACCGTTTCTCCTGTCCCCCCGGCGAGTGCCGCCGCTCTCGCTCCGGCCGCCCCCCTCTCTCGCCCTAACCTTTCGCCGACACCCTCCCCATCCCCTACTCCCGACCCGCGAGTAACGCCACCGAACTGTGCCGGCCGCTCTAAAACCTACAGAGTGAGAGTATGGCCGAGGAAGGTGGGCAGGAGTAATCCAAGGATCATGAACGACGGCATTCTGAGATGCGGAACCAAGGAATGGGGCTACCGGCACATTGCGCACCGCTGGAGCAAGTCGTTCGAGGGCCGCATTAAAACCACTCTTTACAGGTGGGACAAGTTTGGGGCGGAGAACAATCGAAGGATCTATTGCCTCAAGGTCGCGGCCAGCGTGACGCGGTATTGGTTCAAAGTCGTCTGGACCTCGGCAGAGATTCCGGGTGCCGGTTACAAGCGCTTCTACATCATCACCGCCACCTGGGATTCCAGGCAGGCCGGCATCCCCGAGGACCAGAAGTCGGGCTGTGCCAAGATCAAGTGAGGTCAGAGAACTCGTGGCCGTAATGCCCCCGTCGACCGTCCCCAATCGGGCAGACACGAGAGCCGATGAGACAAGCGACACGGTCGGTGTCTCCCTCGGCCGTACCGGGTTATACCGGGTTGAAACACTACTCCACCGCCGCCGCGACCAACTGGGAAGGATCCCGTTCGAGCTGGTCCGCCGTATGTAGATAAATCATCGTTGTGTTCAAGCTCTCATGATCGAGAGCTTCCTTGATGTCCATCGGGTTCGCACCCAAGTCCTTGGCGATCGACGCCCAGGTGTGCCGGAGCACGTGCGGCGTTACCTTCGATTCGATCCCGGCCTGGCGCCCGATCCGCGTCACCAGCTCCGACGCTGACGACCGATAGAACCGGCCACCAGTGTCCGTGACGAAGATCCGCCCCTCCAGCTCGGCCACCTCGACGCCAGCACGGCGCGCCCGGTCCTCCAGGTAGCGGTCGAGCGCGTACGCGGCCTCCACTGGCAGACGCCTGATCTTCGGCTTGTCGCCCTTGCCGACGATCCGCAGCGTCCGCACCCCGCGCGCCCAGCCGAGCGCGCCGAGCTCGGCCGCGATCGCCTCCTCCACCCGGATCCCGGTATGGACCAGAACCCGGATGAACGCCGCGGTGCGCAGCCGGGCTGGCCCGAAGTCCGCGTCGGCCGCGGCCACCAGGCGGTGCGCGTCATCGCGAGTCAACGCGGTCGTCTCGCTCCGGTTACGCTGGACCTTCGGCCGTCGCGTCGCCTTGAACCGGTTGGCGTCGATCACTTCCTCGTCAACCAGGTAGTCGTACCACGACGACACCGCCGAGAGGCGCCGCGCCATCGTCTTCGCAGGGATCGACGCTCCGGCCTGGAGTTCAAGCCACCGCTTGTAGACGTCACCGTGAGACTTGCGCGCCTTGAGCGGCTCGAGCCCCGTTTCGGTGCAGAACGCGAACCACCGCATGATCTCGCGCCGGTAGGCGTCGCGCGTGTTCCGCGAGTCGAATGACAGCAGCCACGCCATCGTCGTGTCCTGAGCGAAGCCGAGCAGAGTCGGCGGGAAGACGATCCCACCCGCCCCGCTCGGCTCGCGAACTAGCTCCGCGCTCACGCCTGCCGCTCCGGCTCGGCGTACCTGAGGTTGTGTGGGCTGGTGTGCGGCAGCCACCTTGTTTCGCCCGGCGCGATTCCGTACTCCTCGCGGAGGCGTCGCACTGTGCTAACGCTGACGCCCAGTACCCGGGCAATCGTGGGATCGTTGTGCCCGCGGCCTGCGAATCGCGCGGCGATCTCGGCCTGGTTGTCCGTCGAGATCGTGCGCTTCACGGCGCATCACCGCCCGCGGGCATCTCGGCTCGGGCGGATGCCTTGCCGGCTGCATGTCCCGCCTCGAACGACTTCAGCACCAGGTCGAGGACCAGGCGCACGTCTTGCGGATCCATCCCAGTCAGCGCGTTCAGCCGCCGCCGGTCCTGCGGTTCGATGTCGAGGCCCAGGCGGTCGAACACGCGCATGATGTTTCGGACGTTGCCCTCGCGCATCAGGCACCACGCTCGATCTTGCCGAGCTGGTCGCCGACGTACAGCAAGGCGTGGACGATCGCCGGGATCTGGTCGGCGATCAGTTCAGCGATCGCGTTGGGGGTGTCGCTTCGGTCGCCGTAGGTGTTCATGGCGGCGGCGAGCACATCGAGCGCTTCCTGCCGGTGGTCGTGAGCTTCGCTCATGATCGGTGATCTCTTTTCGCGAGGAGATTGGATCTCCGACGCTACCAGATGATCTATGGTCATAACGAAGATTATGACCATCTCTTATCGATCATGAACTAACCGGAGCGAAACGCCTTCTATGCGCTCGCGGCAGCCTTGCGCCGATTCCCGCCGCGCGGCCGCAGAGTCACACCCTCCTCCTCGAGGAGCCGGTGGACGAAACCGTACGAGCGGTTGATCGCCTCCGCGATCTCGCGGACGGACCCGCCGCCGGCGTACCTCTTGGCCACCGCCGCGGCCAGCGCCTGGCGCTCGGCGCCGACGATGCGCTTGTTCTTCATGACCTTCATGAGGGGACTCCTTGTTCAGGCGGCGCGGCCGAGCTGCGCGCGGAGCTCGTCGCGGGCTGCCGGGGTTAGGGGCACATCGTCGCCGCGCCAGATACAGCCCTCGATCGTGGCCAGGTCGTCGAAGTCGTACACGACCTCGCGGCCGGCCCGGCCCAGGACACGTGCGGAGTAGCGGCGCGCCCACTGGCGGATGGTGACGGCCTCGCGGTCGAGGCGCGTTGCGGCTTGGCGGGCAGTCGCTGGGTGCACGTCTCACCCCCACAACGGTCGCGTTCGTGGACGTACTAGGCGATTCCGGACACGCGAGCACGCGAGATCGACGCGTCATGGTCAACGCTCACGAGCGATCTCGCGTATCCGAATAGGGAGAGATAGACACAGAGTCGATCTTGTTAGAAACGCTCTCAGCGCTTCGCAAGAGTTTTCGCAGGTCAACACCCTGCAACCCTGCGACAGGCACAGATCACCTGTCCGCACGAAGTGTTACACACCACGCTGGCCAGCCGCAACGTCAGCGGAACCGCAAACACTCAACGCCGGGACGGCGCGGCCAGCACCTCCAACCACGTCACCGTCACCCGCGATCTCCCAGCTCCGCTTCATCCAAGCTCCACCCGACCTCCTTCGGACACCACCTGCGCGCCGCGTACGGCAGACGCACCATAGAAGCATGCCGCCCGCCCGACGACGCCTCGCCCGGTTCCTCCAGCGCCTCCTTGGCGAGCCCGAACCCCGCCGCGCCGCACGACCTCGGGCCCAAGCGCATCTTAGACACCCGTCGCCGTCACCGCGGTCTACCCGCCGAGCCGCCGAGCGCGCCCGCACCCGGCGCGACCAGGCCGAGCTGCAACGACTCCGAGACGAGCTAGCCGAACGCGACCAGGCCGGCAACCACGACCAACCTCGTCGTAGGCGAGCACGCGA
This sequence comes from Nonomuraea sp. B19D2, assembly GCF_040137845.1. Taxonomy (NCBI): domain Bacteria; kingdom Bacillati; phylum Actinomycetota; class Actinomycetes; order Streptosporangiales; family Streptosporangiaceae; genus Nonomuraea; species Nonomuraea sp. B19D2. Next base: position 185,562 of record NZ_JBEFAK010000007.1, on the reverse strand, counting down.
CGACTGCCCAGTCCTCTGGTGGACCGCAGTCGGCACACTCCTCGCTGGGCTGATGGCGATACCTGCGCTCGTCATCTCATTGAACGCGCTCAAGGTCAGCGAACAGCAAGCAGCGCAAGCGGCTCAGCAATTCGCGAACCGCATCACAGCGCTACCCACGTCGATTGTCAGGCCCGGGTACGAGGAAGACATAGTCACTATTCCGGGGACTGTCGACGACGACGGCATGATGCTCTTTCACGTCCGTCTCCGCAACACCAACAGCGTGCCGGTCGTCGTGGAGGGAGCCCTGTATGAGTCCGCGGACGGCGGGGACCCTTTTCTGGAGACCGACTTCCTGATCCTGAATCTCCCGGCATGCACGGAAGGAACTTTCGAAATGTCCGGTTCAGAACGCAAACTGCAGCATGCAGGGGTGCGGTTGTACACAAGGAACGCGCTCGATGGTCGCTACTGGACCGTCCCCGAACCTGGACAGCAGGCGCGTCCCGTCGAAGCGGCAGTGAACGCTTCCGCCAACAACAGCTCGATCCAAATGCATGGGAGGCCGAAACAGAGCAAGGTCATCTCCCCGTGCGTGTGACCTAACCTGCCTCCTCAGCGACCAGACCCCGCTCCTCCACCCCCGACACGTGCGCCCCGCAGCCGCCGCACACGAAATACCCCACGCTCCGGTCCCACCTGAGGTTCCGGTCTCCGCACCGGCACCGCGCCGGTGACCAACCCGGCGGCTCCTCACCCACCACGCTCCGCAGACGCTCCTCCCAACGAAGCGCCCACTCCACCAAATGCATCGGCGCGCCCGGCCTCAGCTCGGCCTCCACCACAAGCCCGTCCACCGCCAACACCGCGTCCAGGTGATCCACCAGCCACGCCACCGCCCGCGACCTCGCCACCGCACCCCGAGCACCCGACAGACGCGGCGGAAACCCGAGCACCGCCCGCGCCTGATCCTCGAACCACAGCAGCTCCCCCACCAGCTCGTCCAGCAGCTCCGCATCCGGCGACACCGCAGGCTTAGGCCGCGAACCCGACACGCGCGACCAGCGTGACGCCGGACGAAGACCATCTCCCCGCGCGCCGACGACCGACGCCAGCGAATCCACCTCCAACAACGCCCGCCGACACGTAGCACAACACCGACCACACACCAACGGCTCCCCCGGCCGCCACCTCACCTCAGGCTCCACCGGCTCCGCAGGCGGCTCCCCCTCCGCACCCTCCCGAACCCACCGATCCACCGCATCCGCATGAGCCTCCCGCGCCTCCAAGAACGCAGCCCACGCGCTCCGCGACCCCTCGTTGCACGGCCCCACACACGCTTGACCAGCCACCACACACCACCTCCCGAGACGACCCACCACAGTACAAGATCAACTCCTTTCCGATGCAACCAAGCCGAAGAGGGACTTCTTGAACTGTTCAGAAGTGGTCCGACGCGCGCGAAAAACCCGCGCGGCTGGCTGCCGCGCGGGTCTCGTGTGATCTCGTGCGCGCTAACCGCGCGACGGTCGCTTAGTCGTCTGCTTCGTGAGTACCTCGCGGTACTTCCGCGCGCTCTCGCGCTTCGCCGCGATCAGGTGGACCGCGCCGACGCGCGCAAGCATGCGCATCTCGTCTAGCGCGTCTAGCAGCACGATGGCGTACGTTGCGCGCTCCAGCGCTTCGCCAGTCGCGCCGCCCTTCGCCTTGTACGCCCCGTGAAGGGCCGCGTTGTAGTCGGCTTGCGGGAAGTACACGGCGACGTCGCCTTGCGCGTCGATGTCCACGAGCACGGGCATCACGACCTTGCACAGCGCAAGCGTGGCGGCGATCTCCACGCAAGCGGCGCGTGTGGCCGTCAGAACCTTGTCCCCTACCGGCGTCGGCTCGCCCTGCTTGTGCATGTGGGCGATCTCGACGCGCGCAAGGGTGCGGCCGTTTGGTCCGCCGAGGACGTAGGCGGCTTCCAGCGCTTCGCGGTCGGTGCCGTTGACCCACCATTCGCCGTACATGTCCACGCGGGGGCCGTGGTAGGTCACCGTCGTGCCCACGGGCAGGTACGCGAGCAACGCTCTCTGGCTGGCCTTGCTCGCCTGCCACGTGGCGGTCTGGAGCTTGTTGGACACGTCGCACGGCTGTTCGTGCTTGCACACTCCGCAGGTGTTGCGGTGCTCCAGGTAGGCGCGGGATGCCTTGCGCGCGGCGGTGGCGGCGGCTACTGCGGCGGTGCGAAGCTGGTCGGACATGATCTCTCCCATGTGGCGTTTGGGCTGGTGATAGGGGCCGCGCGCCCCTGCCCCGATCAGGGGCGCGCGGGTTGTGCTACTTGGCGTCGCTGGCCTGCTCGGTGGCCTGCTCGTCGTCAGCGGGCGGCGTGAGCTTCGCATTCGCCCATGCGAGCGTCAGAGCGTCCACATCCGCACCTGCCGCGATGGCCTTGCGCCACGCGGGCGCGGTGTCGAGGTCAAGGTTTGCGAGCGTGGCCGCGTCCGTGACCGACTTCTTGATCACGCGCTCACGTTCGGCCTTGACCTTCTCGGCTGCCTTGACCTCCGCAGCCTTGGACAGGGCTTCGGCCTCCGTGATCGGGTCCTTGGCCTTGGCCAGGGCGGACAGGTCCGATGCGCCCGGTGCCCACGTGGCAAGCACGTGATCCGGGGTGATGCCCAGCAGGCCACAACCGCGCGCGATGCGGTCGGCCGCTCCGGCGCGGGCGGGCACGTAGTACCACGCCGCGCGCTCCTCGTCGGTCGGCTTCGGCGTGGCCGACGCGTACACGGCAGGCGTCGGGCCGCTGTAGAGCGTGCCCCCGGTGGAACGGATGGCGACGACTTCGGCGATCGTCAGCCGCGCACCGGTGAGGCGGTAGGCCAGGGCAAACGGGTTGTTGCTGGTGTGCCCGTCAATGGCGCGCTGAAGGTCGGCAATCGCGTCCGCCAACAGCTCGGCGGGAGTGGGGGTCGGCGCGTCGTCGGTGGCGGCGGTGGCGGAGCTGGTCTTGCCGGTAGCCTTGGTAGCCATGATCTTGCTGTCCTTTCGGTAGGGGTGCCCCCGCTCAGTTGAGCGGGGGCGGGTGGGGTTACTACTCGGAATGTCCGTCAGCGTTGCCGCTTACGGAATCGGCCGCGTCAGCGTGCGTCTTGCGTCGCCGCGCGTACCACCAGAGCAGTAAGGCTGCGAGCGCGAGCGCTCCGCCGACGATCAGCCAGCGCACGAACCACGACGCGGGGGCGTCATTGGCTGCAGTGTCGGCGTGGATCGCAGCGCCAGGGTTGCCCCCGGTGGGGGCGTCGCTCGGCGTCTGGGACGGGCGGCGCGTGCTGGATGCGCTCTTGGTGGGCGTAGCCGTGGCAGTCGCGTTCGTGCCGTCCCTGCCGGGCGTGCCAGGGTTGCCCTGCGCGCCAGTAGGGCCGACCGGACCGGGAGATCCTGCGGGACCGGTCGGGCCAGCCTCACCCTGGAGCCCCTGCGGACCCTGAGGGCCTGCCGGACCCTGCGGACCGGGCTCACCCTTCGAGCCCTGCGGACCCTGGTCACCTTTGGGACCCTGCGGTCCGGGCGAACCGTCCGGACCCTGGGAGCCCTGGGGGCCAGTAGGACCGGGGATGCCCTGCGGACCCTGAGAGCCCGCCGGACCCTGGGGACCTGCCGGACCCTGCGGGCCGATGATGCACTGCACCGGCGGTTCTGTCGTCGGGCACACGGTCGGCGGGTCGGCGATCATGGCGGGGATTCCGAGCAAGTCGGGTGCCGCCCTTCCTGCTGCGATGACCAGCGCGGCAGCGAGTGAGGAGCTTGCTAGCGCGCCCCCTGCTGCCCTGGTCAGTGATCGAATCTGCATGATCGGAAGACTGTTATACGCACAACATGGTGTCAAGTGGTTGTTATCGACACGTTGAAAATATTCAGAATCTCTGTATGAGAATCATGGCTAGATAACTTCACTAGCCTTGCTAATAGTTAGCTAGAGCAACGGTATGCGCCACGGCGAAGCACACCGCCACCGACTTTCCGGCCCGCCGCCGGCAAGGTCCGGCTCTGGCTTGTTGTGGGGGGTCGTGTTGGCGCTGGTCGGTGTGCTGTGGTCGCGCGTGAGAGCTTCTGGTGTTGGTGTCGTCTCTGTGTTCTGGTGTGGTGGTGTTGGTGCGTCTGTGTGGACTATGACGTGTCTTTTGACGGTGTTCTGGTCTGTGTGTCCGCTGGTGTGTGCTGGTGGTGCGCATGCGAAAACCCGTCATCGACGGCCAGGTGGTGTCTGGCGCGGTGTGTCGGTGACGGGTTTCGGGGTCGTGCTGTGGTCAGACCTGGTCGGCGCGGAGGTTGCTGCCGGCGGCGTGGTCGCGTAGCAGGCGTTCCAGTCGTTGCGCGTCCTGGATGAGGTCTGCGATCTGATCCGCTTCCGCGAGGAGTTGCTCGGGGGTGTTGGTGTCGTCGAGGTTGTGCCTGTAGGGGCTGGTCTCGTCGTCGGAGTACGGGTACTCATCAGCGCCGAAGGTGTGAGCGAGTTCTGCGCGTAGCGCTTGGCGTTCCTGGGCAGTGACCAGGTTCTGCCAGTCGTCGCGAATCTTGAGCGCGAGTTCCCATTGTCCGGGCCACGGCTCGGAGTCTCCCAGCTTCCAGTCTTCGTCGAAGAGGTCCCGTGCTGGTTGTGAGAGTGCCTTGCGGAAGGCAGCGAACTCGTGCACCTCGTCGGCGTTCGGGTACGAGTCTGCGAGCCGTTCTATGAAGGGATCGCCGGCCTTCTCGGCAGCGGCCAGGCGGGGGGCGCGCTCGGTGAGCCATGCCCAGTACTTATCTGCCTCGTGGGTGGGGCAGGGACCGAGGCGCACTTCTGATGGGGCGTCGCAGTTGCAGTCGATGTCGGTGGTCACGTGGTCATTCTCCCGCGATGCGGTCGGCTGCGCAGGCTCTGCAGGGTTCGGGCATGAAGGGGTGGGTCGGGCACATGCGGCCTACGCCGCGGTGGTCGCGGGGTAGTGGGGGCAGGTAGCGGGTGGGGTCGGCGCGGAGCGCTCTTTGGATGTACCGGTGGGGGTTCTTCACTGTGCCTCGGGCGCGGCCGAGGATGTCGTGCCTGATGCGTGCGGCTAGCTCGTCTGTGATGGGCTGCGCGGCGAGCGGAGCGAGTTCGCGCTTGACCATCTCGTCGACGTCGGAAAAGTCCTGTCCGTCTGTCAGGTCGTCGTCGTGGTCGCGCGGGGGGTACGGCGGGATAGATGACTGACTAGAGATGTCTACGTGGGATGGGATGGGGTGGGATGGGATTGGGGCAGCGTCTCCAGACTCGTCTCGCGACGCATCTTGAGACGCGTCTCGCTGAGGCTCATTATCCTGCCTCTTCCGGTCAAGCCACCGCTCCTGACGTGCACGTTTGTTCGCGCGATCCTCACGAATCTTGATCGCGGAAGCTTGATATTCGAGGTAGTCGTGAATCTGCCAACCCTCATTGGTTTTAGACCACAAACCAGCGTCGCAAAGCTCACGCGCATACCGTCTCGGACTGCTCACATCGCTCACATACGTGATCTCATGAGTCCGGATCGCGCCGTCCGTCAGGTTGGCGTTCGCCCAGCACAACGCGCTCACGTACAGCCGGAACGCCTTGTCTGACAGCGGCCGTACCTTCCGGTGCATGGGGAACTGATCATCGACACGAACCCACGGCATCGAGCGCCGCCCTTCCCTTCCTGAACACGAAGCGGGGACCCGCCCACCGAGGGAAGTGGTCGAGTCCCCACCGTATGCGGTACCGCTTACGAATGTCATCCAGGCCGTGGCCTGCGCCCGGTCAGGTCGTAGGCTTGCCGCCGGCGCGGGTCGGATAACACGTCGTACGCTTCGGTCACCTCCTTGAATCGCTCGGCCGCCGCAGTGTCGCCCGGGTGCAGGTCGGGGTGGAGCTGGCGGGCCAGACGCCGGTACGCCTTCTTGATCTCCTCCTGGGTGGCGGCGCGCCCGACGCCGAGCCGTTCGTACAGCTCGCCGGTGCGCGGGTGTGGCCGAGGTGGTGGAGGTGTACGCGGAGGCGGGTCCGCCCGACGTCGACGCACCGGGCCTTTGCACGTCGCGAGGTGCGGCATCATCAGCTTCTCATGCGGGAGCAGCGGCCAGTCCTTAGTCACGCGCCTCGACCTGAGTATGCCGTGGACGTCGCGCCACACCGCCGTGTTGCCATCCGGGTCAGGGGCGACGTTGACGGCGAGCGGCCGGCCCGCCTCCGTTGTCGTCCACCGAACGGTCAGGCCGCAGCCCGGTCGGGCGCGTGTGCCGCACCGGCCCAGGTCAGCGCGTGAGAACACAGTCGGCTACACCTCCACCTGGACCAGATGGCGCAGGACGCAGCCCATCAGCTGGCCTTCCGCCCGCCGCGGCGGCGCGTCTCGCGCTCGTCCAGGTAGTTGCGGCCAGCGTGCGTGAGCCGCACCTTCCACACGCCGAACTCGGGGTGCTCAACGGCGATCAGCTTGTACTTGGACGGGACGCGGAACGTCTCCCGGTTGGCTGCGTAGTCGGTGCCGTCGAGCTGTTGGCGGCCGTTCTTGCCCTGGCGGAACAGCACGCCCTGCCCGTGGTCGTGCTCGGCGATTTGTGCCAGCAGGCGGATGGAGGCTCGCTTGAGCAGTTGAGGGGCGGTCACGGGTGGTCCTTCCGGATGCGGTCGATCAGGGATTGCAGGTTGGGGGTGAGCGCGGCGCCGGGCGGGGCCAGCACGTCGAGGACGAGCGCGACAGCGCGCTCTCGCTCGTCTGCGCGCACCCTGGCCACCGCGGGCGCGGGGATGACCAGCAGGTTGTTGGCCTTCAGCGCCGCCAGGACGTCCCGGGCGAGGTTGCGTCGGGCACTGAACTTCAGCCAGTCGCTGGTCTTGGCCAGCGACGGCCCGACCGCTTTGTAGATCACGGTCTCGTCAAAGCTCATCATCGTCGGGGGTTTCCTCGGGGTGTTCTTCCTGCTCCAGGAACCGCTTCTTGGGCAGTAGGGCGATGCCGTACTCGTCGCCGCGTCGGCCGCGCCGCATCTTGGGGATCCAGGTGGCTTCGACGACACCGTGGTCGATGAGCGTGCCGCGCACGACCGGCATCAGGTCCTCGACTGCCATGGGGAATCGGCGAATTCCGTGGACCTCGGCCCATGTGACGTACTTGCCGTACCCGATGGCGGTCTTGGTCTTGACCAGGCGTAGCCGCGCCTCGAACGGCTTGGGGTGGTCCCAGCGAACTTCGATGTCGTCGGACACCAGGCCGGGGTCCCGGATGAGGCTGCCGTGCTGGTCGAACGGCACCTTGCCGTCGATCACGGGTGTTCCTCCTTGTCGTCGAGGTCGTCGGGGCCGCGCTCGAGTAACTGGCGGGCCAGCGCGGCGCCGCGCGCCGTGGTGGCGGTGTTGTCCCGGATGGGCGTGGAGATCCACGGGCTTCTTCGGCCAGCGTTGGTGAGCCGCCAGCCGTGGCCGTGCATGTCTGTGACGACTTCTGCCGCGAACGCATGTGGGTCAGGCCGCTCCTCAGGCGGGAGCTGGTCCCGCTCGTACACACGGCGCGCGAGCTTCGCCACGGCCTCCGCGATCGCACGTCGCTGCGCCGCAACGTTCATCGCGGCCTCCGTCGACGGGGCTGCGCGTTGATCAGCCCGTGGTGCACCGCGGCGGCAAGGTAACGCTGTACCGACCGCGTGCTCTTGCCGAGCATGGTCGCGATCTCCTCGCGTGTCTGGCCTTCGGCGGTGAAGCGGGCGGCCTGCCGCACCAGTTGCCAGCCGTACCTGGTGGTCGGCAGCCACAGCGGCTCAAGCTCGTCCAGTGGTTCGAGGACGGCGATCCCGGCCTTGTTGAGCGCGGCCAGCACCTCGTCCGGGTTTCCGCCTCGGTCGAGTACCTCGCCTATGACATCGGCTGCGGTGACGGACATGGGTCCTCCTGCTGGTCAGGTCGTGCTTTGGGCGGCGCGGAGGGCGAGCATCCGCGCGGCTGCCACGTCGTCGGGGGTGACCGGGCCTTCCAGAACGGCGAGCAGGGTGGTGCCGTCGAGGGACCAGATCGCGGTCCGGCGCATGAGCATCTTTTGTCTGCGGTTCCGCTTACGCTTTGCGCTTTGCACGTCGGCGGGTGTATTCACGGGGTTGTTCCTGGGGGTCCGGGAGTGGGAGTTGGTAGCCGACGACTTCGCCGTCCACGACCACGGGTTCGCCGAGCTCGTCGTCGAAGTTGGGCTGGTCCATCAGTCCTTGGGCTCGTCGTCGCGGGTGACGCCCATGAGCCGGTAGTACGGGACGAGCACGAAGAGGATCATGCCGACGATGAAGACGATCACGCCGACCGGCTTGTGGCCGAGGTAGATACGCCACGAGGAGGCGACGATCACGGCCAAGACGGCGAGCAGGGCGAACAGGCGCGTCATGCTGCCACCGCCTCAGGCCATGTCACCGCGCTGAGGGCCCGGCGGTGTGTCTGCGGCATGGTGACGATCGGATGGCCGAGGTGGTCGGAGCCGAGCGCGGCCAGCACTGCGGCGTCACACATGTCGCTGTTGCCCTTGGTCACGTACATGGGCAGGCGTTTGGCCACGGCGTCTTTGACCTCGTCCTTGGGGGCGTTGCCGCGCCCGGTCGCGTACATCTTCAGCGTGGCCTGCGGCACCTCGACGACGGGGATGCGGATCCGGTGGATCAGCGCGTCCACGATGAGGTAGTACAGGTATGCCCGCTCCCCGGCGCCGCCTGCGCCCGCCTTGCCTCGGGCGAGGACGAACTTCTCGATGAGCACCAGGCCAGCCGTGTCGATGTGGAGCAGGATCTCGTCGGCCAGTTCACGGAGGATCTCGGTACGAAGGTTGATCGGCAGCGTGGTGACGTCGGCGCGGCCTACCTTCAGGCAGTGGCCGGTGTTGTAGGCGATGCCCGTGCTGGTCAGAGACAGATCTACGCCAGCGACCCGGGGTCGGGTTGAGGTCATTCGTCGTCCTTCGGTTGGATCTTGTGGAGGTCGTGGTCGCGCACGAAGTCCAGCCAGAGCGGCAGGCCAGCAGAGCCGCGGACAGCGTCCGGTGTGTGCGTCCAGGCCCGCTTGTCGCGGCGGGCGCGGGCACGGCGCTGGTCCTCGCGATGTGAGGACCAGGCGAACCAGAACACCCCGGCCGCGGCCAGCACCGTCAAGGTGCCGACCACGGCCAGGATGTCCCAGGCCACGTCCGCAGCCGTGCTGATCAGGTCGATCACGGCAGCGGCTGAGCCTCCGCCGCTGGCTGGTCCAGTTCGGCCAGTTCGGACAGTTCGGCGGGCTGGTCGAGCTCGTCGAGACGAGCGCGGAGCCGCGCCTGGTCGGCGTGCGCGGCGCGAAGGTCCTCCTCCGCGCGATACAGCCGCTCGGCCGTCTCGGCGTGCCCCCGTACAGCTGTGCGCGCGGTCTGTAGGGCGTGCTCGTACTGCTGCTCCAGCATCTCGGTCCGCCGGGCGCTGTCACGGCGGCCGCCATCGGCACCGACGACCACCCCCAGCAGCGCGCCCACGATCCAGACCACCAGCGCCGTGATGAACGAGAACACGCCCGCATTGACGAACGACAACACGGTCAGGCCGACTACGAGGCCGAGGCCGAATGCCTTCTGCCACGCGGGACGGTTCTTCACTGAGCAGCCTCGCTGCCTTCGAGCGCGGCCAGGACGTCGTCGAAGGTGCGGCCTTCGTCGTCGTTCCAATCCATGAGCCAGTCCTTCGAGGGCTGGACATTCGACGGTTTGCGGCCCAGCGCGGCGGCGAGCTCGTCGATCGCGTCATCGGCCGCCGCGAACTGGTCAGCGAGATCGGGGTTTGCCTCCTGCATCCGCGGCCTGCTGCCGAGGCTCAAGGCCAGCGGCGGCAGACCTACGGCCTGGCCGATCGCCTCGACGAGGCACAGCGAGCAGCGCCCAGGGTTTCCCGAGTCGGCGAGGTAGTCGTCCTTGATCCAGCCGCACTGGCGCAGGATCTCTGCCGTGTTGCGGCGGATCGTATCCGTGTCGAGCGTGGTCACTGGGCTGCCTCACCTTCGAGCACGGCCAGGACCTCGTCCAGCGTGCGGCCTTTGCGGTCGTTCCAGTTCGTCAGGTGGGCACGCTGCGTCATGCCGCAGCCCGGGTCCCAGCCGAGCCCCACCGCGATCTCGTTCATGAGGTCTTGGGCGGCGTCCCACTTGGGCAGCAGTCGGACGTCCGGGCACTTCGTGCGGCCGAGCGTGGCCGGTGGCAGGCCCACGGCGCGACCGATCGCCTCGACCATGCACACCGGGCGACGGGAGCGGAGGCGGACGGAGCCCTTGGCGATGTAGTTGCCCTGGTGCCAGCCGAGCCGGCGCAGGGTGGTGGCGGCGTCCCGGCGGATGGTGGCGCGGTCGAGTTCGGTCATGGTTGTCACGGGGTGATCTCCGATTCGATGCTGAGGATGTTCGGGTAGGAGGAGGTCACGGGGACGCGCCAGCCGTTGACCTTGACGCGGTAGGTGCGGCCCTCCTTCAGCTCGCCGTAGAGGGTGGAGGAGCTGAACTTGAGGGACAGCCAGGCGTCGGTGTTCTCGTACACGTCGCCGTCGCGGTCCCAGACGAGGTAGCGGCATGACCCGGAGTTGTCGCAGACCCGCCCTTTGTCGGCGACCGTGATCGTCTCGATCCGTCCTGTGCTGAGCTTGATCACGCCGATGATGAGCGCGACTAGCACCAGGACCACCAGAACGGCACAGCCCCACAGGCCGGTGTTGTCGTTGTAGCGGCTCATTCGTCGTCTCCAGACACGGGCACCCCGGCCCAGCTCAGGTCCTCCTCGGTGCACTGGGCGAGTTCGACGACCTCGCCGGTCTTGCCGTCGATCGCCTCCTGCGCGTAGCGCTGGAACTCGTGCATCGCGTACGGCAGCGGCAACGGCCGGTCCGGGCAGACGGGCGTGTCGTCCACGACGACGTACCAGTAAGGGCCTTGCCAGGTGTCGTAGTCGATCACGGTCAGGTCGGCGCGGCCGTCCGGGTTGATGGTCAGCATGGGCTTGCTGGTCATGCGGCCGGGGCCTCCGGGAGCCGGGCCGGCTGGGCGAGATTGGGAAGGAGCGCAGCTTTGCAGGCGTCACCGGCCGGGACCTGCTGGCCGTCCACCTCGTGGTAGTAGCCGAAGCCCACCCGCCAGATCGCCTGACGACCGCATCCGCACATGATCTGCTCCGGGCTGGGCAGGCCTGTGGGAGTGCGGCGCTGCTCGCCGACGCGGATGAACCAGTCGAGCTGCCGCGCGCGGTCCTTCAGCACGGCGATCTCTTGGTCGGCTGCGGTGCGCACCTGGTCCATACGGGCGTGCAGCTCGTCCCGCTTCTCCATGAGCATCTTGAGCGTGTCATCGGTGATGGCCGGTTCGAGGCCGAGCGGGTCGGCGGGGCTGATGCCGTCGCTGGTCATGAAGGGTTCGTCCTTCCGGGAAGGGTTGAGGGGTTGGAGCCGTCCGGGCGCCCGGCCTCGCGCTGGCAGCAGGCGCCCGAACGGGGTCATCGGATGAAGCCGGGCTGACTGCACCGGGTGAAGGCCGAACCACCGATGGAGTAGAGGTCCATGCGACGGGCGATCACACAGCCGGTGCACTTACACTCCGCGATCGGGTCACGCTCGTTGTCATCGCGGTAGGCCCAGGTCGCGTGTCCGGCCAGTTCCTCGCGCAGCACTCGGAGCATGTGGTCCCGCTCCCAGCGCAGCTCCGCAATGTTCTCGGCCAGTTCGGCCTCTCGGCAGTCGCACGCGAGGTGATGGTGATCGCAGGCCACGTACCGGGGGTCCATCGTGTTCTTCGGCAGGGCCAGCGCCAGCGGCACCTCGAAGCGGGGAGCGCGCCAGTGCGGAGCCCTGAAAGTCACCACGTGGCGGATGGCGATCTCCGTAGACGCCATCAGAAGCCGTCGCCCTGCTGCTCGCCCTGAGCCTCGGCCTCGAGCGCCGCCTTGGCAGCGTCGATCATCTTGTCCCAGGTGCCGCGAGGCTGCTCCGTGCCAAGCGCCTGCTCCAGCAGTTCGGCCACCGCGACAACCTCATTGTGGGTCAGGTCTTCAGCCTTCATGACCGGTCGGCCGAGCAGGTCGGACAGGTCGTGGAAGCGTTCCTCGCCGGTGATGCCGAGCCGGTTGAACGACTCTCCGATCTGCTTGGACAGGCTGTTGCGCAGCTTGGCACGCTCGACCTGGAGCCGCTTCAGCTCTGCGACGGCGCGCTGCGCCTGGTCCCGGGTGAGGTCCTTCGTGGAGCCCTCGACCTCGACGCCCAGGAACTCCGACAGCCAGGCGAACCGGGCCGCATCGTTCTTCGCTGTAGCGCCGCGCCCCTTGTTCGCGGTGATCCCGAGGTCCGTCATGAGGATGCCCAGCTCGCGCAGATCCTTAGGGTCAGCGGGCCCGTCCTCGACGATGTCGGCCTCCACCGGCTCTTCCTTAGCGGCGGCCGGAGGCTGCTCAACGGAGGCATGCGCCTCGTCCGAGTCCTGCGAGGCAGGCAGGTTGACGCCGCGGCCGAGCGCGTTGAGCACCTGGTCGGCCTGCGCGGCGGTGAGGTCGTGGGCTGAGTTGAACTCATGGTCGGGGATGAGGGTGCGGATATAGTCGAGCTTGTCCTTGACTCCCTTGGTGTCCATCAGGTCCGCCAGATCCTTCAGCTTCTTCGGGCTGGCCTTGACCACGACGGTCGTCTCTTGAGCGGCCTCGGACGCCTCGCGCACCGATGCGCCTGCCTGCACCGTGGCGTCGGTGACCACGTAGGAGCCGTCCTCGTTCACCTGGGCGCCCAGTTCCTCGGGCAGGTACCCCATACCGAGCAGCGCCTCCTTGCAGGCGTCCCGGGAGACTTCGGCCAGGGCCCGCGCCTTCAGCATCTGCTCGGTGTACTTGCTGTAGTTCTCGTTCTGCCTGGGCAGGCCCGCCAGGTTGGCGCGGGCAAGGGTCCATTCGGAACGGAACTCGAAGTCCGGGTCGTCGTGGCGGTGGATCGTGGCCACGGCCTTGAGCGGCCGTCCCTGATCGTCGCGTTCCACCCACGTGCGCAGCTTGTGGCCGGCCCGGCGCACCAGCGCTGACATGAGCGCGGCGGACGGGCTCGGCTTGCCCTTGATGATGTGGATTTCGGTGACGGCCACCAGGGGTTCGATGTTGACCGCGATGCCGAACTCGATGGCGTACAGGACATTCGGGGGATTCTTGAGGAACGCGGCGGGCATCAGCGCGGCCTTGGCGAGTTCCTCGGCGTACCGGATGCGGTCGGGCACCGGCCACGTTGCGATGGCGGGGAGGTTGTCGGAGGTGGTCATGCTGCTGCGGCTCCTTGCAGCTCGGGGTCAGGGAATGTGGGAAGGTCACTTTCGACGACCAGGTGCGGAGTGCCGCCCTGCTTGGACTGGCGGCGTGCGACCTTCATCCGGCCGTAACGGGCGTGAGCGGTGGTGCCCATCGCTTCCAGCAGCTCGGCGCGGACCTTCATCGCGTCCTTCTTGGCCGCTGCGGCGGCTGCTGCCGCTTGCTTCTCCTCCGTGAGGACGGGGAACCAGCGGGCGGCCTGTTCGTCGGAGATGTCGTAGACGGTGTTCGGCTCGATGAGCGGGTGCCGCTTGTGGAGGGCCTTGACGGTCGCCTTGTGGCCGTCGACGGGCGGCATCTCGTCCCACGCGATCGACAGTTGGAACTCTTCGGCCTGCCTGCGCATCCACTCGGTGTCGGCCTCGTCGGGGAGGATGATGTACTCGCGGAACTCGAGGCCGCGGCCGATGAGGACAGCGACTCGCCACTCGGGCAGGCCGAGCACATCCATGTACCAGCGGACCTGGGTGAGGTAGTAGAACGGGATCTCTGCAGTGCCCGAGGTACCCCACTCGCGGCCGTCGGCGTCGGTCTTGAGCTCCAGCCCGCAGGCCACGCGGCCGCCCTGCAGCAGCAGCCGGTCAGGATTGCACAGCTGCCAGTCCCGGTCCGGGTCGACGTGCACGTACGTCCCGGCTTCGACGACCTCGTACTCCGGGTGCTCGTATGCGAACCAGTTGGCCACGCTGGGCTCCAGGATGTGGCCGCGGGTCTGGTCATCGGTCTGCGGGTCGGGCTCGATGAGCCCTGCCTTTTCGCACCACAGGCTGTACTTGGACTGCCACTTCGACAGGCCGACGATCGCGGCGACGTCGGACCCGCCGATGCGGTGCCGACGCGCTGCGTGCCACTCGGGGCTTCCGGAGGCCCACCGGCCGAGGTACCGGCCGGTGGGCGTTGCGAGAGCGGTCATCAGAACGGGGGCTCGTCCTCGTTGCGGTAGACCAGGCGCCACGGGCCGTTTGTGAGGAGCAGTTCGTCGAGCCCGTCCGCGGGGTAGCTGCCTCGGGCGCTGAACAGGGTGACCTTGTTCTCGTCACCAGGGCGAACGCCGAACCACTTCAGGCCCTGACCGTCCTCCCAAACGTCGTCTTTGCGGGGTGGCCAGGAGTATGGGGTGAGCGCCTCGACTTTGAGGAGTTCGGCTGCGATGGGGAGCGGGCCGACGTTCAGAGTGCCGTGCTGGTGCCGGAAGTTGAGGTACAGGAACCGGCCGCGCGACGTCGTCTCGACCGACTCCGCGTAGCAGTCAAGGATGGTGACCTTCAGCCGGTCGCCCCTTTTGATCTCTCCCTGCATCAGTCCAGGTCCTTCTGTTCGCGGCGGTAGGCCCACTCGTCGAAGGGGGTCATGGCCTGCTCGGCCGGGTTGGTGGGGTCGCGCCACGGCACCGGCTGGCGCGTGAGGAACGGGTCGGCCGCGTACGGGGCGGAGATCACGTGGATCAGGTCCTCGATTTCGTCCTCGCCAGGCAGCGGCGGGAAGAGCTTCACGCGGTCACCTCGCCCGTGGCCATTTCGCGAAGGATGCGTCGCGGGGTGTCGGCGATGCCCCGGGCAACGCAGATCAGGCGCGTGATGGCGTCCGGCGGGGTGTGGATCGGCAGGCCGAGCGCGATGCAGTTGATGCGGTGGACCGCTCCGGTCAGCGGGTGAGGGAATTGCGTGGTCGGCCGCAGGTGGTTGGCCCAGATCTCGATGATGTTGCCGCTGTAGCCGGTGACCTTGCACCGGTAGACGCGGTAGAAGCCATGCGCCGACCCTTCCCAAAGGTGCGGGAAGCGTTCGACGAGGCCGTCGAGGTGGCGAATGACCGTCTCGGTGTCGCTGCCGAGCGCGATGTGGGCTTCGGCGAACGGCACCCGGTCAGCCGTCCTGCGGATACCGGCGAGGACCTCGAATGTGTCAGTGACATCGTTGCCGTCCTTGTCGTGGATGGCGATGTTCCACACCCGGTTGTCGTCGCCGGACGGGAGCGCGGCCCGGCGGGCGAGGTTCTTGCCGAGCCGCCGGTTGAAGAGGCTGCGGGTGATGTCCACGCGGGTCCGCTGACCCCATTTGGTCATCCAGGTGACGGTGTAGGTTGGCGCGATCTCACGGACGGAGATGGCGATGGCGCCGCCCGTCTGTGGGTAGACGTGGCCGTCGCCCTGCTCAAGGTCGATTTCGGCCTTGCACGGCACCTTGTGGTACAGCTTCAGGAAGGTGGCCAGCTTGTCCGCCAGGTCGGCAGCGTTGGCGGCGGCCAGCGCAACCGGGTTCTCCAGCAGAACGCTCTCGACGAGGTAAACGGGGTCGTTCTCGATCTGCTCGACGACCTGGTTGATGAGACGGTCAGCCTCGGCGGTGTCGGCGTTCAGCGCTCGGATGAGGCGGTCGCGGGAGAGGACGCCGATCCCGCAGAGGCGGTGTTCGGCGGCGTTCATGGCCAGGTTGGCGATGCGCTGCTCACTGGTGACGGCGATGGTAATGACGTTCAACGGTTCTCCTTTTCGTCAGCGGTGCCGCTAACGGAATTGGCGATGGCGAAGACAGCGAAGACGCGGACGCGCTTGCTCCCGTCGTGTTCGGTGACGGTTCGGGTGCTGGCGCGAAACGTTCCCGAGGGGTCGTCGAACCCCAGTCGACCGTTGTTGACGGCGTTGCGAAGGCTCGCGGCCTCTGTGCTGCCGCTGGCGATAGCGGTGGGAAACTCCGCGATGATCGCTGTTTCACCAGGCTTGGCACGGAGCTGGTCGGCGATGTGTGAGAGGTCTGGCGCGCCGTGGCGTGGCGCTGGCTTTGTCCAGACGACTTCATCGAAGACAGGCAAAGCGCGCTCCGTTCGTGCTGGTGCTGGTGCGTTCAAGGGCTAATGATCTTGTTCTTGCGTCTCGCGACAAGACGACACTATCGCTCGATGATGCATATGTCTATCTATGATGCAACAGGTGTAACGCATGCATCATGTTATACCGTGCCCACTTAGCGTGATCAACTTTTCGCGTACTTCTGGGCAACGCGACATGCGTGTTGATACAGTTGCAACGCCACGCCACAACGCCAACGCCACCAAGCCAGAGGGGGGCACCCCCGTGCCCAGCATTGTCCCTGGCGTCGCCGTCATCATCCGGCGACGCAAGCGAACCGACACTCTCCAGCGGGAACTGTCCGTCCGGGCCGCAGTCCGCCGATTCAACGAAGTCGCCCCCTACACGATCAGCGACATGAAATGGGGCCGCATCGAGGGCGGCAAGGTCGAGACCGTCTCCACCATCGACCTCGCCTGGATGGCCTATGTGGTCGGCGCCTCCAGTGAAGAACTTGCCGAAGACGGCGCGCACGAGGCTGCCGAGCTACTGCGCGGGATCATCGCCAAGCGCAACGATGACCCCGCGCTAGCAGCAATGGACTTGTCGCTGACACCTGAAGCCGTGCAGCACGGCATTCAGAAGCGGCTGCAGGAGATCCGCTCTCTGCCCCGTGATGACGAGCGAGACCGCATGGAGCGGTTGTTCCTCCAGCAGATCGACATGGTCGTGCGCGTCTACGAGCAGCAGATCGAGATCATCCGTAACCGGTGATCGACATGCCGTCTGTCCAGCTCAGTTCATCCATTCCCGGGCGGCGTGGAAGATCAGCGCGGGACGGGTGTCCACGCCGGCGAGCTTCCGCATGCGCTTGATCCGGCGCAGGATGGTGCTTTTGCTCGTGCCCATGAGCCTGGCCATGTTGTCGTCGGTCTGTCCGGCCACGATGTGCTGGAGGATCAGCAGGTCCTCCTCCTCCAGTTCGGCTCGCGCTCTATTGAAACGGTCCAGGTCCGGCTCCAGCGGCGTAGCCTGCGACCAGTAGTGCTCAAACAGCACGATCATGCACTCAACGAGTGCGCCACCTCGGATCAGCAGCGTGGAATTCTGATCGGAGTAGCCGCGCGGGAAGCGCGGGACCAGCGCGCGTTCCTGATCAGAAACGACCAGCTTGAACGGCAACTCCTTGGCTACCCGCACGTCAGCGCCGAGTGCGATGACGTTGTGCAGGCCTGTCACCGCGGCTTCGTTGCTGAGTACGGCTCTCTCGTAGATGAACCGGCGCTTGGGTCGGCGCACCGTCCCATCCAAGTTGCGACGCGCAGGGTCACCTGGGGCGTGCAGCATTGTCAACGGTACGAACGGCGCAGTGATGAGGTGCAGCACTTCGCGATGCGCCCCAAGCGACAGGTCATCGAAAGCGGCGCCGACGCTCTGACGTGAGGTGAGGACCTCTACGGGAGCGTTCGGGCCTTGTGTCACGGCGGAGATGCTGTCGAACATGTCGCGCAGCCCGTCTGCCTGGGCCCTGAGCCTGGCTAAGGACGCTTCAGCTGTGGCCACGATCGGCTTCAACGCGTAGTCCGGATGACGGGCGGTGGCTGGCTCCCCCACGACCAAGCCCACGTCGCGAAGCCTTGCGAGGGCTTCCTCGGCTTCTGGGCTGATGCGTTCCAACTCTGCCGAAGGCGTGGGCCCCTGCTCGACCAAGCACTGGTAGAGCTGCTCTCCAATTTCGCCGATCCCCAGGCCGGACCTCACCGTTGCACTTCCTTTCGATCCCCGTCGTCTCTATTCGATACCTGCGGTGTGCAGGGCCTCCTCCATCACCGTTGCCGCCCACAGCGTGTGCTCCTGGCCAGCCCGGTAAGCGCGGCGGTAGGCCATCACTGCGCGGGTGAGCGTGATGGCCTTGGTCGTGGTCAGTACAGCAACGACCACCCAGACGAGCGCTACCGATGCTGTGATCCCGGAGGCGGCCGTGGCCGTCACGGCAGCCGCCATGGATGTGGCGACTGCTACGACGGCTACGGCTGCGTGGCGCTTGATGCTTGGCCCCACTATCACCAGCCGCCGGAGTCGGAGTTCGTGCTGCTGGCTGGGGCCTTCGTCACCGTGGTCGTGCTGACCGTGTCGGTGACGGTCTTGGTGATGGTCTTGCTGCCATCGGGGTTGGTGACCGTCTGCGTCGTCTCGGTGTGCGTCTGCACGGTGCCCGGCTGCGGGGCCGGCGACGTGGTGCTGCTGGCGCTTGGGCTCGGTTCCGGCGTGGAGCTGGTGTCCGTGGCCGTCGGTGCGGGGGACGGCACCGGTTCGGCCTGGGCCGACGCGGTGATGGAGACGGTGAGCAGCAGGGCGACAGCAATGGCGGCCAGGATGGCGCGGATGCGCGTGATCATTGGTCACTTTCTGTGATATGAGTGGGTGAAGATGGCGCGTGCGGTCGCCCGGAGAGCGGTTCCTCCCTGTGGACGTTACGCATTGTGCACGCCAGGGGAAACCATGTAAATAGGTTAATACGGGCATGTCCATAATTATTCGTGACGTTTTGGCGGCATGACGCTTTGTTGTCAGTCAAGCCGATCATCGTCATAACGATCATGCATCGGGCAAGTACACGGGCATATCGCGACACAGTCATGACTCGCTAGGTTGACCCGGCACCATAACGAGTTGATCGGACGCGAAGGAAGCCCATGACAGGACGACGTCTCGCCCGAATTCTCGCCGTCGTCGGCAGCATCAGCTACGCCTTGCTGGTCATCGACATGACACGCCAGGGCATCAGCGCGGCTTCCATCGCGCTCGTGGCCGGGTTTGGCCTGGTCAGCGCTATCGCGACGGCCCTGTTCGGACGACTCCGGGTTCAAGAGGACGTGGCTTACGAGCGTGGGCTACGCAGCGTTACGGGAACGGTGTGTAGCCAGAATATAGATCGAATATAGAGCGACGAGCCGCTACTTGCTCCACTCGGGCAAGTCGAACACGCCCCGTCGAGCGCCGCGAACGAACTCCCACCACTCCTGATCCGTGAACCAGACCGTCGCCTCGCCGGGTCTCTTGCTGTTGCGCAGCTCGATACGGTCGGCGCCGGCGCGGCGCGCCTCGACACAGTCGCCAGACTCGGACGCGGTGATCCACTGGTCGCTCAGCACGTGATGCCTTCCCTGATGCGCGAGATCAGATCCGCAGACTCGTCGGCGGGAAGCGCCAGCTCACGGAAGTGGTTGAAGCGCCGCTTGAACTCGCCGACACGCGGCCCCTGGTCGATTATGCCCCCGATGCCCACTTCGAGGAACAGCACCTCGCCCAGGCTGGGCAACGCGAGCAGTACGAACCCGCTCGACAGGCCAACCGATGTCTCGTGCGGGATGACCCGGATGGTGATGTTCGGTCTGCTGGTGTCGGCCACGAGCTTGTCGAGTTGCTGAGCCATCACCGCAGGCCCGCCGATCTGCTGACGTAGGGCCTGCTCCCCGATGAGGGCGTGCACGTGGACGGGGTCGTCGCAGTAGGTGATCCACTGGCGGGCGATCCGGGCGCGGACCTTCATCGCCACCAAAGCCTCATCCTGCTCGATCATGCCTGCTGCGATGACGGCGTGGGCGTACGCCTCCGTCTGGAGCTGACCGGGGACGAGCAGCGGATGCCAGTGACAGATCAGGGACGCCTCGGTCTCCCATACGACGTACTCGACGAGACCGCCCAGGCCGCGCTTGTGCTCCTCCCACGGCGGCGTGACGCGTCCGGTGCGCAGGAGGTGCTGGCACTCCGCGCGGACGGCCGCGTCCTCCACCCGGTACAGGTCAAGGAGCCGCTTGATGTCGCCTGCGGTGGCGTATTGGTTGGCGCCACGCTCAAGGCGGGAGACCTTGGAGGCGCTCCATTGCAGGCGATTGGCGACTTCCCCGCACGTAAGACCAGCCGCGTCACGTAGCTCGACCAGCGTACGCCCGAGGGTAAGCAGCCGCAGCGGCGGGCTTATCCGTGAGTCAGGCATGGGCAGGATTCTCTCGTGCTCAGCGCCGGGCGAAAACGCCATAGCCATGTTTTCGCCTATTTAGGCCATTTATCCTTACTTATCGCGAACGTTCCTCTATGCGGCACTGTGTACGCCCAACCCTGCTCCCTCAGCAGTGCCACGGCCGCCCGCACCGTCAGCTTCGATACTTCGTACTGCCGTTCCATCTCCGCTTCGGACGGCAGCATCTCGTCCGCGCCGAACTCGCCCGCCTGAATGCGCCCGGCCACCGCAGCCGCCACCTTCTCCGTCAGCGTAGGCGGACGCCGACGAGGCGCGCTCTCGGGGCCGACGAACCTTCCTTCACGGCCACGCGAGTAGATCAACCCTTCCTCGCGCAGCGTCCGCAGACTCGATCGGATCAGAGCGGACGACACCCCGTAGGTTTCCATCAGCTCACTCTCGAGCGGGAGCCGGTCTCCTGGCTTCAGGCGGCCGGACGCGACCCCCTCGCGAATATCGGCCACGAGCCGCTGAGAGGCGGGCATGGGCGGCTTCGCTTTGCCACCCTGGCTGGCGACGAACGTCCCGACGCCGGGCACCGTCGTCACCACGCCCTCCTCACGAAGCTGCCGCAACGCCGAGCGAACCGCCGCACGACCGACGCCGTACTCAGCTTGCATCTCGGGCTCGGTCGACAACTGGTCGCCCCGCTTCCACCGGAGCGCCTTGATGTCGTCGCGGACCGCCGCGGCGACGCGGCGGCCTGGAGAGTCCGCGCCCGTACCGTTCTCGGGAGGGTTGATCATGCACCCAACGGTACCGTGAGCGGGCGACGAGATTAGACCTATTCACAAGGAGTGCGGGGGTACGTGCCACGTCCCCGGACGGTGTAGACCAGGCCGCGCTCCCGCAGGAGTGCCAAGGCCCGCCGCACTGTGCCCTTGGCAACGTCGTACTGCTGAGCGAGCTGCGTCTCTGACGGCAACGGCATTTCCTGCTGGAAGTCGCCGGCCTCGACCTTCGCCGCCAGGTCGTCGGCGATCGTCTGGAACACCCATCCCGAGCGGGCCTCGCGCGGAGCCGTCTCCGGGCCGACGAACGAGCCTTCGCCTCTGATCGTGTAGATCACACCCGCCTCGCGCAGCTCCCGAATCGCGTTCCTGGCGGTGATCCGCGCAACGCCGAACTCCGACGTCAGGTCCGCCTCGGACGGCACGAGCGCGCCCGGCCGTAGCTCCCCGCCGTCGATCCGCTTGCGCAGAACGTCGGCGAGCTGACGGTAGAGCGGAACGGGCCCGCGTGGATTGAGCACGGACGAACGCTAGATGTCCTGGCACATGCTTCTATCGGCGGCTACATGTTTTGAAAGTCCTAGTACAAGTCCTATACCGATTGAGATATCTCTCATTACTGTAGGCGTATGCAACACACGTCCTCGCGAACACCTGCTACCTACGGATCACACGCTTCCTAGGCCATGCTCCGAGGCCAGGGCATCGGCGACGACAGCGCTAACGACCTGCCTTCGAACCTGGCAGGCCACGCCATGACGTCGAAGCGCTTCAGCATCGACCGGGGTACCCCACGTCAGCGCCTTGCGATGGACAGGGAACGCGTAAGGGCTGAAGATTGCCGGGTGCCGTCACCTCCGCGCGGGCGCGTGTTCAACTGGATCATCGTCGCCTCAGCCGTTGCCGGTGTGGTTGTGGTCGTGGTGCCGGCTCGCCATCAATGGGGCCTGTGGCTTGCCGGCAAACCGGTTGATACGCTGCCGCTGTTTTGGGACATACCGGTTCTCATATGGGGCCGGATCGGCAAGGTGCTGCAGTTCGCGGCGGGCCTGGTCGCCATTATCGATCTGCTCGATCACCACAAGCTGCGCGCCACGGGACGGCAAGCCGGTCGGCGGCTGCGGGAACGCAGGGCGCAACAGCAGCTCAAGCTCCGCTCCCATCGGCTGTTGGCTCTGCGGCGCAAACTCTACGATAGTTTTATCGACGTCCAGCCTGTGGGGGGCCTATTCGGGGATCCCGTCCTGTTCCTCAATACCCGCCCGCCGACCGACTTCGGCCCAGTAGCGTCCTTCGCCCCCAAGGACTACCTCGGCTTCCGCGAGCGGGTGCTGGCAGGGTTGGACGTCCGCACCGGTGGCGGACTGTCCAAAAAAGAGGCCGAGCAGATCCGCGAGCAGGTCGACGTGTTTCTCAAGGACCACTTGCCACCGGAGGACATAGCCCTGTCCGAGCAGAGCGAAAGAAAATGGGGGGGATTGACCACGCTGGTCTGCGTGGCCCTTCTAGGCAGCGTCGTCTACCACTGGATGGCTGGGCCCATGCTGGAGTTGATGCTCCTTCATGGCGTGCTCATAGCGGGCTTCTTGACGCTCCTATCGCCGGCGGGGCCCTACGTCGCAGCCCTGCCCGGCCTAGCCCGCGAGGTGCCCGCGCTGCTGGCCGGATACCTCGCCACGCACCTGCTCGACCGGACCCACCCGCTGCACGCCTTCCGCAAGATCGCCGTGGTGCTGTTCATCATCGGCTTCGGTCTGGACCTGCTCGCCTCTTGACCGGCACGCGCCTCCAAAGCCCGAGGCCATGATCGGCGTCACCTCGACTAGCCACCCGGCATGCTCACATCGATCTCCCCGACCACGTTCCCATCCAGCGTCCAGTTACGGCCAGCCGCGCTTGATCCAGCGGAGCTCGGGAGCCGGGCGCAAGCAGGAGGCCCCAACCGGTCAGTGATCCGGTTGGGGCCTCCTCGCGCGATACATGCAGATTCGATCGCGGCAGCAATCTACCTCAGGCGCTTCACCTTGCGGCGCCGCTGCGACAGGATGCGCTAGTTCTCCTCCTGATCGAGCGCGGCCTGCAGGGAAAGCTTCAGCTTCTCGGCCTGGTCGAGGCTCATGTCGCTGAGGCTGCCGTCGAGAGTGCGGCCGCCGGGCAATGGGTCGATGTGGATCACGGGGCTGTTGTCGGTACGGGAGACCGCCACAGGGCTTCCGGCGACGGTGTACTCGTACGGTTCGTTTTGCATGGGTGTCGGCTCCTTAGCGTCCGTGACGGGAAGATCTCGATCCGCCCCGGATTCGTACCTTGCGTTCCTCTTCGGGAGTCAGGGCGATGGCAGACAAGGTGGTGACGCCCTCGGCGAGAGCGCGAGAGATGCGGTGCCAGCCGTCGATCGGCATCTCCATGCCAGGTTGGCCAGTGCTGGGGTCTGGCAGAGGCGCGAGCAGAACGGGCTCGGTGAGATCCACGGTGGCGGCGTGGTTTTCATCGATGGACACGAAGCAGAGGAGGTCGGCCCAGTCGTCGACGTTGATGTGGCGGTTCGGCTGACGGCCTTGGATGAGTTCGAGTGCGGCTGTGACGTCCCAGACGAAGGCGAGGGCTTCGAAGATCTGCCGCTCGGTGGGGGTGTTGGACATGTGATCCTTTCTTCGTAAGCGTGTCCGCTTACGCTGTTGCGCTGTGTGCGTTGCTGTGGTGCACGCTGAGCGCCTTTGGTGAGAACTCTGAAGCTGACTACTGACAGTGTTTATGCGTGTAGGAGACGTCCTAGACCGTCTGCGGAACTCGTCGAGTCAGGTGCCATGGCACGCGACAAATTCAGTGCGGCGCAATACGGTGAGGTGAACACCAGCCAGCCACACGCCACGGAGCACGCCACCATGCCGCCCCGCAAGAGGCCCGACCCTCGCAACGCCGCTTTCACTGAGCCAGGCGAAGAGACGTCAGCGGACCCGCTAACGCCGCGACGCACCGCCGCACCCACCCGCGGCCGCGTTGCAACGTGGACCACTCTCCACAACACCGGCACCCGCCTGGACGATGCCACGAACTCCCGCATGACGAAGGCGCACGAACGCACAGGCAAGGGCGTCAGGGATATCTGGGAAGAGGCGATCAACGCCTACTGCGACAAGCTCGGCGTCCCGCAGGAGATGCCCGAGGACGCGGAGCTGAAGATCCCAGCTCCCAAGAAGAACAACATGAGCGGCGGCAAGCTGACCATGGTGCGGCTGACCAGGACCACGCGGGCGCGTCTCGTCGAGGGTTGCCTACGGGAGTACCTGGGCGGCCGGCCGTTCATCTCGGATGCGCTGAACGACTACTTCGACGGTCTGGGGATCCCACGACCGAAGGAGGCTCAGGAGCCCAGGTAGGATTCCCCCGCCTCTGTGATGAGAGATCGAAAGGTCGCTCCCGCTCTGCAGGGGCGGCCTTTCTACGTGCTTGCTGATCCTTTATCTCTGGGATGTTCAGCATCGCGGTCACCAGCGGCGTGCCATCACGTCGCAGGCGGCTCAGGGAGTCGGCGGAACTCCAGCCGGTCCAGCTGATCGCGAAATCCCTCAAGAAGCCGTCCTACACACCCTGATCGGACCACCGCGTAGCCAGTGTTGAGGTTGTGGGCCACGAAGTAGTCGCCAATAAGCTCGCGGGCCCTATCATCGAGGCTCCACCACCTGCTGCCCTTCGTGACCTTTACAAGGATGTGACTCGGGTGGTGACGCCCATTCTCGTCCAGGAAGCGGCGCGTCTTCCCCTTCGTCCAGGCAGCGTAAGGCGATTTCACCTTCACGCCAGCCTCGGCAAGCAGGGCATCTAGGGTAGCCGGACGGTTCTCGACGCAGATCTCTCGGACGATCACCCGGTGTGCGTTCTCACCGAGCCGGCCGAGGAAGCCTTGCAGACGTTCGCTTGGGAGGAGCCTGTAGCCGCCGGAGATGCTGATGTACGTGCGAGGCATTGGCATTTCGTCATCCCAGGCGTCAGCGAAGCCGCTCCAGTCGCCCCGCTTCTTGATTGCCACGTGACCGGCGTAGCGTGTCACGAACTCCCGCCATATCGGCCTAGTCCAGTCCTTGAGCGGGGGCTTGATCTCGATCTCGTTCATGGATCGATCCCTTCAGGAGTGCGGCGCGAGCCGTACGTTACTGCTCGCACCGCGGGCCTGTCTGGTACGTGTCGAGGTTTTGTGTGGCGGGGCGGTACGCAAGGCGGGCCGCACCCATCTGGATACGGCCCGCTCGGTCACATAGATGAGCTACAGCTCGCGTGCAGCCACCTGCCGCTTGAATTCCGTGCCAGGCCGGAACTTGACGACCCACTTGGCCTCAACGGGAACCCGCTCGCCCGTCTGCGGGTTGCGCGCGTCGCGCCCTGCCTGCTTGACGGGCTCGAACTTGCCCCAGCCGGTGACCTGCACCGTGCGACCGTCCGCGACCTGCTCCTGGATGTAGTCGAGCACGCCGGTCACGTACCGCTCGGCGATCCTGCGGCTAGGTGCACCGGCCCGGTCGATGACGGCGTCGATGATGTCGCTCTTCGTCCTGATGTTCTTCTCAGCGTCCATGGGTTCTCCCCTGATCGTTGTTACTGATCGGCAGCGTAGATGTTCGTCAGCGTTATCGCTAACGGAGTTGGTCAAGCAGTGAATCTTGAATAGCCGTGGACGCCACTTCCTTCTTCGGCCGTTGGTGCGGGGACGCTATGTCGTATCCCCCTCCGGGGGCGCGCATCGCCCAGTGCAGCCCGTTGCTCTCTTCGCGCATGGTGATGATGGGACCGCCTCGCTGGAACCAGCCTGGCGGGTACGCCTTCGCCACGTTCTCCAGCCACCGTTGGCGATCGCCGTATGGCGGGGGCGGCAGCACGGAAGGCATGTTCCTCCAGTCGGGGAAGGCGTGGTCGTTCGCATCTTCGATCGCGTCGTTGAGCCGCCGGTGGTCTGGGCCTTCCCAGTCGCAGCCCAGGCAGGCGCCGCAGCGCTGCTGCTTGCCCTCTGGCGTGCGGCGCGCCAGGACGGTCGGTTGGTGCTCCTCGGTTTCCTCGACGTCGTTCAAGCCGCCGCTGGGCCAGCCTGGTTGGTTGATCTGGATGCACCAGACGCCCTGCCTTTCGCCGTGGGGCAGGCTCTGCCAGTAGGTGTGCCTGGCGACTGCTCCGCGCGGTTCCTTCGTCATCGCCCTTCCCGATAGTCCAAGACGGTCTGTCGGCACCAGCCGTGCTTCTGCTCCTGGACGGCACGCTCTCGGCGACGAGCAGATCCCGCTCACGCGTCGCCTGCCTCTGCCAGCCGCCAGCGGGTGATGGGCAGAAGGACGCTGTCATCACGCAGACACGGCACCGCCCGAACGAGGCCCTCGCGCTCCATCTTGCGCAGCGTCGCGTTCAGTGCCGTGCCGTCGTATTCGTCCCCGTACTTGAGGTGATTGCCGTACCTGATGTGGAGCACCCGCGCCAGCTCAGTGGACGTGAACAGCGATCGCGGGTAGCGCTGGAGGTGCTCCAGGACCTGCGGCATGAACTCGTGGTACCGGATGGTGCGACGCGATCGGCCTTCCAGATCGACCAGATACCGCTGGATCGTCCGCTCGGTCACGCGTAGCCGCGCGGCCAGGGCCGGGACACTGTCCTCTTGCTCAAGCAGCTCGCAGAAGGCGCGGAACCGGATCTTCTTGTCCTTGCGCATCTGCGGCACCTTGGCGCCAGGCGTCACCACTGCACGTCCTTGATCATCGCAGCGGCCTTTGCGTGCGCGTCCTTCCACGTCAAGTTCTCTGTTTCGACGAGTGCGCTGATCAGCGTGTGCCAGGCGATCGCGGCGTCCTCTGCGGCCCAGATGGTCATCTGGTTCACGCCGATCGGTGCGACGAGCGACCAGACCCATGTCTGGCGCTCCGCTTCTGCTGCCAGGTAGCCAAGGAAGCTCTGACGGCACACGGTGGTTGATCGTCTGCAAGCGGGGCAGATCGTAGTGTCGAGTTGGGGCATAGTGATCTCCTCAGAACAGGGCATGTTGCGGGAACGGCACCGCCTCGACGGCCGCCGGCTGCGGCGCCAGGCGTTGCCTCGGGATGGACAGGTATGAGTGGTCGAAGAAGTCCCGGACCTCCGGCAGGAACAGCGAGTCCTGGCGGGCGATGGACTTGCGCCAGGACAGCACGTCGCGCAGATTCCGGTCCGGCCCGCGTGTCAGGGTGGTGCCGTCGACCGAGTCGCAGCCGATCGTGGCGGCGTACTGGTACCGCTTGAAGGAGTTGACGCGGCCCATGTGCACCCATTTGCCGAGGTCGATCGCGTACCCGGCGAGATTGGCCGCCGCCACGCTCAGCTTGAATTCGTCGGTCCCGGCAATGAACAGGACGTCGTACTCGTCCTCGATGTCCCACGGGTCGAGGTCCATCAAGTCCTGTGCGGCGTAGGCCGCGGGGAACCCGAGGTCCCGGATCCGAGGCAGCATGTCCCTCGACCGTTCCCAGGTGCGAAAGTGGTTGCCGGGCACGTCCGGCGCGACCGCGAACAGGCACCACTCCCGCAAGGGACGGAGTTTCTTCAACAGCTCCAGGTACTCCTTGTCGCCGGGGTAGCTGCCGCCGAAGCATCCGTTGTCGATGCAGAACGTCCATCCCTCCTCCAGGAGGTTGCCTTGGCCCGGCGACGTGATCGCGCCGAGCCGGTCCGCGCGGATGTGCTTGCGGATCGGATCGGTGCTCGGCGGCGTCAGGTAGAGCGGTGGCCTCATCAGGCCGGGGCGGAGCCCATCACGCGCATGCCTGCGGGCCGTTCGGCGCAAGCTCGTAGGCCAGGAGGAGCAGAGCGCGGATCGGCCAGCTCACGGGCGGGTCGAACGGGGTCCGGTTGTCCTGGCCGCGCAGTTCGCCGGCGTGGGCGGTGGCGGCTTCCAGGCAGGTGGCGAGGTCGTCGCACAGGTCTCCGGCCGGCTCCCACCAGGCTCGGCCCGCCCGGTTGGTGAGGTAGGCGTATGCCTGGTAGGCGGTGCCGGTGCGGAACGGACGGTGCGGGGCCGACAGGATGACGATGGTGGGTGTGGTGTCGCCGGGGGCGGGACGCTGCACGTAGCGGATGTGGATGGCGAGGGCTCGGCCGCCTCGTTTCTTGATCTGCATCAGGCGCCCGCCTCCTCGATGAGGTGGCAGTGCGCGATCTCGACCTGGTCAGCGCGGCCGACGCGCAGGTTGAGGATGCCGCCGGTGTCGAGGCACTCCGCGATCGACAAGCCGTGGTAACGCCCGTTGCTGTCGATCATGTGTTCGGCGATCCGGCCTTCCCAGCCCTTGCTCTTGATCGCTCGGGGGTCGATCACGCGGACGATCGTGCCGACCGGGATTTTCCGGCCTCGGTAGGAGGGGGCGAATCCTGGCGTGGAGTCGTACCAGCCGAGATCGTGGCCCCCCTCGTGGATGGGACGGATGTGCGGACTCTCCCAGTCGGGCTCTCGCTTGGGCATGTGATGTCTCCTTGAGGGGATGGGCCCGCCCCAGATCTGGGGCGGGCATGATCGTAAGCGATACCGCTTACGGAGTTGGCGTTAGGCGATGAGGGCGTAGTCGTGGGCGAACCGGTCGAACTCGACGCCGAGCATCGCCTCGATCACGGCGCACGCCAGGATCTCGGCCATGGGCGGCGGGACCGCGTTGCCGATGAGCTTGACCTTGTGCCGCTGGCTGTTGGCGATGAACCGGTAGTCGTCGTCGAACGACTGGGCCCGCCGCAGCTCGTGCAGCTTGAGCATCCGGAACAGGATCGGGGACACGTCGATCGCGTCCGGGGTGATCTCACCTGTGGTGGCCATGAGCGCCCAACGATCCCGCGTCGGCAGGGTGCCCACCGGTTCGGTCGTCCGCGTGGTCCCGCCGTTGCCGTAGTAGGCCATGAGGAGCGACCGCAGACCCTCGGGTACGGCGACGAGCGACTGATGGCCCGTCGACGTGATGGTGCGCGCGGGCTCGCCGGTGCTGGTGCAGTGTTCCTTTCCGTCACCCTTGCTGCCGTTGTTGCGCATCAGGAACGCGGGCGGCATCCAGTCGGGGTGCACGCCGAGCCCGTGATGGAAGCCGCCAGCCGTGACCGCGTGTGCGGGGTCCTCGAGCGCGGGCCGCGACTTGAACTCGTCGCCACCACCACGGAACGGGAACACGAGCGGCTGCATGTCCGGCTTCGACACGAGTGCGTGGTTGGAGCCGTCCGCGACAAGCGTCGCCGTGGGGTCCGTGGACGGGTCGAACGTCCGCACACGGTTGGAGCGAAACAGGCTGAGGAACGAGTCCGGAGGGAACGCCACGGCGTCCTCCAGCCGGGTGGTGCTCGTCCGCTTAGGATCGGCCGCCGACCGCGCCATCTTGCCGTCACGCCCTTCGCACGGGACGACGAGCGCCTGCGACTCTCGTGTGGTCAGCGTTCGGGCGGGGTCGACCACGCTCGTCGGGTCGTCGTTCCACGTGCCGCCGGCGGGCGACAGGAACGGCGTGATCCAGTGCTTGATCACGCCCGCGCGGACGCGGTCGAGCGTCTTCGGTGCCAGGCCCTCCGGCTTGTCCTTCGTCTTCTTGCGGGAGCCGATGGGCGTGCCGAGGTCGGTCCAGTCGATAGTGGCGGCCGCGGGCAGCACGGGGGGCTGGACCACCTGGTTGCCGCACGACGGCTGCGGGCAAACGTACAGGTATTGGCCGTGCTTGCCGTAGGCGCCCATGTCCTGGCCAGGCGTCTTCCACGCCTGCCGCGCCTGGATCCACCCCTCGTGCTTCGGGCAGTAGGCGTACGGGTCGAACCACTTGGAGTAGTTCGGGACGCGGCCGACGCTCTCGTGAATGCCCGACACCAGCAGCCGGTCTCGTGACTGCGGCGTGAGCGATGTGGTGCGGCCTTGGGCGTGCATGGCGTTGAGCGCGTGCACCTGGATGATGTAGCCGAGCTTCCGCAGCTCGTGGACCCAGCGGTCCCAATGGACCCACAGGCGGGCTTGGATCACGTTCTCCACGCCGAAGCCGAGCACCGGTCGGCCGTACTTCTCCTGGCAGAAGCGCAGGTAGGTGACAACCTCCTCCATCAGCGCCCGCGACCTGACCCCGGCCTTGTCGTCCTCGGTCATGTCGTCGAGGTCCCACAAGGCCATCTGGTTCTCTTTGTCGAACCACCGCTTGTCGCCGCGGGCCGTAGAGAAGCGAGGACACGCAGGGCTGGCCCAGAAGAAGGTGGCGTACGGGAACTTCTCGATCGCGTCCGGCTTCTGCACGTCGCCGAGCCAGAAGTCGACGCCCTGGTGGTTCTCCATGTACGTCCACTGGGCGGGCTCGAAGTGGTTCGCGCCGAACTTCAGCTCTGTACCGGGAACGCGGGCGATGCCTGTGCCGGAACCGCCTGCTCCAGCGAACATCTCGGCGACAGTGACGGTGTCGATGCCCTTGTGCCGGATCAGCGTGCCCACGAAGCCTCCGGCCTGGACTGTTCGGAGGCCGCGGCCTTGGTGGCGCGGGTCTGTGCGACGGCCTTGGCCAGCTTGCCCTTCGTAGGCATCGGGAACCCGCTCATCTCCGGGGCCGGTTCATAGATCCAGCGGTAGACGACCGGGCCGGCAGGCGTCATGATCACCTCGCGGCCCCGGGGAGACGTCCACAGCGTGGACAAGGGCTGGTCGGTGATCACGTGGTCAGTGACCTCGGGCTGGAGGGGCGTCTTTACGTCGTCTATCGCCATCGCGTTGTGGTTCGCCGCTTCAGGGAACGGCAGAGGTGGTGCGTCGCCGAACATGGTTTCTCCATAGGTAGTGAAGGAAATGGCCCCGCCTCGGGCGAGACGGGGCCGTACGATCAGAGGGCGGCGCGAGCCCGGTAGCCTCGGGCTCGCGCCGCTACTCCTCAGGCGCGGGGATGACTACGAGGACCGTGCGCGCGTCCGTGCCCGACGTGGCGAACGCCCCATCAGGCAGCGGCTCGATCCGGCCACCGCGCTGCTCGACCAGTTCGCGGAAGCTGGTGGCGGTGTTGTCCTTGTGCCAGGCGACACCGTTGCTCATGACGGCAACCAGCAACCCGCCCGGCTTCACGAACCGCAGCGCGTGCATGACGTGCTGCATGTCCTGCCCCCTCGAGAACGGCGGGTTCATGAGCACCCGGTCGAACCTCGCCGGGTACTGGTCAAGTGGCACCTCCAGAAAGTCGCCCGTAGTCAGGCCGACGATGCCGGGCACGTCCAGCAGGCCCTTGGACAGCTTCGGGTACCGCTCGACGCAGTGGACCTCGCACCCGGCCGCGGCCGC
The DNA here is from genome assembly GCF_040137845.1 of Nonomuraea sp. B19D2. NCBI lineage: Bacteria > Bacillati > Actinomycetota > Actinomycetes > Streptosporangiales > Streptosporangiaceae > Nonomuraea > Nonomuraea sp. B19D2. The sequence goes on along the minus strand of NZ_JBEFAK010000007.1, from coordinate 154,418 downwards.
GGCCCTGGCGAGCGCCCCATTGCCTGCCGAGGGTTCGAGCACCGACATGCCCGGCTCCAGTTCAGCCGCCTCCATGACGCGCTCGACCACCTTCGGCGGGGACATGAACGCCTCCGAATCGAGCGGCACGCCAGTCTGCGCTTCGGCGATCGGCTGCGCCAGCTCGGCCACGTCGATCGAGGGCACCTCGACCTTCGGCCGCGACGTTGCCTTTTCGGCGGGCCGCTTGGCCGCAAGCCGTGTCGGCCCGTCGTCGCCGTGGGGGCATTCGACCTTGCCGACGTCGGTGAATGGAATCTTCGGCCGCCAGTGGTCGCGGAAGTCCACCTGCACCGTCTTGGTGTTGACCTTGATGACCAAGCCGTTGTAGCCCCACGCCCACAGCCGATCTCCGACGTGGACGTTGGCGCGGCTGTACTCGACGTACGCGCCCGCCTCGATCGCAGCCTGCAACTGGGCCTGGTCGTATTCCAGCTGATTCTCGAGCTGGGCTTTCCGAGCAAGAAGCTGGTCCCGGTAGTCGCCCTTCGCGGCGTCATGGGTGTCGACGTAGAACGGGTTGCCCGCATGGTCGCGGTGGATCCGCTGGTAGCCGTCCAGCGATCGCTGAATGCCGCGCAGCTCGGCCTCCGTCTTCTCGATCCGGCGCGCGGTCGTGCCCGGCCGCGCCGAGTGCCGCATCTGGCGGCCAACCGCGTTCGCCCGCTCGGCCGTGCTCTGCGCCTTGTCGTTCTCATCGATGCTCTTGCGCATCGCCTGGTCCATCCGCTTCCGGTCGGCGCGGGCCCGCCGTTCGGAATGGTGACCGACGAGGATGGGCTGACCGCCCTCAAACCGGGCGCCGATCTCATGAGCCCGATCGTGTGCGGCTGCCGCCGCGCCGGCGTGCCGGTCAGCCTTCGCCTCCAACGCGTCACGGCGGTCTTCGAGCCGGTCAGCCTTGTCCGCGAGCACCTGCGCTCGGTCGCGGTGAGTGTCGTCGATCTCAACCTCGACCTCGTACCCGGCCCTGCGCAGGGCCTCGGCCGCGGCGTTAATCGCCCACCGGTCGGCGACCCGGTCGCGGGAGTTACGCAGCCCGATCATGCGCATGGACGGGAAGTACTTGAAGTTGCCGTTCTCCCACTTGCGGACGATGTCGTACACTCCGTCGCCCTTGCGGGTGCCGTAGATGAGCGTGCCGTCCTCATGGTTGTGCTTGATAGTGATCACTGGTCGCCGACCTCGCTCTCGCTGGCGTCGAGGTCGGCCGGGTAGAACTCGACGTCGTCCTTCAGCACCTGGTCGAGGAGTTCGAGGACTTCGTCGCGGGTCGGCGCCGGGCCGCGCACGATCTCGTAGACGGGGCACGCGTCGGGACAGCGCAGGCCGGGATGGGTGCCGCACTCTGGGCACGGCTTGTTCTTGGGCGTGGTGTCGCGCACGTCGAACACCCGCTCCGACGTGAACCCGGTCCAGGCGCCCGCGTCGATCTCCTCGGTCTCGCCGGTCTTGGGGTCGTCGAACTCCTCGACGCGCTTGCCGCCTCGCCGGCGGGCTATGATCCGCATCGGCTCGGCGGCCTCCAGGACCGCGCGGTTCTCCTTCGCCCAGAAGAACGCGCTCTTGACCCGGGTCGCGGACGGGTTCTGCCCCAGCAGCGCCAGGGTGTTGCGCAGGGTACGGTGCGCCTGGACGCGGGCCGCGTACTCGCGGAACGCGTCGATCAGCTCAGGGTGCTCGGCCAGTGCGCGGGCGGCCTTAACGACCGCGTCGTTGGCGATCGCCTTGTCGAGATCCTTACGCTCGCGCCATGCCTGCTTGTCGCCGGGGTTCCAACCGGAACGGGGACGCCTGCGGCGGCCCTTGGTGGTGGTCATCGCGTGGATTGCCTTTCTCAGGTGATAAGCGAAGTGGCCGGACCCTGTGATGGATCCGGCCACTTCGTCAGCGGTACTGATTACGGAATTGGACCTACTGTTGAGGGATGGGGGTAGGCAGCCCGAGCTTGGCGTTGCTCGGGCCGAGGATGTAGGGCACGCCGAGCTTGGCGGCGCGTGCGATCGCGGTCTCTCCGTCCACAACCCACTCTCGGATCCGCCACCGGCCGCGCTGCAGATCCACCAGCGCGTATTCGCCGTAGCGTCGGTCGGACTCGGTGCCGCCCGACATGATCGGCCCCATCGGCCTGTAGCGGCGGGCACCGTCCGGCAGGACGACGTGGTGCGAGGCGTGCGGCTGGCAGCGGGTACATGCGCTTGGAGCACCGCGATCGAGCACGCACAGCTCCCGGTAGGTGCCGACCTGCTCGTAGCCTCGCCCGAGCTCCACCAGATCGGGGCATCCAGGCACGTGCAGCAGCTTCCGGCCCTGCTCGTTGGATGTGACGCGCCAGGTGTGCGAGCCGTCCGGGTCCTGGTAGTGAGCGCCGTTCAGCAAGGTCAGCGTGAACCTGAGCGGCTTCAGCGGGCGCATGACGCCTCCTGCAGACGGGTGGCGAACGTGGTGTACGGGTCGGCGTGGCCGCCCAGGTCATAGGCGACGCGCAGCCGCACCTTGCCGGGCCGGCCCGGGTCGCTTCCCGCCTCGACGTAGATATTGATGACGGTGCCGACGCGCTCGCCGACCGCAGCCCGGTCGCCGATGCGGAAGGCGCTCATCGCGGCTCGGTCGCCCCGCACGTAACGCGCGATGTCGCGCCGGCCGAGGTGCTGGAAGCCCTCCATTCCCGGCTTGCGGATCTGCGCGAACGCTGGGGCGCTGCCGTCGAACGCCACCTGGACGATCCACTCGTCGCGATCCAGGACCAGCATCCGGCCGCCCGTATGCGGCTCGGTGGTGATGGTCCACTCATCCCGCTGGCCGCGGGCCTCTAACGTGTGCGGGTTCATCGGTCTCCTTCCGGTTGGATGATCGTCATGTGCTTGGATCGGGCGTGCCGCCCTACCGGGTCCTCCGGGTGAACCGCCAACTCGACGAGGCAGCCGGGGCCACGCATCGCGCTGCGCTCGATGTAGTGCGCGGCCTTCAGCGTCTCGTTGTCCGGGTGGGGGCCGCCGAGCTCAACGAACCGCCACACGACGACCTGGCCGGTCGTCTCGTACCGGATGTGCACCTCGGCGCCGATCTTCAGGTCGCACCACCGGGTGTCGTCGTCCGGCATGACATCGTCGTCGCGGTAGAGCCGGGGGTCGCGGGGCGCGTAGAAGTCGTTCCACACCGCTTCGACCTCGGCCGCGGCCAGTTCGAACAGGCGTGGCCGCGCGGCCACCTGGGCGTCGCGTCGGGCCTGGTCCTCGTCGCGGCGCGCGACGGTGAGCGCCTGCTTGGCCTTGTCGAACGACTTCTCGGCGCGCTGGCTCGCTTCGGCGCTGCCGTGGAAGCCGTTCTCCTTGGCATCGCGCCGCTGCGCCTCGACAAGGTGCCGCTCGGCGGACTCGAGCATCTGCTGCGGGTAGCGCATGTCACGCGCCACCAGCAGGTAGGCGTCGAGTGCGGCGTCGCCGGTGGCGACGAGCTGGTCACGCACTCTTGATCTCCCATCCGTACGGGGTGATTTGCTTGATGAGGTCGCGGATGTCGTTGGCACCCTCGGCCTTGCGGGTCTTGTGCGGCTGGTCCTGCGGGTGCCACGTGATCGAGACGCGCAGCGCCCGCCCCTTCCACTTGGACACGTACATCACGCCGAACCACCGGGCTCCGGGCTGGTCCAGGACGAGCTCCCACGACGCGCCATGCGCAGCGTCGGGCACCTTGACGGTGAACCCGGCCTCCTCCAGGCGGTCGATGATCTGACTGGCCACACGGTTGGGCTGGAACGCGGTCATGTGATGGTCCCTTCGAACAGGTTGGGGGTGTAGCCGGGAATCAGCTCGGCGTCCTCGTCGCACAGCCGGTATCGGTGCCCGTCGATGACCACCGCGGCGGCCACGAGCGGGACGCTGCATCCGGCCGCCATGCACGGCCCGTGCTCGTCCGCCCGCAGCCGATCCCAGGCGATGCCCTCGGCCGGCCCGGTCATAGGCCCGGGTCGGCGTCGGAGATCCCGTCGTCGAACCATTCGCTCGGGTCCTGCATGAGCACGCAGTCGGGGTCGCAGTCCTGGTCGGCGGCAGCGCCGCACATAGGGCACGGCTCGGTGGTGAGGTACACGTTCACAGGACCCCGGCCTCCTCCAGCCGCGCGTACGAGGCCGTCCGGCTGGTGTTGAACTCCTCCTGCGTGGCGACCTCGCGGCAGAACTTGCACCTGTAGCGCTGCGGGGTGGCGACGGGGGTCTCCTTCACGACCAGCACGACACCGTGCAGGCAGATGCCCATCCGGTCGCAGGCGGCGTACAGGGCGTCGCCTGCGGCGTCCAACTGGGCCTGCTCCAGGTCGGCGTCACGCCGGGCGGTCTCGATCGCCTCGGCCTCTGCGCCGAAGTCGTCGTCGAACATGTGAAACTCCCATCGAGAGGTGTGAAGGGGTGGTGCAGATGTGGAATTCCTGTCGGTCCGGTGCGTTACCGTGGGGGACCTGTGGTTCTCTATGGCGTTGAGAACTGGCTTGGTGATAGGTGGCCGGACCCATGTGGCGTGGGTCCGGCCTTCGCCATTCAGGACGTGGGGAACGTCAGCTCGCGAGCGTCGATGACGGTCTCGCCGCAGCCGCCGCACCAGTAGTAGCCACGCCAGTCGGGGTTCTCCTCACCGTTGGCGTAGGTGTCATTGGCGAGCAGTTCGCCGGTCTTGGTGGAGGGGTGGAACCCGCCGGTTTCGGCGATGTTGCCGCAGCCGCAGACAAACGAGTGGTCGGGCCAGAGGAATACCTGACCGGGCGGCGGAACCAGGTCATGTCCTGGAACAGGAATCGGAATGACGATCTTCAAGATGACCTCCTGGTCAGGCGGGAAGGACCCGCACGCTGTAGTGGTTGATGCGGTCGATCCACACGCCCGCGGGCAGACTCAGCTCAGGCACTTCGGGCCCGTACTCCAGCGCTCCCCCGAAGGGGACGGCGTACGTCCAGCCGTCCGGCCCGTATTCCCAGGCGATGACGCGGCCGGCGCCGTCGTCCCAGTCGGCGTCCATGAGCTGCGGCCCGTAGTCGGGCTGAGCGTCGAACACCGTGGCGATCAGGTCTCGCACCTGCTCGGCGGCCTCGTCGGTGAGAATGCTCATCGACGTCACCCGACTTGGCACGCGATCAGCGCGTCGAGCAGCGGCATGTCGTACGCCATCGCCTTGTAGACCGCCTCGTTGGCCATCCCGCGGCCCCAACCCTCTTCGTGGAGGACCTTGATCAGGGCGTCGCGCACGTCGCCGTAGGCGCCGCCGCGCTGAACGGCCAGCCGCTGGTTGTCGGCCTGGTTGAGCAGTCGCAGCGTCTCCAGCAGGTGCTCAGCGATGGCTCGGGTGCTGGTGTCCATCGTCGGCGCGGTCACAGCTGACCGTCCATCTCGGCGACGGCCTGGTGGATGCCGATGCCGCTGGTGAGCGCATGGTCGATGGCCTCCTGCGCCAGCTTCACGCCCACGGACTGAGTGCGCAGCAGCGACACCAGCGCGACCTTCAGGTCCGAGTACGCGCGGCTGAAGTGCTCCCCGGACTCCACGCGCAGCGCGGCCGCCTTGCGCAACCCGTCGAGCAGGTGGTCCGCCAGCTCGATCGGGCACAGCCGCTCGTCGCCGGGCTCGTCGAAGCTGGCAGCCGCCTGAGCGGTGCCGGGGATCTGGTCGAGCATCGTATGTTTCCTTCCGGATAAGGCGAAGCCCCGCCGGTGGGCGGGGCTTCGGATTCTGTTATCGGTACCGCTTACGGAATTGGCTATGCAGCGAGGTGGGCGAGCAGCGCCGCGTTCTCCTCGGTTGTGAGGTCGTCGTACGTGAGCCCGTCCAGGTCGTGGCTGGTGTTGGCCTCGACCCAGCCCTGCGCCTGCTCGATCACCTCGTTGAAGGCGATGAGAAGGGCATGGTCGCGAGCGCTCGGAGTTTCAGGGGTGGGCGCGGTGGTGTCGGGCCGGATCAGCTTCGCGGCTCGCGCGGAGATGATGCGTCCGATCTTCACGGTGGTGGTCGTCTGCCCGTCCCGCTCGGCCTGCGCGTAGAGGTCGCCGTTGAACAGGTCGTGCTCGACGGCGCGGCAGATGTGGCCACCGACCCCGATCCAGTCGAGTTCCGGATCGGATGGTTCGACGGCGCGCTCGTCGAAGATCCTGTTCAGGACGTCCCACGCTTTGTCCCGGCAGGTGCCGAACGGAATGAACGGATGGTGTGTGTCGAGCAGTTCGGATGCGATGGACCAGGCGATGGCGCCGAGCACATCTTGCTTGTCGGCAGCGGCTGCGCTGGCGTCGGCGGCGATCTCGGCCGTCCCGGGGATGATGCCGGGGCGGATGCGTGACAGCTCGTCGGTGAAGCGGGTGTTCGGCAGCCACAGGTGGAGCTCGTCGTGGCCCGATCCGAACACGTGGCGGCCCAGGTCGGTAGCGAAGTCGTCTCCCTCGACCTTCGCGGCGGTGTCGATGAAGAGGTTCGTCAGCTCGTGGCGGTCGAGGGCGATGCCGGGGAAGGCGATGCAGATGGAGGGTTGGCCCTCGGCCGGGATGGTGGAGGTGATGGCGTGGGCGGGGGTCCCCTGCATGGCGTCGAGGATGCGGTTGAGGGTCTGTCGGTCGAGGGCGCGGGGTTGATCGGTCGCCGTGGTGTCGCTCATGCGGTTCTTCCTTCGATGTTTTGGCTGGTCGGTACGTTTTCGATCTTTGTTGGTGCTGTGAGGACCTTAGCAGAGTCATCACACGTTCGTATACCTATCTAATAGGAGTCATGAAGTGTGATCGTTTACGCAGTTCAGGAGCTCTGTAGTAGGCCCTGAGACGCTTAGGACATCTCATGTACCGATTGACCGGTCACGGTCTGAAAGTCCGTCAGCGTGGACGATGACACGCATTACGCGGTTCTCTGCGCGTCATCTACCGATGTCATCGCTCGCCGAACGAGGCGTAGACAGCCCGGGACCAAGGCGCGCCGCGCGTTCAGCCCGAGCACGCGCCCGGGCCCGCCCCAACGACTCCGCGCGCCGGCGCTCTGCAACGTTGGCACGCTCCTCGCCCTCGGCCTGCACCTCCGCCGTCCCGCGTGTCCTCCGCTCAGTGGCCGCCTGTTCAATGACGTCGGCCGCCGCAGCATCCGCCAGCCTCCACCGCGCCGGGTCTCGCGCAGCCTCCCGTCGGCGTGCCCGCTCCGCCTCAAGGTCGCGCAGCACTGCGGCGGCCTGGGGCGAAGCCTGCTTGAGCACCTCGCGGAGCATGGCCAGACCTTCCTCCCGATTCACCGGCCCCTCCGCGCCAGCGACGCGACGATCTCCGCTTCGCGTTCCTGGCGGCGACGCTCCAACTCGGCACGCGCCACCCGGAACGCCTCGTTCGGATCAGCGCGGCCGACCGCGTCGGCTCCAGGGGGTGGTGCCAGCGCCTCCGCGCGGCTGAGCTTCGACTCCTCACCCAGCTCGATCCCTGCGGCGGCCGCGGCGGCCTGACGCTCCAGCCTGCGCCGTTCCTGTTCCGCGCGGCGCCGCCCAGCGGCCAGGGCCTCTCGCTGCGACCGAGACGCCAGCACGAACCTGCCCTCCGCCAGCCACGCCGCCAGGCGGTGCCGAACCCAGCCTGGGATATGCCGCAGCTCGTCCACGCTCAGCCATGTGTAGGTCCAGGCGCTGCCGTCCGGGCGGACATCAAGTGCGTGCAGTACGTCGGCGGGCGTCCAGCCAGCGATGAGGAAGGGCCGCAGCAACCAGCGCAGGTACCAGGGCGTCATGTGCCGGAGCACATTCGACTCCTGCCGGAGGCGTTCGCACGCTGCGAGTCGATCACGTTTGGTCCTCGGCGATTGGTACAGACGCCACGTCGGCGAGATGCGCGAGTTGCGGTGGGCATGGAGAGGGGCCTCGCGCGTGCGCATGGGATCTTCCTTGTCTCTCCTAGGGAGAGACAAGGAAGGGGGTTCACTTACGCGTTTTACCTGGTCAGAAGAGGTGTCTTCGGTCGGGACAGGCGTGATTTCGCGGGGGATGCACAGCACCCAGAGGGCCGCTCGGTTGCCCATGCCGTCGTCGTCCAGGCCCGCAGCGGTGCCCTTCCGGAAGCGGACCGTGGATCCCTGCTCGACGACGCCGAGCCAGCCATGCTCACGGAGCCAGCGCACCCAGCGCTTCACGGTCGCCTTGGACAGGCTGGTGCGCGCGCAGATGCCTGCAATCGTCGGACGGGAGCACATCGTCTTCCAGTCAGCGGCCCAGGCGATCACCTGGGCGACGCGAAGCAGGTTGCCGTATCCGTCGTAGCGGAGGCCGAGGACCTCAGGGTCCTCACGCAGAGCGCGCAGGAACGCCTGCTGGTCGGGGGTGCGGCGCATGCCGCGCGGCACGGAGGCCAGGATGAGCGCCTTCGACGGCGCGACAGCAAGAACGGGCGCGTCCGACACGCCAGCGGCCGACGCCGTCACTGCGACGCCCCCGCCCGGCAGGTCGCAGCGGACGGCGAAACCAATCCGCGTATAGTCCGTGAACGGCGGCACACGAGGGCCGCGACTGGCACTCGGTGGCACACGCCGAAAGTTGAGCGGTCGGCGTTCCCGCAGGTCAGGCCATGATTTTTCCTGGCCAGAGAAGCGCGCCCTGCAGGATTCGAACCTGCGACCGTCGGATTAGAAGTCCGGTGCTCTATCCAGCTGAGCTAAGGGCGCTCCCGCCTTATTGTGCATGATCCGGCGACTTGTCACGCACACGTTTTCCTCGTGTCAGTCTGTCAGGCCGATCACACCCCACATGACCAGGGCCCCCAGCACTGCCGCTGCCGACGTCCAGCCGGTGGCGCGGCGGGGTGTGTGGGCCTCTGGGAGGATATCGGGCGCGGCGGCCGGGCTGCGAAAAGGCCGGGCGGGGGCGGGGCAAAAGGGTCTAAGCTCTCGTGGCATGGTCGCGACGCTCCTGCATGAGATCCCCTTGCAGGGCGGCGACGTGACTGACGGGGTGGTGCGGGTCGGTGACACCGTACGGAGACCGGCCAGTACGTCGACGCCCGCTGTGCATGCCCTCCTCCGGCACCTCGAGGCCGCGGGGTTCGAAGGGGCGCCGCGGGCGTTGGGGATGGACGAGCTGGGGCGCGAGATCCTCACCTATGTGCCGGGCACGACGGGGCTGCGGATCGAGAGCGTGACCGATGAGGCGCTGACCGGGCTTGCGGTGTTGGTGCGGGGATATCACGATGCGACCGCCGGGTTCCCGCTGACGCTCGACGGATGGGCATACGGGTCGAATGACGACAAAGCGCCAGAAATCGTCGGACACTGTGATTTAACGCCAGATAATGTGATCTTTCGTGAAGAGCGGCCCTGCGCGATGATCGACTTCGACCTGGCCCGCCCGACGACCCGGCTCTTCGACATCGTCACCACGCTCCGCCACTGGGCCCCCATCGCCGACCCCGTCGACCGGCACCCGCTCCTCCGCGACCTCGACGTGGGTGCCCGGCTGCGGCTGTTCTGCGACGCGTACGGCGTGCCGCCCCGCGACCGCCGCCGCCTCCTCGAGCTGGCCAGGCTGCGCTTCCACCGCTCCTACACCGTCATGCGCACCCGCGCATCTGCGGGCGGCGGCTGGGCGAAGATGTGGGCGGGCGGCGCCGGCGAGCGCATCCGCCGCGCGGCCGCCTGGCTGGACGCGCACGAGGACGAGCTCCATGCCCACCTGGTGTGACCCGCTGGGGCTCGCCCTCGGGGTGGCCCTCGACCAGGTGTTCGCCGACCCGCAGAGCCCCGCCCACCCGGTCGCCGTCTTCGGGCGTACCGCCGCGAAGATTGAAAAATCCCTGTACGCGGATAAAAAGGCGCATGGAGTCGTACATGTCGTCATATGCGTGGGGGGTGCGGCCGCGCTGGGCGTGCTCGCACAACGAGTCCCCAAGGCACGTACGGTCGTCACAGCCGCCGCCACCTGGGCCGTGCTCGGCGGCACCACGCTCGCCCGCGAGGGCGAGTACCTCGCGGGCGCCCTCGAACGCGACGATCTGGCACGGGCCAGGGCCAGGCTCCCCCACCTCTGCGGCCGCGACCCCTCGCAGCTCGAGGCCAAGGAACTGGCCAGGGCCACGGTCGAGTCGCTGGCCGAGAACACCTCCGACGCCGTCGTGGCCCCGCTCTTCTGGGGCGCGGTGGCGGGGGTGCCGGGGCTGCTGGCGTACCGGGCGATCAACACGCTGGACGCGATGATCGGCCACCGTTCGCCCCGCTACGAGCGGTTCGGCTGGGCGGCGGCGAGGCTGGACGACGTCGCGAACTACCTACCGGCCAGGGTGACGGGCCTGCTGACGGTGGTGACCGGCCCGAGCCCGGCCCGCGCGCTGGCGGTGCTGCGGAGGGACGGCCACCGGCACCCCAGCCCGAACGCCGGCCGGTGCGAAGCGGCCTTCGCCGGCGCGCTCGGCGTCACCCTCGGCGGCACGAACGTCTACCAGGGCAGGACCGAGCACCGCCCGACCATGGGCGACGGCCCCGAGCCCGACGTCAAGGACATCCGCCGGGCCGTGCGCCTGACCCGGGCGGTCAGTCTGGCCGCCGCCGGGGCGGCCATGCTGACTGCCTGGGCCCTGAAAAATCGCCACAAATAGGTCGTGACAATCGGATTGGAAGATTGCGGACCGCGACGCAATTGCACGAGATCAGCTATTGATGGCTTTTCACATCACGCGGTTGAGGTTGAGCACCAGCCAGACGACGAATAGCGCGACCAAAGTGATCCCGATCATCGACTTCGCGGCGTTCTGCGCAACCTCCTTCCTGGCGACGACCTGCTTGGCGCTCTGCTTCCAGACCTGACGCATAACGATCATGTTCTGGAACCGGCGGCCGAGGGCGAACACGGCGAGCGCGATGATGATGAATAAGATGATGCGACCGTCTGCAGGTTCCACGGAGCTCCCCCTGTGGCCTCGAACGTAACTCTCGCCCCCGAAACATTCAGAGGACTCAGGATACTCGGACGACAGCGGTTTGTAATTGGAATTATGGCTCGAGATCGACCACGATCGGCGCGTGATCGGAGGGGCCTTTCCCTTTGCGGGCCTCTCGGTCGACGTACGCCGAGCGCACCCGTCCGGCGACGTCCGCGCTCGCGTAGACCAGGTCGATGCGCATCCCCATGTTCTTGTGGAACATCCCGGCCCGGTAATCCCAGTACGTGAACGGGTGCGGGCCCTTCATCGGCGTCGGCACCACGTCGTGCAGCCCCAGCCCACGCAGCTCCGCCAGGGCCTGGCGCTCGGCCGGGGTGACGTGGGTGGCGCCGACGAACAGCGCGGGATCCCATACGTCGGCGTCCGTGGGCGCCACGTTGTAGTCGCCGCACGCCACGAGAGGCATGGTCAGCTCGGCCGCCAGCGCCTCCCGCAGGGCGGCGAACCAGTCGAGCTTGTACGCGTAGTGCGGCGAGTCCACGGTGCGGCCGTTCGGCGCGTACAGGGACCACACGCGCATGCCGCCGCAGGTCGCGCCGATCGCGCGGGCCTCGGGCGTGGCCGCGCCCACCCCGTCGAGCTCCCCGAACCCCGGCTCGCCGGGGAAGCTGAGCGTCACGTCGTCGAGCCCGACCTTGGACAGCAGGGCGACGCCGTTCCACCGTCCGTCGCCGTGGGCGGCGGCGGCGTAGCCCAGCGCGCCCACCTCCGCCATGGGGAACGCCTCCGCCGGGCACTTGGTCTCCTGGAGGCAGAGGATGTCGGGCTTGGCCTCGGCCAGCCATTCGAGGAGGCGGGGCAGGCGGGCCTTCACGGAGTTGACGTTCCACGTTCCGAACCGCATGCCTCTACCCTGCCACCCGTCGCGCCCCACGCATAATGGTCACGGAGAGGAGGCGCCATGCCACGCCGCGTCAAGGTCGAGGGTGACCGGTTCCACGGCCGCGTGCCTGAGGGGGCCGTGTACGTGGGACGCGAGTTCCCCGGTCACAAGCGCAGCCCGTTCGCCAACCCACACAGCCTGTCTCCCAAGGGCTGCCGGGTCTGCGGCGGGCAAGTACACGTGCGGTCTCAGGTGATCCCGCTCTACCGGGCCCACCTCCAGGAGCACCCCGAGCTGGTCGAGCAGGCCCGTCGGGAGCTCGGCGGCAAGGACCTCGCCTGCTGGTGCGACCCCGATCAGGAGTGCCACGCCGACGCGCTGCTCGACGTCGTCGCAGGAGAAGCACCGTAAGTCAGGGTCGGCTGCGCGCCACGCCCACGGTGATCTCGTTGCCGAGCCTGCGTCCCATGAGCAGTTCGAGGTCGTCGCCGCTCCAGAACTTGCCCGGGTCGTACCAGTTGGGCCGCCGCCCGCTGGGCAGCAGGCCCATCTCCTCGTACGTGACGGCCACCACCTCGGCGCAGTACGCGCTCTCCAGCGTCTCCTCCTTGAGGCGGCGGCGCAGCCGCGGGATGCGCCCCTTGGCCCAGCGGCCGGCCAGGCGGGCGGTGGAGGGGAACGGGGTGCCGTCGAGCCGGGCCACCGTGCGCAGGGCCGCGTCCTCCATCTCCTGCGTCGCCTCCGGCTCGAGCTGGCGCAGCCAGCCTCGCTGGCCGTAGCGGTCGGCCCACGTGGTCACCGCGTCGCGCAGGTCATGCAGCTGCACCCCGCGGTGGTGGGTGCCCGCCCACAGGTCGAGCAGCGACTTGCCCAGCTCGGCGTGCCACATCATCGGGGGCATGTCCTCGATCACGATGGCCATGCCCACGTGGTTGACCGGGCTGTTGGTCATCGTCTGGATGGCGCGGTCGGGCACCGAACGCCCGCGGAAGATCCACAGATCGCCGGTCCTCGTCACCCTGACGGCCTCGTCGAGAGTCAGCACACCGCTAGCCTAGGCAACATGCGCATGCGCTGGTGGAAGATGCTGGGCCTGGCGGGGATCATGGGGGTGGCGGCAACGGGAGTGGTGATCGCGCGCGCCGAGCGCCGCCGCCGCGCCTACACCCCCGAGGAGATCCGGGCGCGCCTGAGGGAGCGCGTCCTCACGGAGCCGGGCCACGAGGACGAGGGTCAGCCTGAAGGCCGCAGGTCGTAGACGAAGACCACGTCCGGATAGGCCGGGTTGTCGTCGTAGCCCTGCACGGCGCCCTGGTAGGCCCGCTGGTAGTTGACCGCCCAGGGCAGCGCGGCGGCCGCCCGCTGGTCGAGCACCCGCTTCGTGGCCTGCTCGTACGCCCGCTGCGCCGCCCCCTTGTCGGTCACGGTCAGCTCGGGCATGGTGTCGAGCAGCGCGTCCAGGCTGTGGTCGCGCAGGTAGGTCAGGTTGAAGACGGGCGGGTTCCCGCTGTGGAAGACGTTCCCGAACCACGAGTAGCCGTCGGCGTAGTCGGGCCACCAGTACATGACGAAGATGTCCTGACCGCGCTTCTTGCCCAGGTCCCACTGGGCGGTCCAGGGCATCGGCTGGGCGTCGATCGTGACGTTGAGCGGTTTGAGGGCGTACGCGAGCTTGGTGGCGAGCAGGTGCCAGTCCGTGTCGCCCTCCCCGTACGTCATCTTCAGCCGCAGCGGCCGGCCGCCCGGGCCGTACCCCGCCCTGGTCAGCAGCTGGGCCGCACCCGCCAGGTCCTGCCGGGGCACGCGGCCGGGCACGTGACCCATGAGCCCCTCGGCGACGACGCCGCTGGCCGGGGTGGCGGCGCCCTTCAGGTCCCTGATCAGGCCCTGGTAGTCGACGGCCTTCTGGACGGCGCGGCGCACACGCACGTCGCGCATCGGGCCGCTCGCGGTGTTGAACAGCATCATCGCCGTCTGGAACGAGGGCCGCTCCGACGTGCGTACGCCCGGCTCGGTCGAGGCCTCGGCGAACAGGCGCGGGTTGAGCCGCGGCACGAAGTTCGCCTCACCGCGCTGCAGCAGCCGCCACGCCCGGTCGGGGTCGGGCACGACGCGGAACTTCACCGTGTTGTAGTGCGGCCCGTCCCATCCTCCCCAGTACTTGTCGTACGCGCTGAGCGTGAGCTCCTCCTCCTTGCCCTTCTGCCATTTCGTCACCGTGTACGGCCCCGAGCCGGCGTCCCCGCCGGCCGCGAAGAACTTCCCGAGGTCGGGCGCCGCCTGCGTGTCGTAGATGTAGGCCGCGTACGTGGAGGAGGCCACCAGGTCCAGGGGGACGGGGTACTTCAGCGCGAACGTCACCGTGGCCGGGCCGTCGACTCTGATGGACGAGACGGCGTCCCAGATGTAGGAGGCGCCCATCCTGGCCTTCATCGTGCGCTCGATCGACGCCTTGACCGCCGCCGCGTCCAGCCGCCTGCCGGTGTGGAAGGTCACCCCGGGGCGGAGGTTGAAGGTCCACGTCCGGCCGTCGGGTGAGGAGCGCCACGACGTGGCCAGCCGGGGGCTGGACTTCTTGGTGACCGGGTTCCAGAGGGTGAGCGTCTCGTAGATGTTCTGGAAGGCGACGACCTCGTTGGAATAGGACCTGCTCGGGTCCCATTCGGTGATGATGTCCAGGTTCTTGACGTAGACGAAAGAGGACACCCCCGCCGGGGCCTTCGGCGGCTCCGGAGGCGTCGAGCAGGCCGCGAGGAGCATCAGCGCGGCGGCCGCTGCGAGACGACGGCGCAACGCAACTCCCTCTGTCAGCGATGTACTCGGGAAACCTACTCCAAGATCGATAGGATCGGTGCCCAGGTGTCCAAAAGTCCCGAAAAATTGGGCATTCTGGTGATCGAATTGCTATCCTCGGGGCTTGTCCCGTCCGGGGTTGCCAGCAGGGGACCGACCGGAGTGAGGTGCCATGGGTCGTAGCCGAACGATCCGCATGAAGATCATCGGACTACTACTGGTGCCGCTGACCTCCATGGTGGTCTTGTGGGGGGTCATCACCGCCGTCACCGCCACCGAGAGCTTGGAGCTGCGCGAATACAAGACACTCTGGACGAACCTCCGCCTTCCCGCGTACAAACTGATCAGCGAGATTCAGCGTGAACGTCTCGTCTCGGCCAAACTCCTGCGCAATTCGGAGAGCAAGTCGGCCGTGAACGCGCAGCGTACTCGTACCGACGCCGCCAGAGACGCGTTCGAACAGCTCTCCAGCCAATCCAAGGACCGATCGGAAGAAATCCGCACACAAGTGGACGCGGTGAACACGCAGCTCGGCAGGCTCGATGCGATCAGAGGAGAGATCGACACGGGCCTGTCTGACCGTCTGCACACCGTGGAGGCGTACAGCGCGATCGTCGACACCCTGTTCGGCCTGCACAAGCGGGTCGCGCTGATCGACGACATCCCGATCTACGAGCAGTCGCGCGTGGTCATCGACATGGGGTACGCCAAGGAGCTGCTCACCAGGGAGGCGGCCGTCGCCTTCGGGCCGACCACGGCCGCCGAGCGCAGGCTGTTCACCCAGCTCGCCGGCAACCGGCGCTTCCTCGTCAACCAGTCACTAGGCGAGCTCGACCCCGTCCTGCGCGACCCCCAGGTGTCGCTGATCACCTCCCCCGCCTATCAGCGGATGCGGATGATGGAGGACCAGATCGTCGCCGGGCAGGCGCCGCGGGGCTGGCTCGGCACCACGGAGGCGATGGCCAAGTCGTTCCAGGAAGCGCAGATGCAGGCCAGCACGGTGCTGAACGGGCGGGCCGACCCGATCGCCGACCAGGTGCTGTCCAGGGCGCTCCTGCTGGCCGGTACGGCGCTGGGGCTGGTGATCCTGTCGATCGGGTTCTCGCTGCGCATGGGCAACCGGCTGTCGAAGGAGCTGGGCGCGCTCCGGATGGCCGCGCTGGAGGTGGCCCAGGAGCGGCTCCCCCGCGTGGTGGCCAAGCTGCGCAAGGGCGAGACGGTCGAGGTGCCGGAGCTGTCCGTGGCGAGCACCACGGTCGAGATCGACGACGTGGGCCAGGCGTTCTCCACCGTCCAGCAGACCGCCGTCGAGGCCGCGGTCGGCCAGGCGCAGCTCAGCGAGGGCGTCGGGCACGTGTTCCGCAACCTGGCCAGGCGCAGCCAGACTCTGCTGCACCGCCAGCGCATCCAGCTGCAGGACATGCAGCACCGGGCGACCGACCCCGACGCGCTGGACGACCTGTTCAAGCTGGACCACCTGACCACCCGCATGCGCCGCCACGCCGAGGGCCTGATCATCCTCTCGGGCGCCACCCCCGGCCGCGGCTGGAGCCGGCCGGTGCCGATGCTGGACGTGGCCCGCGGCGCGTCGGCCGAGGTGGAGGACTATCAGCGGGTCACCGTCGAGCCGATGTCCGGCCAGCGTCTGGCCGGACCTGTGGTGGGCGACGTGATCCACCTGATCGCCGAGCTCATCGAGAACGCCACCGTCTACTCGCCCGCGCACACCCCGGTCTTCGTGCGCGGCGAGGTGGCGGCCCGCGGCTTCGTCTTCGAGGTCGAGGACCGCGGGTTCGGGCTGAGCGCAGAGGAGCTGGCCGAGTTCAACGAGCGGCTGGCCAGCCCACCGGAGTTCGACCTGGCCGACAGCGACCGGCTCGGCCTTTTCGTCGTCTCCCGCCTGGCCGCCAGGCATGACATCCGCGTGACGTTGCGCGGTTCACCATATGGAGGGACCACCGCGATCGTGTTGATCCCGGAAGAACACGTGGCCGAGCCAGAACCGGAGACCCACGTGACCGAGCCCGCTCGACCCATGCGGGTGGTGCGCAGTGAATGACGAGCGCTGGCTGGACGAGGACGCCGGTCCTATCGTCCCCGCCTACCTGCTGACCAGGGGCCGTACGGTGCCCGCGAGCGAGGCCATCGACCTCATCGCGGTGATCATCACCGCCGGCGGCCTGACGCCGCCGGTGGGCCTTGGCCCCGAACATCTGATCATCCTGCAGAAGTGCACCAAGCCGACCAGGCTCGTGGACGTCGCGGCCGAGCTGAACCTGCCCATCGGCGTGGTCAGGGTGCTGGTCGGCGACCTGCACGCGCAACAGCTCGTGCAGGTCGAGCACCCGCCACCCGCCCCCGACGCGAAGGTGCTGCTCGAGGTGATCAGCGGGTTGAAGGCGCTGTGACCGCCCTGCGGTTGAGGCGCCCGTACCCGGCCGCGAAGACCGCGGCCACGACGCCGGCCAGGGCGGCGGCCCCGAAGACCCGCTGGTAGCCGCCCACGCCCGGCTGGGCGGCCAGGATCGCGGCGATTGCGGCGCCCGCGGTGCTGCCGCCCACGATGCGCACGAGCGCGTTCACGCCCGCCGCCAGGGCCGTCTTGCCGGGGTCCACATGCTCGACGGCCATGGTGCCCAGCGCCGCGTAGCCGACGCCCAGCCCGATGCCCATCAGTGAGGCCGACACGTACAGGTGGGCCGGGCTGCTGTGCTCCACCACCAGCCAGAGCGCCGCCAGCGCGGTGATCGCCGAACCCGCCGCCACCATGGACGAGGCCTGGAAGCGGCGCATGAACCGCCCGGCGAACAGCGAGATCACCAGCATGAAGAGGGTGCTCGGCAGCAGGTAGAAGCCGACCTCCATGGTGGACGCGCCGAAGCCGTAGCCGGTCTTCTCCGGCACCTGGGCGAAGCTCGACATGCCGGTCATGAGGGTGAAGAACGAGAACCCGAGCAGCATCGAGGCCACCGTCGCGCCGATCGTGCCCCTGTGCACCAGCATCGCCATCTCCACCAGCGGCTCGGCCACTCTGCGCTCGACCAGCACCCAGACGACCGCCAGCGCCACCGCGGCGGCGAACAGGCCGAGCACGCCCGGCGAGGTCCAGCCCCACGAGCCGCCCTCGCTGATGGCCAGCAGCAGCGCGACCAGCCAGGCGGTCAGCAGCGCGGCGCCGATCAGGTCGGGGCGGCCCTTGCCGGCCGGGGCGCCGTCGCGGACGAGGAAGGCCACGATCACCATGGCCACCAGCGAGATGCCGCCCGTGATCCAGAACACCATGTGGTAGTCGCCGGACGCGAGCCCGGCCAGGATCATCCCGCCGCCGCTCCCGAACCCCATCGTCGCGCTGATCACCCCGATGCCGGTCGCGAGCTGCTCCCTGGGCAGCAGGTCGCGTGCCACCCCGATGGACAGCGGCACCAGCGCGGCCACGGCTCCCTGCAGCACCCTCGCCACCATCAACCAGGTCAGCGAGGTCGCCAGCGCGGCCATGACCGACCCGACCACCAGCAGGGCCAGGGCCCCCAGGATCATTGGGCGTCTGCCGTACATGTCGCCGAAGCGCGACAACAACGGCGTGGCCACCGCCGCCACCAGGAGGCTCAGCGTCAGTGTCCAGCTCACGGCGGAGAGGGACGCGTGCAGCTCCCGCTGCAGCACGGGAAGCAACGGGACCACCGCGGTGTTCTGCAGTGCGGCGATGGAGGCTGCGAAGGACAGCGAGACCACTGCGGGCCACGGGTTCCTGGTGGACGTGTTGTGTGCCGCGGACGCGACCACTGTCGCCATGTCGGCTCCTTTAGCTAACTTAGGTAAGTAACCAGGCGTTGATACTACATACGTAAGTTAGGTAAGTAAATCAGGATGGACGAAGATCTCAACAGGACGGTCGTGGCGTTCCGCACACTGGTGACCACGCTCCACCGCGCCAAGACGCACGACAGGCTGACCCAGGCCGCCGGCGTCCGGCTCGACCGGCCGGACGTACAGATCCTCGTCCACCTGCTGGACGCGGCCGAGCCGCGCAGGATCGGCGCGATCGCCGAGGGTCTGCAGGTGGAGAGCCCTCACGTGACCAGGCACGTCGCCTCGCTCGAGCAGCGCAAGCTGGTCGAGCGGGTCCGCGACCCCGACGACGGCAGGGCCTGGCGCATCGCGCTCACCGAGGAGGGGGCCGAGGTCGCGAACAGGTGCCGCAGGGTGACGACCGACTGGTTCGAGGGCGCGCTCGCCGACTGGCCGGCGGCGGATCGAGCGGAGCTGTCCAGGTTGATGGGGAAGCTGGCGGACGACCTCTGCTCACATCTGAAAGGCGTTATTTAGGAAGTACGTCCTCCGCGCGGTGGCAGGCGACCTGACGGCCTCCCATGTCCCTGAGCACGGGCGGCTGCTCGCATTCGGGCGCGGCCAGCGGGCAGCGCAGCCTGAAGGGGCATCCGGTCTGCGCGGGCACGGCCTCCGTCCTGCCCTTGGCCTCGGGCGGGGCGCCGCCCAGCTTCGGCACGGCGTCGCGCAGGGCACGCGTGTACGGGTGGGCCGGCTTCGCGAGAAGGTCGCCCGTGGGGCCCGACTCGACCACGCGGCCCGCGAAGAGCACGTGCGAGGTGCGGCAGAGCCGGTCCACGACGGCGAGGTTGTGGGTGATGAGCAGGCGCTCGGTGTCCAGGGAGGCCAGCAGGTCGAGGATCCTGGCCTGGACGGTGACGTCGAGCGCGCTGGTGGGCTCGTCCAGGATGAGCAGGCGGGGTTCGACGGCCAGGGCCCTGGCGATGACCACGCGCTGGCGCTGGCCGCCGGAGAGCTGGTGAGGTCTGCGGGCGGCCACGCCGGGGTCCAGGCCGACCTGTTCGAGCAGGTCCTCCACCTTGGGCCGGGCGCTTCGCGGGAGTGCCTCCGCGATGGAGGCGCCGATGCGCATCCTGGGGTCGAGGGCCTCGGCCTGGAAGACGGGCTGGACGTCTTTACGGAACTTCCGCATGTCCACGTTTTTCAGGGTTTGGTCGCCGTACCAGATGTTTCCGGACATGGGGGTGAGGAGGCCCAGGAACGCGCGCGCCAGGGTCGTCTTGCCCGAGCCGCTCTCCCCTATCAGGCCGACGCCGCCCTCGGTGATGTCCAGGGTCACGTCGTGCACGACCGGGCGGCGGCCGTACCCGAGCGTCACGCCCTCGGCCCTGAGCATGGTCACGGCAGCGCCTCCAGCAGCTCGCGCGTGTACGGATGGGACGGCTCGGCCAGCACCTTCGCGGCGGGCCCAGACTCCACCACCGCGCCGTCCTTCATGACCAGCACCCGGTCGGCGATCGTCGAGACCAGGGCCAGGTCGTGGGAGACCAGCAGGAGCGCCAGGCCGCGCTCCTCTCTCAGCCTGCGCAGGACGCCGACGACCTCGGCCTGCACGGTCACGTCGAGAGCGCTGGTGGGCTCGTCGGCCAGGATCACCTCGGCGCCCAGGGCGATGGCCAGCGCGATGGCGAAGCGCTGCGCCTGGCCGCCGGAGATCTCGTGGGGGTAGCGGCGCAGGATCTCGCGGTCGAGCATGACCGCCTCCACGGCTTCCCCCATGATCTCCTCCAGCCGTCCCTTCCCACCGAGGGGAGGGGTGCGGTTTTTCTGGAGGGAGAGGGACGGGCTGGCGTCCGAGCCCCCACCGGCGCCGGTGTCCGAGCCCTCGCCGGCGCCGGCGTGCGAGCCGGAGTCGGGCCGGCGGTCTGGAGCGCTGCCCACGCCGTGGAGCTTGAGTGCGCGGCGCATCAGGACTCCGAGGCGGGTGGCGGGGCTGAGTGCGGCCTGTGGCGTCTGCATGACCAGCGCCACCCTGGCGCCCCGGATCTCGCGGAGCCGGCGCGGCGCGGCCGTCAGGACGTCAACGCCGCACACCCTTATATGTCCCGAAATTTCGGCGTCTGGGGTGAGGCCGAGCAGTGAGAGCAGCGTGGTCGACTTGCCCGAGCCGCTCTCCCCCACGATCGCGACGCACTCCCCCTGATTCACGTCCAGCTCGGGCACGTCGGCCACGACGCGCCCGCCGTACCGCACCTGGAGGTCACGAACCTCGATCATCTGACCGCCCTTCGCGGATCGAGGGCGTTGCGCAGCCCCTCCCCCAGCACGTTGAACGCGAACGCCGTCACCAGGATCGCGAGTCCGGGGAACGTGACCACCCACCAGTTCGTGGTGAAGAGCGTCTGCCCCTGCTGCACCATCAGGCCCCACTCCGCCGCCGGCTCCTGCGCGCCCAACCCCAGGTACGACAGCGCCGCCGAGGTCAGGATCACGCCGCCGACGTCCAGGGAGAGCTGGACCAGGACGGGGGTGAGGGAGTTCGGCAGCACGTGCCTGAGCACGATCAGCGGCGCGGGCACACCGAGGCACCTGGCGGCGTCCACGTAGCTGCGGGTGGCGATCGAGGCGGCCACGGAGGCGGCCAGCCGGGTGTACCAGGGCCACCACGTCACCGCGATGGCCAGGATGACCGTGTTCACGCTGGGCTGGAGCACCACGGCCAGGGCCAGGGAGAGCAGCAGCGCGGGGAAGGCCAGGAACACGTCCGTGATCCGCATGATCACGTCCCTGATCCAGCCGCCCGCGTACCCGGCGACCACGCCGAGCGTGACCCCGATCACCGACGACACGGCCAGCACCGCGATCGCGATGAACAGCGAGGTGCGGCCGCCGTACAGGACCCTCGTGAGCACGTCCCTGCCCACCTGGTCGGTCCCGAACCAGTGCGCGCCGCTCGGCGGCTGCAGCATTTCCAGCGGCCTGGGCTCGTCCGGGTACGGGGCGAGCCACGGTGCGAAGATCGCGGCCAGGACGACCAGCACGATGAGCACCGCGCCGAACGCGGCGAACCGGTCGGGGATCCTGGGCAGGGTGCGGCGCAGGGGAGCCTCGGTCATCGGGCCCTCGTTCGCGGGTCGACGAAGCCCTGGAGGATGTCCACGACCAGGTTGGCCAGCACGTACACCAGGGCCACCAGCAACGTGACGCCCGCGATGGCCGGGGTGTCCAGCGAGCGGATCGAGTCGGCCGCGTAGCGGCCCAGGCCCGGCCAGTTGAACACGGCCTCGACGAGGAAGCCGTTGACGATGGCGTAGGCGAAGACCAGGGCGATCAGCGACAGGACGGGGTTCAGCGCAGGTCTCAGGGCGAATCTGGTCAGGATGGAGGTCTCGCCGAAGCCGAGCGCCCGTTCCAGCTTGGCGTGGTCCTGACCGGCCTCCTCGATGAGCGCCGCCCTGGTCATCTGGGCGATCACGCCCGTCGGGTACGCGGCCACGACCAGCGCGGGCAGCACCAGGTGCTGGAGCGTGCTGGTGAAGATGGGCCAGTTGCCGGTGATGAGGGCGTCGACGATGGTGATGTTCGTCCAGAGGGTGAGCGGGCTGGTGGTGTCGAGCTTGGAGTCGTACTCGCCCGCGATCGGGAACCAGCCGAGGTTGCTGGCGAAGACCGTCTGCAGGACCAGGGCCAGCCAGAAGACCGGCACGGAGACGGCCAGCATGCTGCCGAACCGCACCCCTATATCCGGAAATTTCGTCTTGTAGCGGGCGGCGAGCACCCCGACCGGGATGCCCACGACGACCGAGATGAGCAGAGCCGTGCCGACCAGCTCAAGAGAGGCGGGAAACGCGAGGTAGAGATCGTCACGCACCGGTTGCCTGGTGTGCAGGCTGATGCCCCAGTCTCCCGAGAACAGGTCGCGCACGTAGTTCAGCAGCTGCACGGGGATCGGGTCGTCGAGCCCGAACTGCTTGCGTGCGGCGGCGAGCTCCTCGGGCGTGGCCTTCGGCCCGGCGAACGCGACCGCCGGATCCCCCGGCACCAGCCGCATGACGGCGAACGTGAGCACGACCACGCCGGCCACGACCAGGAGGGCCTGGCCGAGCCGGCGGGTCAGGTAACGCAGCATGGGTCAGCTTGCGCGCTTGAGGTCGTAGAAGAAGACGACGTTGGGATAAGCGGGATTGTCCACATATCCCGCGACGTCGGCCGTGAGCGCGCGCTGGTAGGTCTGCACGTACGGCACCGCCACCGCCGCCTGCTCCTGGATGATCTTCTTCTGCAGGTCCTGGTACGCCTGGTCGGCCTTGAGCTGGTCGGTGGCCGTGAGCTGCGGCAGCGAGTCGATCTCCGTGTCGATGGCCGGGTCCTTCAGGTACGACAGGTTGAACTGCGGCTTGTCCGCGCTCTTGAACACGTTGAGGAACCAGGAGTAGGCGTCCGGATAGTCCGGATACCAGTACATGACGAAGATGTCCTGCCCCTGCTTCTTGCCCAGGTCCCACTGCGCGTTCCACGCCATGGGCTTGGCCTGCAGCGTCACGTTCAGGCCCTTGAGCGCCGAGCTGAGCAGCGTGACCAGCAGCTTCTGGTCGTCGTCGCCCTGGGCGTAGGTCATCGTGAGCTTGAGCTCCTCGTTGTCGGGGCCGTACCCGGCCTCGGCGAGCAGCGCCTGCGCCTTGGCCAGGTCCTGCTTGGGCTCCATGCCGTTGACGTGGCCGAGCAGCCCCTGCGGCACCAGGCCGCTGGCCTTCTGGCCCGAGCCCTTCAGCGCCGCCGTCAGGCCGTCGTAGTCGATCGCGTACTGGAGCGCCTGCCGGATCTTGACGTCCTTCGTCGGGCCCGCGGCCGTGTTGAACAGGACCAGCAGGTTCTGGAACGACGGCGACGAGGACGTCTTCACGTTCGGGGTCATCCCGGCCTGCTCGAAGAGCTGCGGGTTCAGGCGCTGGACGAAGTTCACCTCGCCCTTCTGCAGGAGCTGCCAGGCCGTAGTGATCTCCGGGGTGACCCTGAAGGCGACCTTCTTGTACTGCTCCGGCTTCCAGCCGCCCCAGTAACTGTCGTAAGCCTTCAGCGTGAGCTCGGTCTCCTTGCCCTTCTGCCAGGAGTCGATCGTGTACGGGCCGGTGCCGGCATCCGACTTGCCGTCCTTGTCCACGGCGTTCACGTCGTAGATGTAGGCGGCGTAGGCGGAGGAGGCGACCAGGTCGAGCGGGGTGGCGTACTTGAGCGTGAACTTCAGCGTGGCCGGGTCCACCGCGTCGATCTTCTTGACCGAGTCCCAGATGTAGGCGGCGCCGCCCTTCTTCTCCATCGTCCGCTCGATGGCCTTCTTGGCGGCCTCGGCGTCCAGCGTGGCGCCGGAGTGGAACTTGACGCCCTGACGCAGCTTGAACGTCCACTCCTTGCCGCCGTCCGCCGAGGACCACTCGGTGGCCAGGCGCGGCTCGGCCTTGCGGGACTGCGAGTTGTACCTGGTCAGGCCCTCGTAGATGTTCTGCATGGCCATGATCTCGTTGGAGTACGAGGTCGCCGGGTCCCAGTCGGTGACCACGTCCAGGTTGGGCACGTAGACGAACGTGCTGTCGTTGGCCTGGGCGGCCGCGGTCGGACTGCCGCTGCTCGCCGCCGGCTTGGGGGTCCCGCCGGCGCCGCGCACCTGGCCGCCCGCGCACGCGGATGCGGTCAAGGCCAAGGCACCGGTGACCCCGGCGACGAGCAGACGCTTGTGCCAGCGCATGGTGGGGGGATCCTTTCGATCATTCACCGGGCGAGGGGTCCGGCTGCTTTGACGTGTACCCGCACCGCGGGCTCGGAGAGGTAGCTCAGTGGCACCTCGAGGAGGTCCACGATCTCGACGCCGGAGGGGTCCGCCCCCGCCGCCACGGCCCGCGCCGCCGCCTCCTCCTTGGCCCTTTCGATCGCTTCTGACCGGCTATCTCCCGCTGGCAAGATCGTATCCACTCTGCCGCTCGCGAGTGCGATGGCGGCGCCTACGGCGTTGGCCACCTCGGCGTGTTCCGGGCGGATGACCCGGCTCGCGCCCGGGATGACATCGGGCAGCAGGAACGCCCCGCCACCCACCGCGACCAGGGGCCTGTCCGTTTTGCCGAGCGCCATCCTGTCCACGGCGTCGATGACCGTCTCGTCCGCGATGGCCACCGCTCTTTCCAGGGTGTCTTCCATTCTTTCCGACATGTCGGCTTCCAGCGCCTGTACGGCCGCTTCGAGGCGATCACGCCACCCGGCCGCCGGGCTCCGGCCCGCCGCCACGGCCGCGTCGGTCATCGTCGCCGTGGCCCCGCCGAACACGAGCGCCTCCCTGACGATCCGGTAGCCGACCGAGTCGGGGCCGATGCCGCCGTTCCGCACCACCGTCCCACCGCCGAGCGCGATGGCCAGGATGTCGGGCATGCGGAAGTTGGTCAGCACCCCGCCGATCTCCACCGCGGCCGCGGACTCCCGCGGGAAGCCACCGGCGAGCACGCCGAGGTCCGTGGACGTACCGCCCACATCCACCACGATGGCGTCGGTCACCCCTGACAGATACGCGGCTCCGCGCAGGGAGTTCGCCGGGCCCGAGCCGATCGTCGAGACCGGCAGCCGCGCGGCGTGCTCGAGCGTCATGAGCGTGCCGTCGTTCTGCGCCAGGTACGGCCGCGCGCCCAGGCCTCGTTCGGCGAGTGCGGTGACCAGGGCCTCGGTCACGTGGGCGGCCACGCCGTACAGGGCGGCGTTGAGCACGGTGGCGTTCTCGCGCTCGAGCAGGCCGAGCGAGCCGATCTCGTGGCTCACCGAGACCGGCAGGCCGTACTCGGCCTTGACCAGTTCCTCGACGAGGCGCTCGTGCTCGCCACTGGCCGGGCTGAACACGCTGGTGACGGCCACGGCGTCGGCCGCCACGCCGTCCAGGAAGCGGCGGACCGCGTCGAGCCCCGGCGGGCCGATCTCGCGGCCGTCGACGTAGTGGCCGCCGGGCAGGATCGCCTCCCCCGCCGAGACGGCCTCGCGCAGGTCGTCGGGCCAGCCGGAGAGCGGGGGGACGGAGGTGGTGGCGGGCGCGCCGAGCCGCAGCACGGCGACGCGACCGAGGTTCCTGCGCTCCAGGATCGCGTTGGTCGCGTGCGTGGTGCCGAGCATGACCCGGCCGATCCGCCCCCATCCACCCTCGAGCTCGGCGAGGACCGCGTCGAGGGCGGCGCGCAGCCCCCCGGTCACGTCCGGGGTGGTCGGGCGCTTGGCCTTGGCGATCACACGGCCGTCGGCGGCGAGCACCACCGCGTCGGTGTTCGTGCCGCCGACGTCGATCCCGATACGCAGGTCAGCCATGCGCCGTCAGCTCCTCGACGGGAACGTAGTCCAGGTCGTACCCGAAGGCCCGCGGCCCGGCCGTCTCCAGGCCCTTGGGAGTGCGCCAGAGCGGGTCACACGGCCAGGCGAGCACCGTGACGCGCTGGCCGTACCTGAGGGCCTCGGTCTGGATCGCGCCGGCGGTCTCGGTGTCCACGACGGTGATGAGGTCGGGCACCATGGCCCGCACCCGGCCGTCCTCGAGGGCGACCAGGTTCTCGTTCTGCAGTTCCAGGGTGAGGCGGCGGCCCCGGTCGTCGCCGGTGCCCTCGATCGTGGCCGTCCCCCTGACGAACCCTCCGGTGGTGCGCCGTTCCACGTCCGCGAGCTTGCCGGTGATCAGCCGTACTGCGCCCAGGCTCTCCTGGAGCGCGCCGAGCGGATCGGCCGCGCCTTCCGTGGCTCTGCCGACCTCGATGGCGCGGGTGACCGTACCCTCGATGACCGCTCCCCTGGCCCGTGCGGTGGTGAGCACGTAGTCGGCCATCAGCGCGGTCGAGCCCGCCGCCACGCACACGGCGCGGGCGAGCCGCTCCGACCAGAGGCCGTCGATGGGGCGGATGGTCACCACGTTGCCCACGATGTCCGACATGATCACCAGGTCGGCCGGGAGCCCCGCCACGTACATGGAGACCATCTGGACCTCGGGGAACGCCCGGCCCATGCCGTCGGCGTCGAGCAGCGGCAGCCCGAGCTGGGCGGCCCAGGCGACGGGCGCCACGCCGTTCGAACCCCCGATCTCGGAGGACATGATCGCGCTCGGGGGGCGGCCGAAGAGGCGTTCGACCTCTTCGGCGATGCGCTTGGGCTCCTCCGCGCTGTGGATCATCTCGTGGCTGACGGTCGGGGCCCCGATGCCGGACAGCGGCACGATCAGCGCGTCCTCGGCCAGGTCGGCCAGCTTGACCAGCGGTACCTCGCCGTGCTCGCGGATGGCCCCGATCGCCGCCAGCGATCCCGTACGCACATCACCGCCGCCTCCGGTGCCCAGAACGGCACATCCCCGGGCGAGCGCCGGAATATCGCTCTTATCTATGCTCATATGGCGTCACAACCAAGCACACTTCCCCTCATCTCGCCAGTCCAGGCATGTGCTCGTGCCTTTGCCTCCGCCCGCGGCCCTTGGTAGACCTGAGATCGGGAAGGGGTCGCACATGCGGATATCGGTGGCCGCCGACAGCAAGGACGGGGTGGCGGAGCGGGTCGTGGCGGAGCTGCGCAGGCGGGGGCACGAGGTGGTGACCCACGGCGCGCTCAGCGACGAGGAGCGCGCCGACTGGGCGTGGGCCTCCGAGCTGGCCGCCCGCGACGTGAGCGAGGGGCGGGCCGACCATGCGGTGGTCTGCTGCTGGACCGGCACGGGCGCGTCGATCGCGGCGAACAAGGTGCCGGGCATCCGCGCGGCGCTGTGCGTGGACGCCTACACCGCCGACGGGGCCAGGAAATGGAACGACGCCAACGTGCTGGCGCTGAGCCTCCGGCTCACGTCGGACGTGGTGCTCGACGAGATCCTCGACGCCTGGCTGGACGGGCGGCCGAGCACCGACTCCGCCGACGTGGCGAACGTCTCCCACCTCGACGAGATCTGACTACGCTGTATAAGCATGAACTTACACTGTACGCATTGCGGTGAAGAGGGGCTGGAGCCCGGGTTCATCATGGACTCGGGCGAGGACTCCAACGGATTCGCCAGATGGGTCGAGGGCGCGCTGGAGCGCGGGATCTTCGGCGGCGCCAAGCTGATGCGCCGGCCGAAGTGGGAGATCGAGGCCTATCGCTGCCGATACTGCCATCATCTGGAGCTCTTCGCCGACCGCCGCGCATGACCGGACCCCGGCTCGCGACTCTCACGACCGCAAGCCACACGGATCCACCTCGGTGCGTCATCCTCGCAGCCGCAAGCCACGCGGCCGAAGCCACGCTCGCGAGTTTCGCGACGGCAAGCCGTGCAGCTCCGCCTCAGAGCGCCGTCCTCGCTACCGCAGGACCCCGGGAGCGGAACCTGTCCCGGCGGAGTGAGGGAAATCGTCGGTGCGGCCGTTTAGGGTGCTTGGCATGACCGACGTCCTGCTCCGCGGCGGGCTCCCCTGGGGGCTCGAGGGCCCTGCCGACATCCTCGTCCGCGCCGGCCGGATCCACCTCGTCGCCCAGGGCATCGACGCGCCCGGCGCCCTGGTCGTCGACATCGCGGGGCAGCTCGTGCTGCCCGGCCTCGTCGAGGCGCACTGCCACCTCGACAAGACCCTCTTCGGCGGCCCGTGGGTGCCCCACTCGGCCGACGACACGCTGGCCGGGCGCATCGGAAACGACCTCGGCCGCCGTGCGGAGCTGGGCGTGCCGAGCGTCGAGCGGATCGGCGCGCTGCTGGAGCGCATGAGCGCGGCGGGCACGTGCCAGGTGCGCACCCACACCGACATCGACCCGTCAGTGGGGCTGCGGGGCGTCGAGGCGGTGCTCGAGGCAGCCGCGAGCTCCCCCGTCGAGGTGCGCCAGGTGGCGTTCCCGCAGCACGGCGTGCTGATCAATCCCGGCACGGCCGAGCTGCTCGAAGAGGCGCTGAAGAGCGGCGTCGAGGCGGTCGGCGGCCTCGACCCGGCGGGCATCGACCGCGACCCCGTACGCCACCTCGACCTGATCTTCGGGTTGGCCGAGCGCTACGGCGCCCATCTCGACCTCCACCTGCATGACGGCGGCTCGCTGGGCGGGTGGGAGCTCGAGCTCATCACCGAGCGGACAAGGGCGCTGGGGCTGGGCGGCCGGGTGACGGTCAGCCACGCGTACGCGCTCGGCCAGCTCGACGAGTCCTACCAGGGCCGGCTGATCCAGGGTTTCGCCGAGGCGGGCGTCGCCCTGGCGACCGCGGCCGT
The DNA here is from genome assembly GCF_040137845.1 of Nonomuraea sp. B19D2. Lineage (NCBI taxonomy): Bacteria > Bacillati > Actinomycetota > Actinomycetes > Streptosporangiales > Streptosporangiaceae > Nonomuraea > Nonomuraea sp. B19D2. Next base: position 125,825 of record NZ_JBEFAK010000007.1, on the reverse strand, counting down.
CTACAGCTTCCCGGTGCCGCCGATCAAGAAGCTGCGGGCCGCCGGTGTCACGGTCGCCTGCGGTCATGACGGCATCCGCGACCTGTGGGGGCCTTACGGCAGCGGCGACATGCTGGAGCGGGCGATGCACGTCGCCTACCGCAGCACGTTCCGCAGGGACGAGGACATCGAGCTGGCGCTGGAGGCCGCCACGTACGGCGGGGCCCGAGCGCTCGGGCTGGAGTCGTACGGGCTGGCCCCGGGTGACCGGGCCGACCTGGTCGTCGTGCCGTGCGGCGGCGCGGCGGAGGCCGTGGTTGTTCACCCAGCGCGCACTCTGGTCATGAAAGACGGCGTAGTCCTGCACAATTGACCCGCGGGACCATCGAAAGGCAGGCAAGTGCTCTCTATTCACCAGCGGATCGCGGCAGAGCTGGGCGTGCGTGACGGCCAGGTGCAGGCGGCCGTCGAGCTGCTCGACGGCGGCGCGACTGTGCCGTTCATCGCGCGATACCGGAAAGAGGCCACCGGCACCCTCGACGACGCGCAGCTGCGCACGCTCGAAGAGCGCCTGCGCTACCTTCGCGAGCTCGAGGAGCGCAGGACGGCGATCCTCGAGTCGATCGAGTCTCAGGGCAAGCTCGACGACGAGCTGCGCGAGCAGATCATGGCGGCGGAGACCAAGGCCAGGCTTGAGGACATCTACCTGCCTTACAAGCCCAAGCGGCGCACCAAGGCGCAGATCGCCCGCGAGCTGGGCCTGGAGCCGCTGGCCGACCAGCTGCTCGCCGACCCCACGCTCGACCCCGCCGCCACGGCCGAGGGCTTCGTCACCGAGGGCGTGGCCGACGCGGGCGCGGCGCTCGAGGGGGCCAGGGCGATCCTGATCGAGCGGTTCGCCGAAGACGCCGACCTGATCGGCGGCCTGCGCGAGCAGCTGTGGAGCCGCGGACGGCTGGTGTCGAAGGTCCGCGAGGGCAAGGAGGAGGCGGGGGCCAAGTTCTCCGACTACTTCGAGTTCGGCGAGCCGTTCACGAAGCTGCCCTCCCATCGGATCCTGGCCATGTTCAGGGGCGAGAAGGAGGAGGTGCTGTCCGTCACGCTGGAGCCGGACGACAGCCCCGACTACGAGCTGCGCATCGCGTCCCGCTTCGGCATCTCCGACCAGGCGCGTCCGGCCGACAAGTGGCTGGGCGAGACCGTGCGCTGGGCCTGGCGCACGCGCATCCTCGTGCATCTCGGCATCGACCTGCGGATGCGGCTGTGGCAGGCGGCGGAGGACGAGGCGGTGCGGGTCTTCGCGGCCAACCTGCGCGACCTGCTGCTCGCCGCCCCCGCCGGGACGCGGGCGACGATGGGCCTCGACCCCGGCCTGCGTACGGGTGTGAAGGTCGCGGTGGTCGACGCCACCGGCAAGGTCGTCGAGACCACCACCATCTACCCTCACGAGCCCAAGCGTCAGTGGGACCAGTCGCTGGCCGTCCTCGGCGCGCTCGCGCAGCGCCACGGGGTCGAGCTGATCGCCATCGGCAACGGCACCGCCTCGCGCGAGACCGACAAGCTGGCCGGCGACCTGGTCCAGCACATGCCGTCGATCACCAAGATCGTCGTTTCCGAGGCGGGGGCCTCGGTCTACTCGGCCTCGCCGTACGCGTCCCAGGAGCTGCCCGAGCTCGACGTGTCACTGCGCGGCGCGGTGTCGATCGCCCGCAGGCTCCAGGACCCGCTGGCCGAGCTGGTCAAGATCGACCCCAAGTCGATCGGCGTCGGCCAATACCAGCACGACCTGGCCGAGTCCAAGCTCTCCCGCTCGCTCGACGCGGTGGTCGAAGACTGCGTCAACGCCGTCGGGGTCGACGTCAACACCGCGTCGGCGCCGCTGCTCACGCGCGTGTCGGGCATCGGCTCCACGCTGGCCGAGAGCATCGTCCGCCACCGTGACGCCAACGGCCCCTTCAGGACGCGTGCCGCGCTCAAGAGCGTGCCCCGGCTCGGGCCCAAGGCGTTCGAGCAGTGCGCGGGCTTCCTGCGCATCCGCGGCGGCGACGACGCGCTCGACGTGTCGAGCGTCCACCCGGAGGCGTACCCGGTGGTCCGCCGCATCCTCACCGCGGCCAAGGCGGACCTCAAGTCCCTGATCGGCAACTCGGCGGCGCTGCGCGCCATGAAGCCCGGTGACTTCACCGACGAGACGTTCGGCCTGCCGACGGTCACCGACATCCTGCGAGAGCTGGAAAAGCCCGGCCGCGACCCGCGGCCCGCCTTCAAGACCGCCACCTTCAAGGAGGGGGTCGAGAAGATCTCCGACCTGAGCTCGGGCATGATCCTCGAAGGCGTGGTCACCAACGTCGCCGCCTTCGGCGCGTTCGTGGACATCGGCGTCCACCAGGACGGCCTGGTCCACGTCTCGGCCATGTCCCGAAACTTCGTGAAGGACCCACGCGATGTGGTCAAGCCCGGCGACATCGTCCGCGTCAAGGTCCTCGATGTCGACATTCCCCGCAAGCGCATCTCCCTGACCCTCCGCCTGGAGGACGAGACCCCGGCCCAGGGCGGGGGCGACGGCTCCCGCCGGGGCGCGGGGCGCGGCGACGGCGCACGGGGTGACGGCCGGGGCAACGGCCAGCGCGACCGCGCCCAGGGGCGGGGCGACGACCAGCGCGGGCGCGGGGACGGCCGCCGTGACGGCGGCCGAGGTGGCGACGGCGGCCGAGGCGGCGACGGCGGCCAGCGCGGGCGCGGAGACGGACAGCGAGGGCGCGGAGACGGACAGCGCGGCGGCCGCCGCCAGGACCGCCCCGCACCCACGGGCGCCATGGCCGAAGCTCTCCGCAAGGCGGGCCTCACCGGCGACAACTAGCCCGACGGCATCCGCCCGCGACAGCGGCTGACCGGACGGCGTGCCACCGCGCTGATGCCTGGCGGGAGAGCCACCCCGCCAGGCCGCGCACCGTCGCCCGCCGCCGCACGGACGGGGCGGCGCGGAGAAGCGACGCACACGTCCTCCGTGGTGTGCCGCGGCATGGGGTTGCGGGGACGGGGTTTCCGCGCGCTGGACGTGCGTCGCCTTGCGCCCGAAGCGGGCCGGGGGCGATACGGTCGAAGGGTGAGCACGACAGCGTTTACCACAGCGATCGCTCAGGCCCGCGACCTCCTCAGGTGGCGCTCGCCGCTGCGGACCGAGTTGTGGGCTGCACGGCTCACCGCCGATCTCGAGCCGGGTGAAGTGGAGTCCTTCCTGGGGCGGCTGGTCGAGGACGGCAGCACGGAGGCACGTCTGACCCTCGCCGCCCTCTCCGCCGTCAACACCGCGGCCGGCACGAACCCGCCGACCGGCGAAGGCGCGAGCCCGTCCGCCGATGAAGGCGCGGATGCCGGAGTGTTCGTACGTGCCGGGAACGGCGTGGTGGAGACGCTGCCCGGGTGGGTGCGACGAATGGGGCGGGTGACGTGTGAGGGCGCCTGGTACGGCAAGGCCGACCCGTTCGGCGAGCAGACCCTGGCGGCCCTGTCCTTCCGCTACGAGAACGGCAAGGAGCCGCACCTTCTCGTCGTCGGCATCGATCAGGCGAGCGGAGGGCTGGCCGTTGACGCGGTGGTCGAGGAGGTGAAGTTCCTCGACGACTTGGACCTGCGGGCCGAGGAGCCGGGTGTGGTCGCGGGGCGGGTGCTGGACGCGTTCGAGCTGGGTGATCGGATCATGGGCGCGCTGGTCGCCGGCACACTGCCCGCCGTGCGCTCGGTCGCGTTCTTGCGGGCCCGCGCGGTGCCCGATCTCGTACGACCGGCGCCCGACGACACGGTGAGCCGGTTCCACGAGCTACCGGAGCTGCCCGGCGCACGGGAGGCGTTCGAGAAGCTGGCCGAGTTCGTGGGCGATCGTCCTGCGTGGTGGAGTCCGGCGCGGGTCACCCAGTTCCTGACGTCGTGGCTGCCGAGGGAGGCCATCCTTTCGGAGGCGGGGATCGCCGCCATGCCGGAAGTGGTACGGGCCTGGAGCCGGTTCTCCGGCGGGCATCCCGCAGTGCTCGCGCAGGTCGCGGCGGACGCGCCCCGGCTGCCCGCGCTCATGGCCGACGACTCCCTGGCCGGCCTGGGCAAGCGCATCGCCCAGGCGCAGCGCGACCGCTGACTCCCCATCGTTCCCGCCGCGCGGCTCGGCTGTCGCTGGACACCGCCGTGCAGTCGGGCCAGGTGGCCTACCAGGCGCGCCCTCATCATCGACCCCGGGCGGCCTGATCCAGCTGACCGTCGAGCGCCTGCCCGGCGATGCCCAGCCCAAGCCGGTATGGCCATGGTCATCGGCCACTGACGTGTCCGCCGCCCGGGGTGTAACTGCCGTGGTTAGCTTCGGTGACTCTCAGTTGTACGGCAAGTACTTCAAGTAGTGTGGGCGGCTACTTGGCGCACAGTATCTGGGGGTCCGTACGGCATGTTGGGCAGGTCAGATGCGGCCGAGCGGCACTACCGGGCTGAACGAGCGGTGGCCGCCGATGAGTCGGTGTCGTGGGTGGTGGTCGACGAGGACTTCGGGTTGCATGTCGAGGCGTGCGCGTACCTGGCGGGGCTGCGTGGGGGCGGGCCGGGCGTTCAACACCGAGAAGACGTATGCGGGCCGGATCGCTTTGTACTTGTCGTATGGCCGGGGCCATGGGGTGGACTGGTCAAGGCTGATCCTGGCGCAGCTGATGGCGATGATGCGGTGGCTGGTGGACGAGCCGATGCCGGCCGCGGTCGCGCAGGACGGGGTCGGCAGGAACGCCGGGAGACCGCCGTCGAGACACTACTGAACGGTCGGCAGCAGCCGGACCGCCGGCGGAAGCGGCGCGCGGACGGGGTCGGCACGGAACGACTGGATCATCAGGGCTGCGAAACGGCGCGACGCCGCCGCTCGTTGCTCGGATGACTCGGCGCGGATGCCCTCGTTCGCCATCATCGCCAGGATGAAGTCCTCCAGGACGAAGTCCGCCCGCAGGCCGCCCGCCGCCTTCGCGCGCCGGATGAGTTGGAGCAGCAGCCGGATCGTACGGTCGCGGTCAGCGGTGAAGTACGGCAGTTGCGAGGTGAACGCGCCAGACAGACCCCGGTCGAGGGCGTGCACCTCCATGAGCTTCTCGATCACCAGGCGGAACCCATGCCACGGGTCGGCCTGTGCCAGCCCTTCCTCGACGACCGCCGAGCACATGGCCATCGGCTCGGCGAAGACCTCGCTGAGCAGCGCTTCCTTGGTGGGGAAGTGCCGGTAGACAGTGGCCGCGCCAACCTGCGCGCGCCGGGCGATCTCCCGGATCGGCACATCGAGGCCCTCTGCGGCGAAGGTCGCGCGGGCGACCGCGAGGATGCGCGCGCGGTTGTCGCGGGCGTCCGAGCGCAGTTTCTGACTCACTTCGGCCGTCACCGCTCTCACTTTAGTCAAACGGACGGGGTGTTCCGTTACGGTGCGGCACATGAGAGCTGTTCAGTTTTCGGAATACGGCCCGGCCAGCGTGGTGCATGTCGCCGAGGTCGAGGATCCGCACGCCGGGCCGGGGACGATCCGCATCGCCGTGCGGGCGTCCGGATTGTCGACGGGAGAAACGTTCATCCGCTCAGGGAAGATGCGTGGGGTGGTGCCTGTGACGTTCCCGTACCGGACCGGGTTCGACGCCGCCGGCGTGGTGGACGAGGTCGGCGACGGCGTCACGGGGGTCGGAGTCGGCGAGGAGGTGTTCGGCATGACTGCGACGACCGCGCGCGGCGCCAACGCCGATCACGCGGTCCTGGTCGCCTGGGCGCCGAAACCGGCCGTGTGGAGCTGGGAGGAGGCCGGTGGTGCCGCAGGCAGCGTCGAGACAGCCGCCCGTGTGCTCGACCGGCTCGCGGTCGGCGCCGGGCAGACCGTGCTGGTGCAGGGCGCGGCCGGCGGGGTGGGCGCGGTCGCCGTGCAGTTCGCGGTCGCCCGTGGCGCCACCGTCATCGGCACGGCCGGGGAGCACAACCACGACTTCTTGCGCTCTCTGGGCTGCGAGCCGACGACGTACGGGGCGGGCCTGGTCGAACGGGTCCGCGTGCTGGCGCCGGGCGGGGTGGACGCGGTGTTCGACTGCGCAGGAGGGGCGCTGCCCGACCTGATCGCCATCACCGGGAACCCGGCGCGCGTGGTGACGATCGCTCCCGACCTCACCGCAGCGGCCCTCGGCGTGCACCTGTCGCACGGCGTGCCGGCCGGCGACACAGCAGCCGTTGGAGCCGCCGACCCGCTGGCGGTGCACGGTCTCGGCATCGCGGTCGAGCTCGCCGGGCAGGGCCGGCTGCGGGTGCCGGTCGCGGCGGCGTTCCCGCTCGCTGAGGCGGCTGCGGCGCACGAGCTGAGCGAAAGCCGCCACTCTCGCGGGAAGATCGTGCTGGTGAACTGACCGGCCCCACCCAGGCAACGCCCGCCTCAGATTCCCCCTATGCGTGCGCGCTGATAGCCGTCGGGATGGTGAAACACCCCCTCGCCGAAGACGACTCACCGAGTGACGTGCTATTGATCTGACGTCGCGGCCGGCGAAAGCGAGTCGGTCGGTGATGAGCGGTCCGATCCGGCCAACCGGCTGGATGCTCGGGCCAGCAGCTCGATGAGCTGCGCACGCTCCTTGGGGGTGTAGCCGTCGGCGAGCTCCCGCTCGATCGCCACCGCCTCAGCGTCGGCCTGCCTGAGCACGCGATGCCCCTCGTCGGTGAGTTGAACCTCGGCGACCTTGCGGTGCCAGGGATGGGGGCGGCGGGTGATCAGAGCCTTGGTTTCGAGATTGGTGAGCACGGTGGCGATGGTCTGCGGGGTGACCAGGCAGGCTCGGGCCAGCGCGGCGGCGGAGATGCCCGGGTGCTCGGCGAGCGTGTACAAGGCCACGTATTGAGGCACGGTCAGGCCGAGGGGGCGTAGCGCCGCATGCTTGGCCGCCATCAGCTCCTGCTCGACGCGCTTGATGTGCAGACCGAGGCGTTCCTGAGGTGGCATGTCCATGTACTGATTCTACGAACAACCAGACCTCAGATTGTTAGCAGAGCTCTGTCATCTGTATGATCCCTGGCAGATGGATGGCCATGGAGGTTCTTTTGATCAGTCCCACCGTTCTCGATCACATCACCGCCGGCACCGGTCCAGGACTTGTCCTGATCCACGGCACCGGTGCCGACGCGGCGTCGAACTGGGGAGCCCTCATCGAGGCGGCGAGCGATCGGTACACGGTCGTCGCGCCGAACCTGCCCGGTGCAGGCACACCTCCCGCGCCGGACGGCCCGCTCGATCTTGATGAGCTGGCCGGGCAGGTCCTCGCCACCGCCCGTACGGCTGGCCTGGAGCGGTTCCACTTGGTCGGACACTCAATCGGCGCGGTGATCGCCACCGCTGTCGCGGCTCGCGAACCGAATGCGGTGGTCTCGCTGCTGCTGCACGCCGGCTGGGTGACGACCAGCCCCCGGGAGGTATTCATGTTCGACCTGTGGGCGCGGCTGCTGCGCACCGATCCGGCCTTGCTGGCCCGGCAGCTGATCTTGACCGCGATGGGGCCCACCTTGCTGGGTACGCTCAAGGACGAGCAGTTCGCCGAGTTGACCGCCGGGTTCACGGCGACGCTCGACAAGCGCATCCTGCCCCAGATCGACTTGGACGGCCGGATCGACCTGCGCGACAAGCTCGGGCGGGTTCTGGCGCCTACGCTGGTGCTCGCCAGCGCCGACGACCAGGTCATCCCGTCGCACCACCAGCGGGAGCTGGCCGAGGCGATCAGCGATAGCCGGTATCTGGAGGTTCCAGGCGGGCACGGGTTGCCGTTCGAGGACCCTGACCGGTTCTTCTCGATCATCACCGAGTTCGTCGATGCTCGGCAGGCCGCTGTACAGGCCGGGGTGTCGGCATGAACGTGCACGCCGAAGAGGTCACCTTCCGCAGCGAGGGCGTCGACTGCGCTGGAACCCTGTATGCACCGGCCGACGCCACCGGCCCGCTGCCCGGCCTGGTCATGGGCAACGGGTTCGCCAACGTCCGCCAGATGTACCTGCCGACCTACGCCACCGCGTTCGCCGCGGCCGGGATCGCCGTGCTCACCATCGACTACCGCTACCTCGGCGAGTCCGGCGGGCAGCCACGCCAGCAGGTACTGCCCGAGGCCCAGTGCGACGACCTGCGCAACGCCCTGACCTGGCTGTCGGAGCGATCCGAGGTCGACGCCGGACGGATCGGACTGTGGGGCACATCGTTCGGCGGCGGCCACGCCCTGCGCATCGCCGCCCTCGACCGCCGGGTGGCGGCGGTGGTGGCCCAGGTACCGGGGGTCGGCCTGTGGCGATACTTGCGCCGTGACGAGCCGGCGGTACGGGAACGCTTCCTCGCTTCCGCTCTCGCGGACCGGCTGGCATACGCGCGCACCGGTGAGCCCCGCCCGCTGGCCATCACAGCCGAAGAGGGCACCGAGTCGATTCTCGGCCCGGACGGACTCGACTGGCACCGGCACAACGAACAAGAGCACGACACATTCCACAACTGGATCACCGCGCACTCACTCGACCGGATCGCGCCCTACGACCCAGGCGCGTTCACCGAGGACATCAGCCCCACCCCGCTGCTGATGATCTTCACGGACACCGACACCACAGCCCCACCCGAAGTGGCCCGGCAGATATATGACCGCCTGCGAGAGCCCAAGCAACTCCTCGAGCTCAGCGCCGGGCACTACGACGTCTACGACGTGCCGTCCGTCCGCGAGGCGTGTATCAATGCCACTACCAAATTCCTGGTCAAGCACCTGTCGGCGACGAACTGAGCGAAAGGGCGCTGTGCGCTACCGGTCTGCGCACAGCCACACGCCCCTGAGGCCCCGGCGGGGTCCGGTCCGGCCGCTCGGGCCGGTCTCCGCCATCTCGGCCGGCAGGGTGGGGTTGTTCATGACTGCGGTGGTTCCGGCGGCCGGGCGGGGGCGGTCAGGTCGAGTCGGCGGCCGTCCTCGCGCCCTGACCTCCGAGCAGATCGCCGACGCCCGCATCCTGCTCGGCGCCGGACAAACCCGAACCGCCGTCGCCGCCAAGCTGCGCGTCTCCCGATGGACACTCAGCCGCGCCCTCGACACCGCGTCCCGCTGACGCCCGCCACCGGGTGCCAACGCTTGACCTCAGCGGACAGCCCCAGCCCCATGCGCGGATCGCAGAAGAGGACGGTCTAGTTGTCGCCTCGGTGTCCGTCGCGGACCACCGCTAACCCGCCGACCCGGGTCGTGATGCCCGCCGGCCCGCGTCGGGCCGAAGCGAGCACGCTGGCCGGTCGACCGAGGGTGTCACCCTGCTCCACCTCGATCGCGACCGTCTGCGCCCCTGTCGTGTCGAGCAGGTGGGCGGCCAGGCAGCCGGTGCTGTTGGCGTTGGCGACGTCCTCGTCGACACCGATCGCCGGCGCGAACATCCGCGCCGCACCCGGTCGGTCGCCCACCGGCGGTACGTACACGAAACAGCCGAGGAGCCCGTACCGCTGGCACGCCGCTGTCAGCCTGCCGAGGTGTGGGTGGACTCGGAGCAGCGCCGACCGGTCGTGGACCGGTACCAGCATGCGTGGCGCGCCGGGCGCGGCGATCCGTGGCGCGTCGGTCGGATGCGGATCGTCCGCGGTGAGCCCGAGCGCGGCGACGATCGCGGCGCGCTCGTCCGGCGCCGGGTGACGCAGCGCGACGAGGCCCTGGTCGAACCACACCTCGATGCCGGCGGGGCGGCGGATCGCGACGGTGTCGAACGTGCGCCCGCCGGTGTGTTGGCGGTCGTTCAGCTCGCCCAGCGCGGTGCGGGTCAACCGGACGGCCTGCGCGGCAACGGTGCCATGGCCGCAGCCGGACAGTTCGGCGGTGGCGGTGAAGAACCGGACCGGCCAGCCACCGTCCGGCGTCCGCCCCGGGCCGAGGAACGCCGCGTGCGAGGTGCCGGCCGCAGCAGCGACCGCACGCCGGTCCGCGTCCGTCGCCGCCGGGTCGTCGTCGGTGACGGCCGTGGGGCTGCCGCCCCGGCCGTCGCGCCGCACGCACGCATCAACCACCGTGACATCCGGCCAGGACATCGGCCCTCCTTTGACGCTCAACGAACCGGCAACCGCGAACGGCGTTCCGCCGATAGCCGGACCTGGCCGCAACGGCCGACCGAACACGTCCCGGAGCGTACCGTCCTGCCTCAGCCGGTGCCGTCCTGCACCGGATAGTGGATGATGACCGCACCGCCGGTGGCGTAGTTGCGAACTGGGACGCGGGGCATGGCTTCGAACTCGTCTCGTGAGTCGTCGTTCAACACCGTGTGCGTATCAGGTGACGGATGCTCAGCGATGGCTGGGCCCGCCGGTCAGTCGATGCCTTCGATGATGCGGAAGTCGCGCTCGAAGCCGTCGGGGAGGGCCACCAGCGCCTTCTGGTATGCCTCGCTCTCGTATGCCGCGACGGCCTGTTCAAAGCTGTCGAACTCGATCAGAACGACGCGTTGCGTGATTCCGGCTTCGTGGGCGACGACTCGACCGCCACGGGACGGGATCAGGGACAGGACGCGCCCGCCCCCAGCCTGGACAGCCAGACCGGCCAGCTTGTCGTAGGCAGTCAGCCTCTCAGGGTCGGAAATGGCGGGGTAGACACTGACCCAGTAGCCCTTAGCCATGGAAACCTCCTGTGTTCGGCCGGACACATCCGACTTCGAATTGACACTCAGATCGATCGATCCCGGCGACGGGTACTGCGGTCAGTGGAATCGTCATATGCGCAGGTTAGGGCTTGATGTGCGGTCGAGGGAAAGACCGGTACGGGATAGACTCAGAACGGATCGTTATCAATCGGCAGGGAGGGCACGTGGCGCCGGATACGGTGAGCCTGCGGTACTTCCTGGTGCTGGCGCAGGAGTTGAACTTCACCCGCGCGGCCGCACGGATCGGTATCGCACAGCCCGCACTCAGCGCCCGGATGCGCCGATTGGAGGCGGAACTCGGTACGGCCCTGCTGGTCCGCAACACGCGTAGCGTCGTATTGACCACGGCCGGTGCGGCTTTGGCGGAGTCCGCGCCGCCCGCGCTGGCGGCGCTGGACCGGGCATGGGACACCGCCCGGAGCGCGGCGGCCGGTGAACTGGGCACGCTGCGCATCGGATACAGCCTCAGCACCGGGGCCGAGACGGCACCGGCCCTGGTGGACAGGCTGATTCGCGGCAACAGCGGACTCGAGGTCGGCGCGGTCCCGATGGCGACACCGGAGATCTCCCCCGCGGTCGCCGACGGCCGCATCGATGCCGGGATCACCCGCGGTGAACAGCCGGGCTGTGACGTGCGCCGGTTCCTGCTGCGGCGTCAGCGCATCGGGGTCCAGCTGGCGCAGCACCATCCGCTGGCCGAACACCCGGAGATCGAGATCGCCGACGCGGCCGCGTATCCGCTGCGACTCCCGGACCGTGCGGCCAACCCCGTGATCCACGATCAGCTGTCCGCACTGTTCCGAGACACCCGACCACACCCCCGATTCCACACGCCCGCAGTCTCTTTCGACATGTCTCAGCGCGACCTGCGCGACGGGGTCACCCTCGCCCCGGCCGGAGAAGCCGCGGTCACGGCACAACCGGCCGGTCTCACCTGGCGACCGCTGCGGGGCGCGCCCAGCCTGACGATCCACCTGGTCCTCCCACGCGAGCAGTCGCCACTACACCGGCGCATCCGTGCCGTCGCCAAAACCCTGGCGCACGAGCTGCACTGGCTGCCGGACTGACGCGCAAGAGATCAAGCGAGACGGACGTCTGCGGTGGCGAGGCCGAAGACCTTGCGCCCTGCGGACTTCGCGGTGATGACGACGACGGCGGTCTTGCTGAATGTCCGACACGACCTCGCTACGCCGGCGGATCAGCATCCGATGATGGCCCCGGGTCCGCTCCGAGTCGTACACCGCGGCGACGTCCTCGCCCAGCCGGAGATCTCGGCGGATGTGGGCTCCATGGCGATCTGCATCCGGCCAACGTCCTCACCTCGAACGCCGCAACCCTGCGCCGCGCCCGCGGATGGGCAGTGCTGCAAGCCCTCAGCGGCATCTGCATCGGAGAAGCCGGCGTCCGCGGACGCCCAGGCGGCAAGGCCACGTGGGGCCCACCCGCCCACGCCGCACTGCGACGCCTCATCGCAACAGCCCATCGCTGATCGATCACGCTCGCATACCTTCGCGCCAGACCCCACCATGCTCGGCATGCTGGGGTCCTACTTGTCTGACGTGGCTGACAGGACTCCAAACGGCTGACCAGCAAGTTCGCTTGACAGCCCAAGATAAAGGGCGGAGCGACGTCACGTGACGAGCACGGCGGTGAGCATCGAGAGATACGACTCGTGGGCGAGACGCAGGCTGTCAAGGTCGGATGTCTCGAACCACGCCACAGCGTCGTGCTCGTCCGGCGCGGCGTTGACGGGTGTTCCGGTCCACCTGTCGACCAACCAGATCTGCATGTCGAACGTCGCGGTCCGGATCTCATGCATCGGCGGGCCGAACGGCTCCGATGCCGTGATTCCCAACTCCTCCCGAAGCTCGCGGACAAGGCTCTCTTTCGGATCCTCCCCCTCCTCAACATGACCGCCCGGCAGGTCCCACACGTCGGGATACCAACGGCGTCCGGCGCTTCGATGACACAGCAACACCCGATCGCCGTCGCGAAGAACGGCCGTCACAATCCGGACCGGACCGGAGCCGTCAGCGGAGATCGACATCGGCCCATTCTGACCCATGCGGATCTGAGTTCGGTCAACTTGGCCTACGTGAAAGAAGAGATCATCATCCTCTGACCTGCTGGAAGGGTCCAACAACCCTAGATAACAGCGGCAGGCACTGGGGTGTCGGTAAGACGCTGTCTTCTCATCCGCGCGGGGGACGTTCACCCCGGTCAGAGATCTTCGACGTAGCCGGCGGCGATGTCGTCGGGTGGATCGGTGTAGAGCCGTAGGTACCGGTCGTCGGCGTGGCGGAACGGCGCGGCGATGGCAGCCGCGGACGGTAACAGCGCGGTGGACTCGGGGCCGGCGTCCCCGTCGAACGCTTTCTTAACCGGCTCCATACATGCAACCATCTAAAGTACTAGGACACTAGATAAATGGAGATACCGGTGATCGAGTTCCATCTGGATGCGAAGTCCGGCCTCTCGCCGTACCTGCAGTTGGTCCAGCAAGTACGACATGCGCTACGGCTCGGCCTGCTGCGCGAGGGCGACCAGCTCCCGACCGTCAAGGAGGTCGTGGCGCAGTTGGCGATCAACCCCAACACCGTCCTCAAGGCCTACCGGGAACTCGAGCACGAGGGCCTGGTCGCCGCACGGCCGGGGGTGGGGACGTTCGTGACGGCGACGCTCACCGGCACTTCGCTGGCCGCGCACGGCCCGCTGCGGCTGGAGCTGCAGCGCTGGCTGGCCAAGGCCCGACGGGCCGGCCTCGACGACGAAAGCATCGAGGCCCTCTTCATGACCACCTTTCGGAACACCGCTCAGGAGGACATAGCGTGACCGAGCGAAGCGCGGGCACCAACAAGCACAGCACTTCTGTCCTGCAGGCCCAGGGACTGGGCAAGAAATACGGCAAGCGCTGGGCGCTGCGCGACTGCGCCGTCGACATCCCGGCGGGCCACGTCGTCGGTTTGGTGGGCCCCAACGGAGCCGGCAAGACCACTCTGCTGAAGCTGGCCTGCGGCCAGCTGGAACCGACGGCGGGCGGCATCACCGTGCTCGGCGGCCGACCCGCGGCCACGCCCGCGCAGCTGGCCAGGGTCGGGTTCGTCGCCCAGGACACCCCCGTCTACGCGGGACTGACCGTGGCAGATCACCTGCGGTTAGGGGCTCGGCTCAACCCCCGCTGGGACACGACCATGGCGCGGGAACGGATCGCGCAACTCGGTCTCGTCCCCTCCCATCGGGCGGGCAAGCTGTCGGGCGGCCAGCGCGCCCAGCTGGCCCTCACCCTGGGTCTGGCCAAGCGGCCCGAGTTACTGATCCTGGACGAGCCGGTCGCCTCGCTCGATCCGCTGGCCCGGCGGGAGTTCATGCAGGGGCTGATGGAGGCCACGGTCGAGCACGAGTTCAGCGTGGTGCTCTCCTCCCACCTGGTCTCCGACCTGGAACGGATCTGCGACTTCCTGATCGTCCTCGTCGACTCTCGCGTCCAGGTCGCCGGGGAGGTCGACAAGCTGCTGGCCACCCATCACCGGCTCACCGGTCCGCGCCGCGATCCCGATCGGCTCCCCGCCGACCAGCACGTGGTCTCCGCGCGCCACACCGACCGGCAGAGCACGTTCGTGGTCCGTACCGACGCCCCGATTCACGACCCCGCCTGGACGGTCACCCAGCTCAGCCTGGAGGACCTCGTCCTCGCCTACATGGACAAGCGCACCGCCGAGAACCGGCGAGTCGCTCTGGAGGTGCAGCGATGATCTGGCTGACCTGGCGCCAGTTCCGCGGCTCGGCCGCGATGCTGGCCGCCGTACTCGTCATCCTCGCCGTCGCCCTGGCCCTGACCGGCCCGGACCTGGCCTCCGGCTATTCCGCCGGGATCGCCCAGTGCGTCCAGGACAACAGCTGCGGCCAGTTCTACGACCGCTTCTTCGGCGAGCACGACCTTCCCTTCATGGCCGTCAGCCTCGTCGTGCTGCTCCTGCCCGCTGTCGTCGGGATCTTCTGGGGAGCACCGTTGATCACCCGCGAGCTGGAGGCGGGCACGCACCTGTTGGTATGGAACCAGAGCATCTCCCGCAATCGGTGGCTGGCGGTCAAGCTGGGGCTCACCGGCCTGGTCGCCATGGCCGCCGCCGGCGTGTGCGGCCTCGCGGTGACCTGGTGGTCCGCTCCCCTGGACAAGTCAGCTCCGGACAGCTTGGCCCTGATGGCTCCCCTGGTGTTCGGCGCGCGCGGCATCGCCCCGTTGGGGTACGCGGCCTTCGCCTTCGTCCTGGGCGTGACCGTGGGCATGCTGGTGCGCCGCACCCTGCCCGCCATGGCCCTCACCCTGGCCGTCTTCGTCGCGATCCAGCTGGCCATGCCGCTGCTGGTCCGTTCCCATCTGATGCCTCCGGTCACGTCGACCTTCGAGCTCGGCCCGGCGAACGTGGGGATTTTCAGCATCAATAGGGATGAAGGCGGACGTGTGCGCATTCTCCTCGAATCGGCCGTTCCTGGCCACGCGGGCGCCTGGGTCCTGTCCGGCAACCTGATTGATCCGTCCGGACACACGATCTCCAACAGCGACGGCGAAGCCGAAATCCAGATCTCCACGACGTCGGGACCCTGCGCACCGTCGGGATCAGTGATCATGGACGCGTGCATGGCCGAGGTCAACCGGCTCGGCTACCGGCAGCAGGCGACCTACCAGCCCCTTGAGCGCTTCTGGCCCTTCCAGTGGATCGAGACCGGGATCTACGCCCTGCTCACCCTCGGCCTCACGTGGTTGTCCTTCTGGTGGATCCGGAGGCGCCTGTCATGACCGTCATCAGGACCGCGACCGCCGGGCTCGCCCTCCTCCTGGCGGCGGCCTGCACGGCCCCGGCGCCGCCGCGCAGCCAGGCGAGCACGGCAACCAGTACGGCCTGCGGGCAGCCCCAGGGCCGTACGCAGGCGGAGACGGCCACCACCGTCGACGTCATCGAGCAGGCGTACTTCTGTATCCTCGGCAACTACTACAGCGGCGCCACGCTGGACGCGCGCTCGCTGCTGACCGCCGGGTTCGTCGCCCTGACGCAGGAGCTCAACCGCAACGGCCACGACCTGCCCGAGGCGACCATGCCGGCGCTGACCGGTGACCGGAAAGCCGACTGGGCAGCTTTCGAGGCCGTCTATCGCAAGACCACCGATCGGGTCCCAGGTCTCCGCGACAAGCTGGCCATCGTCACCCTCGAGGCCATCGTGGCCAGCCTCGGCGACAACCACGCTCGCTGGGCGCACGACGTCGAGCGGCCGCCCGACTACTACGACGGCGACGGCTACGGCCTGGGTTTGCAAGCGAACGTCGACGGCTCGCAGGTGGAGGGCAACCCCGGTGTCGCCCTTCCCCCGCTGTTCGTCACCACCGTGCAGGGCGGCGCGGCGCAGGCCGCCGGACTGCGCCCGGGCGACGTCATCGAATGGATCAACGGATCGGCGCCCTTCATCGACGGGAAGGCCACCCCCGCGATCGCCGCCCTCTACCCGCGATACCCGGAGGCGCGCCCGGTCCGGCTGCGGCTGCTGCGGCAGAGCACCGGCCGCCGCTGGACCGTGACGCTCAAGCCCGGTCTCTACCAGCGGGATCTGGCCGCCCTGCAGGTGGTGCAGTCGAAGCTACTGGACGACGACATCGCCTATGTACGGATGCGCGGGTTCGCGCCCGACTCCGCGGACCGGGTTCTCAAGGCGATCTCCAGACTACGCAAGGGCCGGACACTCGCCGGCGTCGTGCTGGACCTGCGCGGCAACGGCGGCGGCAGCCCCACGGAGGCGACCCGGCTGGTGAGCGCGTTCGGTCACGGCAAGGTCACCGCCTACCAGTGCACCGTGGACGGCAAGTGCGAAACCTCGTGGACCGACGACACCGTGGAGCTGGTCAACCTGCCGCTGGTCGTGCTCACCGACCGCGGATGCGCCTCGGCCTGCGAGCACTTCAGCTCCGCGGTCAAGGACCTGCGCCTCGGCCGGCTGGTCGGCACCAGGACCGCCGGGGTCATCTCCGGACCGGCACAGCCGTACCTGCTCAGCAACAACACCACGCTGGGCTTCCCCGCCAGGCACCACCTCGGACCCGATCGCGAGGTGATCGACAGGATCGGCGTGCCTCCCGATCACTACGTGCCCCTGACCTCGAAGGACGCGGCCGCCGGGCGCGACCCCGCCCTGGCCAAGGCCCTGACCTTGCTGCAGAAGTGAAGGGACCTCTCGATGAGACACCTCCTGGCAGCCGCCGCGGGACTGGCCGTCCTCGCCGCGTCCGCCTGCTCCGCACCCATGCCGCCACGCTCCGCTGCCCCATCGGCGACGCCCACCGGCCCCGCCACCCTGCCCGCCCCCACCGGCGCCCACCCGGTCGGCACCACCGCCCTGTATCTGAAGGACACCTCCCGCCCCGATCCCTGGAACCTCGACGTCGAAGCCAGAGAGCTCAAGGTCACCCTGTGGTATCCGACCGAGCAGCGCGACGGGCAGCGGGCGCCGTACATGACGCCGAAGGAATCGGAGCTCGCCATGAGGCGCTATGGGATCGCGGGCGTCCCGGACGACACGCTGAGCAAGACTCGCACGAACGCCGTCAAGGACGCCGAACCCACGGGGCGCAAGCTTCCGCTGGTGGTGCTCTCCCCGGGCTTCACCAATCCGATGAGCACGCTCACGTCCCTGGCCGAGGATCTGGCCAGCCGCGGGTACGTCGTGGCCGGGATCGACCACACCTACGAGAGCTACGCCACGACCTTCCCCGACGGGCGGGTCGCCGAATGCCTCGCCTGCGACAGCGACACCGACCCGGGCTTCGGCACGGGGGTGGTCGCGGGCCGGGCGGCCGACGTCTCCTTCGTGCTCGACCAGCTGCCATCGAAGTGGGACGGTTCCGACCGGATCGACCGCTCCAGAATCGCAATGGCAGGCCAGTCGATCGGCGGGGCCAGCGCCATGGCGGCCATGGTGAAGGACCCCCGGGTACGTGCCGGGATCGACATGGACGGCACCACCTACGCCCGGATCCCCAAGAGCGGGTTCTCCCGGCCGTTCATGTTCCTGGGCTCGGCGCAGCACGTCCCCGGCGGCCGCGACAATTCGTGGGACCGCGACTGGAAGCTGCTGACCGGGTGGAAGCGCTGGCTCGTGCTGTCGGGCGCGGAACACCAGTCCTTCACCGACGGCCCGCTGATTGCGGGCGCCCTCGGCATCACGCCCGCCTACGGCGTTCTGCCCGCGGCGCGCGCCGCCGAGCTCACCCGCACGTACGTGGCGGCCTTCCTCGACCAGCACCTGAAGTCTCAGCGGCAGCCTCTCCTGGACAAGCCGTCATCGCGCTACTCCGAAGTCGGGTTCTGCCCCGCGAGCTGCGGTCAATCCTGAGGGCGGAGACCTCTGAGCTGCGCGGACGCGCTGGACAGGAGCATGTCCAGGGCTGTCGGGTAGGCGCTGTCGTTCATCTGGGCCACCAGCAGCGGCGCCGTCGCGGCGATGTTCGGGTGGGTACGGGCGGGCAGCCGGGCGTACGTGGCGCGCCACACCTCCTCATCGGCCTCCCGCGCGGCCTTCGGCAGGGCCAGCGTCGCGGCGTCCAGGATGGCGAAGGCCAGGCTCTGGTCGATGAACGCGTGATAGATCCGCACCGCGTCCGCGTCCGCGAACCCGGCCCCGCGCAGGATGCCGAGGATGGTCTCGTCGCCGGCCACCTCGTTCGGCCGGCCGGTGACCCGGCTGGCGGTCAGCAGCGCGGCCTGCGGGTGCGTCAGGTACGCGTGGTGGATGCGAAGGCCCAATTCGCGCAGGTCGGCGCGCCAGTCGCCCTGGGGCCGCCAGTCGGCCATCGCCGTGCCGAACAGCTCGTCGGCGATCGCCAGGACCAGGTCGTCCATGCCGCGGAAATAGCGGTAGATCGTGCTGGCGTCGGCGCCCAGGGCGAGGCCGAGGCGGCGGGCGGTCAGCCCGGCGGCCCCGTGCTCGCGGAGCATGCGCAGGGCGGTCTCCACGATGAGCTGGTGGGTGAGGACCTGCCCCTGCTTGGTGGGACGTCGCCGCCTGCGCGCCGCCTCCGGCACCACCCGCTTGGCCATCCGTACGTCCCTCCTTATGCCAACGCCATTGACGTTGATGAGCCTAGCGGGATTGGATGCACGAAACCCCCCGAAAAGCATCCAAAAGGGGCTCATTTGTCATGCGTATCCTTCTCATCGGAGCCGGCGGCGTAGGAACCGCCGTCACCCGCATCGCCGCGCGCCGCCCGTTCTTCGACCACATGGTCGTCGCCGACTACGACCTGCCCCGCGCCAAGGCGGCCGTCGCCGCGCTGGGTGAGCGGGCGGGCAGGTTCACCGCGGCCAAGATCGACGCCGCCGACCCGGCCGCGGTCGTCGCGCTGCTCGAAGAGCACCGATGCGACGTGCTCCTGAACGCCACCGACCCGCGTTACGTGCTCCCGCTGTTCGACGCGGCGCTCGCGGCCGATGCCGACTACCTCGACATGGCGATGTCGATGTCCAGGCCGCACCCGGACCGCCCGTACGAGGAGGTGGGGGTCAAGCTGGGCGACGACCAGTTCGCCCGCGACGGCGAGTGGGCGGCGAAGGGCCGGCTGGCGCTGGTCGGCATGGGCGTGGAGCCCGGCCTGGCCGACGTCTTCGCCCGGTACGCCGCCGACGAGCTGTTCGACGACATCGAGGAGATCGGCATCAGGGACGGCGCCAACCTGACCGTCGACGGCTACGAGTTCGCCCCGTCGTTCAACATCTGGACCACCATCGAGGAGTGCCTCAACCCGCCGGTCATCTACGAGAAGGACCGCGGCTGGTACACCACGGAGCCGTTCAGCGAGCCCGAGGTCTTCGACTTCCCCGACGGGATCGGCCCCGTGGAGTGCGTGAACGTGGAGCACGAGGAGGTGGTGCTCGTCCCGAGGTGGATCCCGGCCCAGCGGGTGACGTTCAAGTACGGCCTCGGCGAGGACTTCATCGGCAAGCTCAAGACCCTGCGCGCGCTCGGCGTGGACAGCACCGAGCCGGTCGCCGTCAGGACCGACGACGGCACCGCCCGGGTCGCCCCGCGCGACGTGGTCGCCGCCGTGCTGCCCGACCCGGCGGGCCTCGGCGACCGCATGCGCGGCAAGACCTGCGCCGGCACCTGGGTGAAGGGCGTCAAGGACGGGCGGCCGCGCGAGGTGTACCTGTACCACGTGGTGGACAACCAGTGGTCGATGCGCGAGTACGGCTCCCAGGCCGTGGTCTGGCAGACCGCCGTGAACCCGGTCGTCGCCCTGGAGCTGCTGGCGAACGGGCGGTGGAAGGGCGCGGGCGTGCTGGGGCCCGAGGCGTTCGAGCCGCGCCCGTTCCTTGACCTCCTGATCGAGTACGGCTCCCCCTGGCAGATGCGCGAGCAGTAGGCGCTGGGATCATTGAGGGCAACAACCGGCACGACGAAGGACTGCGCCTTGAGCATCGCCGACGACCCCGACCGCGCACCGGCCCGCTCCCACCTGTACGCCATGGGCTGGTCGGAGGAGGATATGCGCCGCCCCGTGGTCGGCATCGCCTCCACCTGGACCGGCACCATGCCCTGCAACCTCAACCACCGCGAGCTGGCCGCCCACGTCGCCGAGGGGGTGCGTGCGGCGGGCGGCACGCCGATGGAGTTCAACACGATCGCCGTCTCCGACAACCTCACCATGCACACCCCCGGCATGCGCGCGTCGCTGGTCAGCCGCGAGGTCATCGCCGACTCGATCGAGCTCATGGGCCGCGCCCACGGCTTCGACGCGCTGGTGGCCATCGTGGGCTGCGACAAGACCGTGCCCGCCGGGATCATGGCGCTCGCCCGCCTGGACGTGCCCTCCGTCGTCCTCTACAGCGGCAGCATGATGCCCGGCAGGTGGCGCGGGCGGGACGTCACCATCCAGGACATGTGGGAGGCGCTCGGCGAGCGCGCGGTCGGCCGCCTCGACCAGGCGGAGCTGGACGATCTGGCCAAACACGCCTGCCCGGGCGCCGGCACCTGCGCCGCCCAGTACACCGCCAACACCATGGGCAGCGTCGCCGACTTCCTCGGGCTGGC
This sequence comes from Nonomuraea sp. B19D2, assembly GCF_040137845.1. NCBI lineage: Bacteria > Bacillati > Actinomycetota > Actinomycetes > Streptosporangiales > Streptosporangiaceae > Nonomuraea > Nonomuraea sp. B19D2. Next base: position 105,107 of record NZ_JBEFAK010000007.1, on the reverse strand, counting down.
GCCGTTCGGCCTGGGCGACATCCCCGCGGTGGCCGAGGAGAAGAACGCCGCGGCCCGCCGGGTCGGCGAGATCGCCATGGAGGCGCTGGCCCGTGACGCCCGCCCCTCCCGCGTGCTCACCGAGGACGCCCTGCACAACGCGATCGTCTCGGTCGCGGCCATGGGCGGCTCGACCAACGCCGTCCTGCACCTGCTGGCCATCGCCCGCGAGGCCGGGCTGTCGCTGCGCATCGACGAGATCGGCGAGGTGTGCCGCCAGGTCCCGATCATCACCGGACTCAAGCCGAGCGGCGGCGACCACACGGCCCTGGACCTGTGGCGGGCCGGCGGCACCTCACTGGTGGTGCGCCGCCTGCTGGAGGCCGGGCTGCTGCGCGAGAACGTCACGCTGGTGGACGGCCGCACGCTGGCCGAGGTCGCCGCGGACGCCGAAGAGACGCCGGGGCAGCAGGTGGTGGCGAGCGTCGCGGAGCCGTTCAAGCCGCGCGGCGCGCTGGCCATCCTGCGGGGCTCGCTCGCGCCCGACGGCTGCGTGCTCAAGCTGGGCGGCAAGGACGACTTCCGCCACGAGGGCCCGGCCAAGGTGTTCGACTCGGAGAACGACTGCTACGTCGCCATCCAGGAGGGGCTCATCGTGCCCGGCGACGTCATCGTCCTGCGTTACGAGGGCCCCGCAGGCGGTCCCGGCATGCGCGAGATGCTCTCGATCACCGGCCCGCTCGTCGGCCGCGGCCTCGGGTCCTCGGTGGCCCTGGTGACCGACGGGCGCTTCAGCGGGGTCTCGCACGGGCGGGTGATCGGGCACGTGGCGCCCGAGGCGTACCATGGCGGGCCGATCGCGCTGGTGCGCGACGGCGACACGATCGTCATCGACAGCGCGGCGGAGACGATCGAGCTGGTGGTGCCGGAGGAGGAGCTGGAGCTGCGCCGGGCCTCGTGGAAGCGGCCCGACAGGGAGGTCGAGCGAGGGGTGCTGACCAAGTACATGGCGACCGTGGGCTCCGCCTCGGACGGCGCGGTGACGGCCTGAGCGGGATCGAGCAGCTGTTCGGGGCCGCTATGCTGCGCAGAGACGTTCGCCGGATCCGCAGAAGGAGACTTACGCGATGTACAAGGACTTCGCTGTCGAGGCCGTGATGTGGCTCGTCCCGGTCGTGGTGCTGATCGGGGTGGCACTCCTCGTCACCGCGTGAGCCAGGGGCCCAGCCGGGGGTCGGCCCGGCCCCTGGCGGTCACTCAGCGGTAGTACCTGTACGACACGTAGGTGCTGGCGTACGGCCTGAATGAGGCGTAACCGTCCAGCGTGTTGTTCCACATCTGCGTCAGTGTCGAGGTGCGCACGGTGCAGGAGGCCCAGCGGACCCCGTAGGGGCGGATGGTGCCCACGTAGTCATAGCACGACCCGGCCTTCCTGCCGTTGACCTTGAGCCGCGCGTTGAGCTTGACCTGGTAGAGCCTCTTACCCGACCGGTTCTTGACCCGGACCTTGATCGAGCAGGTGTCCTTGCACCGGCCGAAGTAGATTCTGGTGCGGATGAGCTGAGCACTGGCCGCGGCGGTCGTCGCCTTCGTCGCCGCCGTGACGCTCGTCGATGCCCCCGCGGTCGCCGCACCGGCGGGTGCCGCCATGAGCGTGGTCGCGGTCGCCGCCACTAAGGCCGTGCCGGCAAGGCGCTTGATCATTTTGCCCCCTGTTACAGAGAACAGCCGCTCCCCCCTGTCGGCAGCGGCTCGTACTTGTCCGACTACTATCAGGAAAGCGGCAATGCCACCCTTTCGCCGCGAAGATCCGATACGAAACGGTTATCCGCTTATATCGGGCTTATCCCGTGGGCTACTCGGTGTACGGCGGCGCGGCGTCGGTGTCGTTGAGCTCGGCGATGGCCAGCTCGGCCGTGCTGCGGATGTCGAAGAACTTGTCGAGCGCGGTGATCGCGAACAGGTGCTTGCACCTGCCGTTCAACCCCGACAGCAGCAGCCGCCCACCCGAGGCGGTGACCGCCTTGTGCAGGTAGACCAGCACGGACAGGCCGGAGGAGTCGCAGACGCTGACGGCCTGCATGTCGATGACGAGCATCGGGGGCTGGGTGAGATCGAGAGCCTTGGTGACGCGGTCGCGAACCTCCGCCGCGGACCCGAAGTCGAAATCCCCCGTCAGCCGCGCGATGACGCAGGGTCCCTGGAGTCCGAGGCTTATCGACAAGGCCTGCTCCGAAGTCACCCAGCTCCACCTACCCGCGTTGCTCGTCCGATCCGACTACCTTACGAGAAGTAGCGCTTCGGGTTGAACACCAGCATCTGCTCAATCTGGTCATCGGTCACACCCGAGTCCAGCAGTGCGGCCAAGACGTCGTCGTGAATGTGATCGTAGCGCCAGTCGGGTGCGAGCGTTGAGCGGGCCTCGTCCCAGGCGCCGCCGAAGTAGTCCATGAAGCAGGCGGTGTCGTGGCTGAGGACCATGCGGTCGGCGTATCCGTGCTGGCAGAGCGCCGCGACCGTGGCCACGCGCTGCGCGGTCGGGTTGTACGCGTCCAGCCCGAACCGGTCCATCCCGAGCGTCGCGCCGGTGTCGGCCAGGCGCATGAGGTAGTCGAGGTCGTTGCTGTCGCCCGCGTGCCCGACGATCACCTTCGCCAGGTCGACGCCTTCCTTGGCGAACAGGTCGAGCGCGATCAGGCCGCTCTGCGTGAAGGCGTTCGTGTGGACGGTGATCGGGGCGCCGGTACGCAGGTGCGCCTGCGCGACGGCCCGGCAGATGCGTTCGACTCCGGGCGTCAGGCCCTTCTGCTCGACCACGCACTTCAGGAACGCGGCCTTCACGCCGGTGTCGGCGATGCCCTCGGTGAGATCGCGTACGAAGTCGTCGATCATCGGGTCCGGCATGTCGAGGAACAGGCCGGGGCCGCGGTGCTCGTACTGGTGTGGCAGCTCCTCGAAGGCGTAGATGCCGGTGGCGACGATGATGTTCAGGCCGGGCACCTGCTCGGCGATCCGCTGGATGCGCGGGAGGTACCGGCCGAGCCCCCACACCGTCGGGTCGGCGATCGTCCGCACCCCCTTCGCGACCACCGCGTTGAGCTTGGCGACCGCGTCCGCCACGCGGTACTCCTCGTCCCACCAAGCACCTTTGCCGTAGTTGTCCAGATGCTCGGTGGACAGGACGAACACGTGCTCGTGCATGAGCGTCTGCCCGAGCCGGTCAACATCCACAGGTCCGCGAACGGTGTCGACAGTGGGCACGAGCGCCTCCATACCGCCTGGTCTGTAGGCGCTCAACCTAGGCTCGTCCACGATCTGCGTCAACCACCCGCCCCGGCACGGGCGAGCCGCCGGAACAGCGGCGCCGGCCTCGGCAGCCGCTCACCGCCCACCGCCGCGGCCACGCGCGCCGCCGCGGTCGGCAGGAAGGGCTCGAGCTGTACGGCCAGCTCCCGGCACGCGTGCACCAGTGTCCCCAGGGAGACCTCCTGCTGGGCCCGCGTCTGCTGCCACGGCTGGGTGCGCTCGACGTACCTGTTGGCCTCCTCGACGATCGCCCACACGGCCACCGCCGCCCGGCGGAAGTCGAACGCCTCCAGCGCCTCGTCCACCGGCACGTCGACGAGCGCCTCCCCGGCAGGGGGCACGTGGCCGTCCAGGAAGCGATGCACCATGGTGGCGACCCGGTTGACCAGGTTGCCCAGACCGTTGGCCAGGTCCTCGTCGGCCCTGGCGACCAGCCGTTCCTCGGTGAAGTCGGCGTCGCCCACGCGCGGCACCTCGCGCAGCAGCCACCACCGCACGGCGTCGACCCCGTACGCGTCGACGAGCGCCAGAGGATCGGCCGTGTTGCCCGCCGACTTGCTGATCTTACGACCGTCCACGGTGAGGTAGTCATGCACGAAGATCCCCGTGGGCAGCGGCTCGCCCGCGGACAGGAGCATCGCGGGCCAGTACACCGCGTGGAACCTGATCACTCCCTTGCCCATCAGGTGCACCTTGCGCGGCTCGGCGACCCACCAGCGGTCGTAGTCGTCACCTTCGAGCGCGGTGATGTAGTTGGCCAGCGCGTCCCACCACACGTAGACCACCTGGCCCGGGTCGCCGGGCACCGGGATGCCCCAGCCGCGGGCCCGGGCGGCGGACCGCGAGATGCTGATGTCGTCCAGGCCCGCCTCGATGAACGCCAGCACCTCGTTCCGCCGCGCGACGGGCTCGATCCTGAGCTGTCCGGAGCGGATGAGCTCGCTCAGCGCGTCCTGGTACCGGGACAGGCGGAAGAACCAGTTCTTCTCGGACACGTGCTGCAGCCGCGCCGCATGCCCTTCGGGACAGGGGCCCTCCGGGTAGAACTGCTCGCAGCCCACGCAGTAGAGCCCCTCGTAATGCCGCTGGTAGAGGTCGTCTCTCGTGGCCTGCCAGATCCGCTCGACCCCGGCGCGGTGCCCGGGGTGGGCGCTCGTCCGGATGAACGAGTCGAACGACAGGTCCAGCGGCCCGCGCAAAGCCTCGAACGCGGCCGCGTTCCGGTCCACCAGCTCCCGCACCGGGACGCCCTCCGCCTCGGCGGCCAGCACGTTCTTGAGCGAGTTGTCGTCGGTGCCCGTCTGGAACCGCACCGGCTCGCCCCGCCGCCGATGGTGCCTGGCCAGCACGTCGGCCTGCACCAGCTCCAAGGCGTGCCCGAGGTGGGGTCGGGCGTTGACGTAGGGGATGGTCGTCGTGATGTACATCGGTTGCCTCCAAAGGGCCCCGAACACGACGAGAGGCCCCGGGTCGCAGGGCCTCAACAAGACGTCGCCGATGAAACCCCCTAGGGGGCCATCATCACCAGGCACGTCGTCATGCCGCTCATGCTAGCGGCCTTCGGCCGCCCCGAGCCATCCGGATTCGCCCGCCGACGCGGCGGGAACGGGCGGCCGTGGCAGCGCCTCTCGTCACAGGACAGAACAGCAAGGCGAGGATTGGTGGCAAACAAACATGGCCGAGGATATGCGCAGCCCCGCATCGGTCCGGGTCATCTGTCCATTGGCTGGGGAGGTGCAGCTCGCGGTCGACGAGGGCTTGGCCGGACTGGGTGGCCCAGGTTGAACGTGGTGGCCCGGAAACATGGCCAGCTTGACGAGCCTCAGCACGGCGTAGGCCACCGCGGAGACGGGCGCAAGCGCGCCCACGCGGTGGCCGGACAGCCGGGTTCTCCACAAGGCGGCGGACGCCCCCGTTTGCGCCGCCAGCGTCTCACCCGTCACGGGCAGCAAGACTAGAACGAATCCACCCGAACGCTGCGCGGCCGCCGCACCGTCCTGCCCCCCACAGGCGGAACGGCGACCGCGGGCCGTCAGCCGCAGGCCTTGGCGGCCTTGGCCTGGATCTCGGGGAGCTTCGCCATCGCGTCTGCGGCGCCCGAAGGGTTGTCGACCTTGATGCTCTCGAAGACGGCCGCCATGTCGTTCACCGCGCTGGCAAGATCCCCGTCGTACTTGCTCGCGAGGGTCTTGAGCTTGCCCGCAGTCTCCTGGCTCGCCTTCTCAATGGCCTTGGGGTCGGTCGCAGAGCTGGTGAACTCGCTGGTGATCTTGCTGATCTCCTGACTGACCTCGGCACAGTCAACGGCCTGGCCGACCGCGCCACAGGCGGTGGTGAGAGCGGCAAGGGTCAGCGTCGCGGCCGCGACGGCCAGGCGACGACGAGGGGGAGTCATTTCATGCCCTTCGTAGGTTTTTCGAACGAAGGGAACATTATGGATCACTCCTTGACCGTCACTTGCACCCCACTAACACCATCCGTATCAATGGGGCGTAAAACCCTCGGTGGGCCCAGTGTGCGCAAGTTGGGCACCTGCCGCGCCGAGGAGCAGGCCAAGATCTTCGAGAGCCTCTCGTGGTGGGTGGCCGGGACGATCGGCTGCGTGCCTTCCTCAACGTCTGCAGGCACTGCGGCGCCCGCCTCTGCCTCGAGCCGGAGGGCGAAGTCAGCAGGACGATCAGGTGCGCGTACCACGGTGGCTGGGGTACGCGTGGGTGTGCCTGGCTGCGGAGCCGCCCTCGTTCGAGGAGACGGTGACGTACGCGGCCACCGGGCGGCTCGGCGACCCGGCCGCCATCGAGCGATACCGCGTGGCCGAGCTCGCGCTCGGCCGCAGGACCGTCTACGACGTCAAGGCCAACTGGAAGCTCGTCGTCGAGAACTTCGTGGAGTGCTACCACTGCGCCACCATCCACCCCGAGCTGGTCAGCGTGCTGCCGGAGTTCGCGGGCGGCTTCGCGGCGCAGTACCACGTGGGTCACGGCACGGAGCTCGCCGAGCGGGCCGAGGGGTTCACCGTGGACAGCAGCCCGGGCTTCGGCAAGCTGCCGGACGTGTCGCAGGACCAGGACCGCCGCTACTACGCGATCACCGTCAAGCCGCAGGTGTTCGTCACCCTCGTGCCCGACCACGTGATCCTGCACCGGATGTTCCGGCTGGCGGTGGACAGGACCGTGGTCGAGTGTGACTGGCTCTACCATCCCGACGTGGTGGTCTCCGGCGCCGACCTGTCACTGTCGGTCGAGCTGTTCCACCGGGTCAACGAGCAGGACTTCGACGCCTGCGAGCGGACACAGCCCGGCATGTCGTCACGCGGGTACCGCGACGGCGGGGTGCTCGTGCCCGGCGAGCACCACATCTCGCTCTTCCGTCAGTGGCTGAACCAGCGCCTGCGCGGATAACGCACCGCGAGCCCGCCGTACTTCGTCCGGCCGCTGATCACGACGTAGAGGGCGCCGGGGCGGGGCCTGCTCGGCACGTCGGAGGTCGTGACCTGGCCGTAGTCGCTGCGGAACGCGTCGACGTTCGCCACTCCGCCGTCAGGCAAGATGATCTTGGCGGAGCCGTACGCGAGATCGAGCTCGATGTCCACAACCGGGTTGGTGACGACGGCCTCGGAGAGGTCCAGTTCGACGCTGCCGTACTTGGAGGCGACCCGCAGCCGCCGGGGGACGGCCCAGTCGCCGGAGCGCTTGATGTGGCCGTTCTTCGACTCCAGCTCGACCACGTCGTCGACCTGCGGCTCCTCGACGGGGAGATCGTCGATCAGGCCCAGCAGCTCACCATAGGTCTTCGCGGTCAGGGCGATCTCGAGGCGGTCTTCGAGCTCCAGCTGGGTGAGGCGGCCCTCGCTGAACGCGTGCTGCAGTTGTTGCGTGGTCCGCTCGCGGTCACCGTCGGAGACCCGCATCTGCAATTCCGACATGTCTCTGAGCATAGGAGCGTAACGCTCAGAACGGGAGGCGTCGGCCGGATGGGGTGCGCAGATCCAGAGGGAGTAGCGTGCCGGCAGGGCGGGGGCGGCGGATAAGCCGGATTCTGCTCTTCACACCCATTTAGGTACCCAACGGATTGCCGTGAAGTCATCAACCTTGGGTAGCGTGAACTCTGATGTTGGCGGAACCATTCGTTCATCCGGCGCTCTTCTACCGGGGCGACCGGGAATATGTGGCTGCCACCACCGAGTTCGTGCGCGCCGGGCTGGCTCTCGGCGAGCCGGTCGCGGTCGCCGTCCCCGCCGCGAATCTCGCGCTGATCGAAGCCGGGCTGGGGGATGACGCCAAGTCGGTGCTCCTGCTCAACATGCAGGAGGCCGGGCGCAACCCGGGGCGGATCATCCCCGCCGTGCTGCGCGAGTTCGCCGACCGGCATCCCGGTCACCACGTCCGGATCATCGGCGAGCCGATCTGGCCAGGACGCACCGACCCGGAATACGGGGCCGCGGCCCAGCACGAGGCGCTGATCAACCTGTCGTTCACGGGGCGGCGGGTCACGATCCTGTGCCCGTACGACGCCGTCCGGCTGGCGCCGGAGGTCATCGACGAGGCGGCGCGCACCCATCCCGTGCTGCGCGACGTCACGAGGGAGTGGCCCAGCGCCGACTACGCGCCCGAGCTGGTGATCTCGGGCCACAATCGGGCGCTGGAGGAGCCCGCCGAGTTCGTGTCGCTGCGCTTCGACCGCACCAACCTGTCGGCGGCCCGTGGCCTGGCCGCGCGGCGGGCCGCCGAGATGGGGTTCTCCGGCGACCGGCTCGACGACGTCCGGCTGACGGTGGCCGAGCTGGGCGCCAACAGCCTCGACCACGGGGGCGGCTCCGGGACGATCCGGGTGTGGGCCGAGGGCGCGCGGCTGGTGTGCGAGGTCAGCGACTCGGGGCACATCACCGATCCGCTCGTGGGGCGCCGGCCGGTCGACCCCCGCCAGGCCGGCTCGCGCGGGCTGCTGATCGTCAACCTCCTGAGCGACCTCGTACGCATCCACAGCCGCGCGGGGGCGACCACCATCCGCGCCTACTTCGACGTCCCCAAGTAAGCCCGCCCCGAGTCGCTGTTTTTCCGGGATTACGCCTCGATTTCCGACATATCCGGGTAGCGGGTCCCGGCGACGGCGTCGGCGGGGACGGCGCGGTCCAGGGCGTCGAGCTGGTCGGCCGTCAGCGTGACGTCGGCCGCCGCGGCGTTCTCCTCCAGGTACTTGAGCCGCTTGGTCCCCGGGATCGGCACGACGTCGTCCCCCTGGGCCAGCACCCAGGCCAGGGCGAGTTGCGCGGCGGTGATCCCGGCCGCGTCGGCGATCTTCAGTACCTCCGCCACCAGCGCCGCGTTGCGCGCGCCGCCCTCGCCCGCGATGCGCGGCATCCACCGGCGGACGTCGTCCTCGGGCAGCTCGTCGACCGGCGGCAGCGCGCCGGACAGGAGGCCGCGGCTGATCGGCGAGTACGCCACCAGCGCCACGCCCAGATCCCTGGCCGCGGGCAGGATCTCCGCCTCCAGCCCCCTGGTGAACAGCGAGTACTCGCTCTGCAGGGCCGCGATCGGGTGCACGGCGGACGCCCTGCGCAGCGTGTCCGCGCTCACCTCCGACAGCCCGAGATGGCGTACCTTGCCCTGCTCGACCAGCTCGGCCATCGCGCCGACCGACTCCTCGACGGGCACGTTCCTGTTGCGCCGGTGCATGTAGTAGAGGTCGATGTGGTCCACGCCGAGGCGCTGGAGCGAGGCGTCGCAGGCGGCCCTGATGTACTCGGGGCTGTTCTCGATCGAGCGCGCGCCGCCGCCGCGCTTGACGCCGAACTTGGTGGCCAGCACGACCTCGTCCCGCCGGTCCTTGATGGCCCGGCCGACGAGCTCCTCGTTGGCTCCCAGTCCGTACGTGTCGGCCGTGTCCAGGAAGTTGATGCCCAGGTCGAGGGCGCGGTGGATGACGGCGATCGACTCCTTCTCGTCGCCTGGGCCGTAGAAGTCGGACATGCCCATGCAGCCGAGGCCCAGCGCCGAGACCTGCGGGCCGCCGTTTCCGAGAGTGCGCCTGTTCATGCCAGTCCCCTGTAATGAGGCTTTTCGGATGGTCGTATCTTTCAGCCTCCCCCCTCGAGCGCGCTCCAGGTCAAATCGGGGGTGTGCCCCGTACGCACCCTGAGAGGGCAGTCCCTACCAGGGTCACGTTCGCGCAGGTCGCGAAAGATTTCCAAGGGCTGCTCCGACCAAGGTATTAGGGGATCGTTCAGGGCCGTTTCGGGTCCATCTCCGATACTCGGCGAGCGCGTATTCCCCGAGTTTTGAGGGCATGAAGGGATTGCTCGTCAGCGGATTCGCGGCCATCGGCACCGGAAGCGGCGCCATGCTCACCCTGCACGCCGAATCCGGCCTCGACCCGATGCACAGTGTCATCAGCGAGTACGCCTTCCAGGCGTCCGGCTGGCTGCTGCCCGCCTCGCTGACGTTGTTCGCGGTGGGTTCCGCGTTGTTCGCCGAGGCGCTGCGCCGGGCGGGGATGAGCCGCTGGATCGTCGCGCTGCTGCTGGCGTGGGGGGCGAGCATGTTCCTGATCGGCGCCTTTCCCACCGACCGGCCGGGCGTGCCGCTGTCGTTGTCCGGCGGCATCCATCGGTACGCCGCGTTCGCCGCGTTCCTGGTGATGCCCGCGGCGGGGATGCTGCTGGCCAGGGCGAAGATCCGGTACGCCAGGGCGGTGCGGATCCTCAGCGGGCTGGCCCTCGGCGCGCTGCTGCTGGTCGTGATCCCGTACGTGGTGCGCATGTTCGGCATCCCGCTGACCAACGACGACATCCCGGCCGGGCTGACCCAGCGGGCGGTGGTCGTCACCGAGCTGGGCGTGCTGGCGCTGGCGGGGCTGTCGATGCTGACGCCGTTGGCTCAGCGTCGTCGGCTGGTACAGGCGTGAAACGGGCCGCTCGGGAAAGAGGTATGCCCTGAGCTCGTAAAGGAGTGGCTGGAATGACCATCTTGATCGCGTACGACGGTTCGGACGACGCCAAGGCGGCGATCGCCTTCGCGGGGAAGATCATGCCGGGCGAGTCCGCGGTCGTCCTGACGGTGTGGGAGCGGGTGGCGATGACCTCGGCCAGGGCCTCCGCCGGGCTCATGATGCCGGTCGACCAACTGGGCGAGGAGGACAAGGCGATCGAGGAGGCCATGAAGGAGCTCGCCCAGAAGGGCGCGAACCTGGCGAACCAGGCCGGGCTGGACGCCACCCCGCGGTGCGACGTGGACTCCCTGGCCGTCTGGTCGACCATCGTGGACGTGGCGAACGAGATCGACGCCAAGCTCATCGTGACCGGCACCCGAGGGCTGGGCGGGGTGCGCTCGCTGCTGCTCGGCAGCACGTCCGACCGGGTGCTGCACCACGCGCACCGGCCGGTGATGGTGGTGCCGGCCCCTGAGCAGAACACGTGACCACGGCCGGCGCGGGGAAAGTTCACCCGGCCGTTGCGGGGATTGTCGGCGGGATGCGGCAGAGTGGGAGCCTCCCGAGGCGGGAGAGGAGGCGGAGACGTGCCCGAGGAGCTGGCGCGGCGGCTCGGCACCGCAGACGCGGTCGTCGTGGGCCTGAGCGCGATGATCGGGGCGGGCGTGTTCGCGGCCTTCGCGCCCGCCGCCGGCGCCGCGGGCCACTGGCTGCTTCTCGCGCTCGTGCTCGCCGCCGTCGTGGCCTACTGCAACGCCACGTCCTCCGCCCGGCTGGCCGCCCGCTACCCGGAGTCCGGTGGCACCTACGTCTATGGCAGGCGGCGGCTGGGCCCGCTGTGGGGCTACCTGGCGGGCTGGGGTTTCACGATCGGCAAGACCGCCTCGTGCGCGGCGATGGCCCTCACGTTCGGCGCGTACATCGCCCCTGAGCTGGCGCGGCCCCTGGCCGTCGGCGCGGTCGCCGCGCTGACCGCGCTCAGCGTGTTCGGCGTGCGGCGCTCGACCGGGGTCGCCAAGGTGATCGTGGCGTTCGTGCTGGCCGTGCTCGCCGCGGTGGTGGTCGCCGGCCTGTTCGGCGACGACACGGTCACGTTCGGCTGGTTCGCCCACACCCCGCTCGCCGAGTCTCCGTACGGCCCGGCAACGGCCCCGCTCGGTCCGGAGCGCGTCGACGTGTGGGGCGTGCTGCAGGCGGCCGGGCTGCTGTTCTTCGCGTTCGCCGGTTATGCCAGGATCGCCACTCTCGGCGAGGAGGTGCGTGACCCGGCCCGCACCATTCCCCGGGCGGTCGGCATCGCGCTGGGCATCACGTTCGTCGTCTACACGCTGGTCGCGCTGGCCGCGCTGCGCGCCCTCGGGCCGTTACTGCTGGCCAGGTCCCCGGCGCCGCTGGCCGAGGTGGTCAGGGAGGCCGGGGCCGCGTGGCTGGTGCCGGTGGTGGGGGCCGGCGCCGCGGCGGCGGCGCTGGGCGCGCTGCTGGCGTTGCTGCTCGGCGTCTCGCGCACCGTGCTGGCCATGGGGCGCGAGCGTGACCTGCCCGGCGTGCTGGCCGCCGTGGATCCCGTGCGTCAGGTGCCGCGGCGGGCCGAGCTGGCGGTCGGGGGCGCGGTGATCGTGCTGCTGCTGGTCGCCGACCTGCGGGAGGCGATCGGGTTCTCGTCGTTCGGCGTGCTGGTCTACTACGGCATCGCCAACGCGTGCGCGCTCACGCTCCGCCCCGACGAGGGCGCGCCGCCGAAGCCGGTCCCCGTGCTCGGGCTGGCGCTGTGCGTGCTGCTGGCGGCGACGCTCCCGTCGTCGTCGGTGCTCGCGGGGCTGGCGGTCTTCGCGGTCGGCCTGGTCGTGTGGCTGGTACGCCACCGCACCGGGCGCAGGGGAGCAGGCTGACACGTGCGGCGGGTACGCCATCACACTGGGCGCGCGAGGGCAGGCTGGCAGATGATCGAACGGATCCTTGCTCAACCACCCGAGGGGAAGGCGTGGATCGCGGCCGATGAGGTCTACGGACGTAACGGGCGTTTCGTGCCTTCTTGAAAGAAGACTGTTTACCGCATGTGACGCTCCAGGCCAACCAGACCGTACTGCCCCGCCCCGCTGGCGGCACATGACCCGCCCAATCGAGCGCGCCGCTGGTGAGGTGGATTGGGTCGGCCCCTCTAAGTGTAAGTTGGGCGCCCGGATTTGGCAGTGGTGGGTGCGCCGCATCGCCGACCCGACGTCGAGATCGGCGAAGGAGCATGGGCGCGGTAATTGATCGCCCGTCGCCGCCCCGACGAACCGGACGAGCGTAACTACCATCTCGCCCGGAGCCCGGCCGACACCCCGGTGAAGGAACTGATCATCGCGTCCGGCGCCCACTGGCGCGTAGAGGAGGCGATCAAGTTGGCTAAGTTCGCTTGCGGCCTGGCCGACTACGATGTGCGCTCGTAGCACGGGGTGGTACCGGCACATCACACTCCACCCAGTTGGCCGAAGCGTTCCTGGCCGTCCAGGACGCCCCCATGGCCCACGAGCAGTGCCCCCAAAGTTCCGCGCCCGGGTATTCGAGGACATCGTCGGCCTCACCGCCCACACAGAGGCTTCGGACCGAACCCACCAGCAGCATTCCGTCTCTGTGGTTCATGTCTATGAGATCCGCCACGTGATCACCGGCAAACTCCTCCGGCCGGCGCGCCCCCGAGTCGATCCGGCACGACATGCACTGGTACCGATGGTGGCGCCGCCACCAAACCGTTGCCCGCGCCTGCCACCGAGCCCGACACGCAACCATCCGTCCACCGCCCAGTACTGCCACGAAACACTCGAACCAGAGCCTCTTCAGCGATCTACAACCGAAGGGCCTGAGCGACAACTCAATACTCTTCGTTTGACATGGGCAAATAACCATTCGCACCAGAAGGCCTACCATCTGCCATCAAGACAATATCCATAAACGATGGAGGCGAATCTAGACACGCCAACTTGTCAAGCGTTTATCTGACCCTAAGGCTAATTATAACAGAAATATAACGGCGATCTGCGGACCTTGATCGCTGCGGACGCATATGGGTACATTTCTTACGCATCAACCGCCAGTCCGCCAGCTAGTAAAGCAGTACATCACGAAGGGCACCGCATGAAGATTAGCTCGGCATTCGTAGGCCTCTCTGCTGCTGCAATCGCAGCTACTACTTTATTCGCCGCACCAGCTTCCGCCGCGACACCCGCTGAGTCCACAAACATTTCGACGGGACCAGCAGGGCCGTTCGCATGGGTTCACGTCAATAGTTTCTGGTACGGACCTGGTACAGGTAGAACTAGCAGTCAGGCGCGCCTTGATTGCGAAATCGCCCGAACTCCATGGTCCGGCCAGGGGATCACTACCCAGTGCTCTGACACCGGCAGTTCCTGGGATCTCCTCCGCCAGATCTAATACTTATTGAAATGTCTCCTCAATAAGTATTATTACGCACACGCCGCGGCCGCCGCTTTTTATAAAGCGTCGGCCGCGAGACATCCCGGACATGACTTGTCTATGCTTGCTCGTCGTGACGGAAGCTACACCTGTGGCGCCAGTGAGGGCCAGCCCCGCCGCCCCGTCGCTGAAGAGCCGGCTGTCCGGCCACCGCGTGCGTGTGGGCGCTCTCGCGCTCGTCTCCGCGGTGGCCTACGCCGTGTTGGGGCTGGTCAAGCTGGCCACGTTCCGGGCCACCACGTTCGATCTGGTGATCGTGGACCAGGCGGTGCGCAACTACGCCGCCTTCCGCCCGCCGTACATCCCGGTCCGCGGCGTGTTCTCCGACCGGGGCATGGACTACGTCCAGCTCGCCGATCACTTCTCGCCGATCTACGCGTTGCTGTCGCCGTTCTACTGGATCCACGACGGGCCTGAGACGCTGATCGTGGCGCAGGCGGTGCTGTTCGCCGCGGCGATCCCCGTCCTCTGGCGCTACACCAGGCGCGTGCTGGGCGTCGCGCCCGCCTACCTGGTCTCCCTGGCGTACGCGCTGTCGTGGCCCGTGGCGCAGGCGGTCGCGTTCGACGTGCACGAGGCGATGTTCGTCCCGCTCCTGACCGCGATCATGATCGAGCGCTACCACGCCGGCCGGACATTACCTGCCCTCCTGGCGATGCTCGGGCTCCTCCTGGTCAAGGAGGACATGGGGCTCATGGTGGCCGGCGTCGGGTTGTGCCTGATCGTCATGGGCGACCGGTGGCGCGGCGTGCTCTGCGCGATATTCGGCGTTGGCGGTGTGCTGCTCGCCCGCGGCCTGGTGACGTCGGTCTTCGGCGGCGACGCCAAGGACTACTGGGCCTACGGGCACCTCGGGGACGATCTTCCCGGCGCGATCCTGGGGATCGTACGGGACCCCCTCGCCGCGCTCCTTCTGCCGTTCAGCGAGGAGGCCAAGGTCGACACGCTGCTCCTGCTCGCCTGGCCGACGTTGATGCTCTGCCTGCTCTCGCCGCTGTCGCTGGCGGCCCTGCCGCACGTGCTCGTACGCATGCTGTCCGACCGATCACAGTGGTGGCAGGCCGACTTCCAGTACAGCGCGTTCACCGTGATCATCCTCTTCTGCGCCGGTGTGGACGGGCTGGCCAGGCTGCTGCGCTGGGCGAAGCGCTCCGACGACATCTCGCTCAAGCTGGCCTGGTCGGCGGCGGCCTGCGCGGTCGCGCTCACCCTGGTGCCCAAGTTCTCGCTGGACCAGCTCTACCATCCGGCCTTCTACACCGAGCCCAAGGCGGCGGCAGCCGCGGAGGCCGCGAGCAAGGTGCCCTCCGGAGCCACCGTCGAGGCGGTCAACTCCGTCGGCCCCAACCTGACGTCCAGGACCACGGTCCTGCTGTGGACGGCCAAGTCGCACGGGGCTCCGTGGGTGGTGGCCGACACCGCGCGCTGGGAGTTCCCCTTCGGCTCCACCGACGAGCAACTCGAAGTGGTCGGCCGGTTGCAGGCCGACGGGTACACGAAGGTCTTCGAGCGCGACGGCTACGTGGTGCTGCGGCGCGACTGGACCGCCTCCTCGTAGGCCCGCTCGAACCCGGCGAGCACCGTGGGCCACGAGCCCGCGGCCGGCCGCGTCGCGCGGTTGTGCGCGGCGATCGACTCGCGCAGCCCGGTGTCCGTGCACAGGCGCGCCACCGCGCGGGCCAGGTCGCCGAGGGTGCGGCCGAGCAGCCCCTCCGTGCCGTTACTGACGAAGTCGGCGACCCCGCTCTGCGCCCTGGCCACCACGGGCAGACCCGCCGCCCGCGCCTCGAGCGCCGCGATGCCGAACGACTCGCGCGGCGCGGGCGCCACGAACACGTCCGCCGACTCCAGCACCTTCGCGATCTGCTGCCGGGTGTAGCGGCCCGGCAGGGAGACCCACTCGGCCATGCCGTGCCTGGCGAGAAAACGTTCCATCTGACCGCGAGCGGGCCCGTCGCCGACGATCGTGGCGCGCATGGGGATCCGGGCGGGCACCCGCGCCCTGGCCGCCTGGAGCAGCCTCAGCAGGCGCACGGGCTGCTTGCGCGGCGCCAGCCTGCCCACGGCCACGATGTGCACCTCCGCACGCCGGTCAGGCGCTCCTGGAGGGGGCGCCCAGCCCGACAGGTCGAGGCCGTTGGAGACCACCCGCACGGGCACCTCGGGCCCGGCCACGGCGCGGATCGGGGCCGCGGCCGCGTTGCTCACCGTGGTCGCCACCAGCCGCCACCGCTGCCAGCCGAACGCCAGCCGCAGCAGCCGGTAGACCAGCCGCGTGACCGGGTCCCACATGCTGTGCACGGTCACCACGCACGGCACCCCGGCCCGCGCGGCGGCCCGCACGCCCATCCAGGCGAACGGCGAGACCGCACCCGTGTGGACGTGCACCACGTCGGGGCGCAGGGAGGTGATGCGGCGCGTGAGATGCCCCACGCCGAACGGGTGCACCGGCAGGTCGAACGGCATCCTCGCGACGATCCTGTGGACGCCCGGCAGCGCCTCGCCCCTCGTCGCCGTGGCCACGCAGACGTCGTGTCCCGTCTCCCGCTGCATCCGCACGAGATCGGCCACCTGGACCTCGATCCCCCCGAGTCTCGGCAGGTAACAGTCACTCACGTGAAAGATCCGCACCCCTCCCAGACTAATCTGGGCGTGTGCCTCCACGTACCGCTGTGTTCTTCCATGCCCATCCCGACGACGAGGCCCTGCTGACGGCGGGCACCATGGCGATGCTCGCGGCCGAGGGGCACCGCGTGGTGCTCGTGGTGGCCACCGCGGGCGAGCGCGGCCTGGCCGACATGGAGCCGGGCGAGGCGCTCGGCGAGACCAGGCTCAAGGAGCTCTACAAGTCGGCGGCGCTGCTCGGCTGCGCGCGCGTGGAGTGTCTCGGCTACGGCGACTCGGGGCTGAGCCCCAAGGGCGGCATCGCCGAGGACCGGCCGGAGAACGCCTTCATCGACGCCGACACGGAGGAGGCGGCCAAGGCACTGGCCGCGATCCTGCAGGAGGAGGAGGCCGATCTGCTGGCGATCTACGATCCGGCGGGCGGCTACGGGCATCCCGACCACGTGCAGGTGCACCGGGTGGGCAAGCGGGCAGCGAAGATCGCCGGCACGGAGATCGTCCTGGAGGCGACGGTCAACCGGGATCCGCTGGTCAAGCTGCTGCGGCTGGCGGGCCGGTTCTACAAGTTCCCGCCGGAGTTCGACGTGCGGACGTTCGAGAGCGCGTACTCGTCGAACGAGACCATCACCCACCGGGTAAATGTCCGGAAATATACGAAACAGAAGCGTGCGTCCATGGCGGCGCACGCCTCCCAGGCCAGCGGCGGCGACAGCGACCGCACGCTCGCCGTCATGCTGAAGGTCCCCGGCCCGATCTACCGCCTGGTCTTCGGCACCGAGTGGTACGTACGCCGTGACCTGCCGCCCGGCGCCCGGCTCACTCATCCCTTCGACCGGTGGCCCAAATAATCCCTTCGGAGGACGTTGCCGGTCCGGCGACGCGTCAGACTGGACCCCGATGAAGAACAAGTGGCTCCAGATCACCTTGTCCGTGCTGTCGCTCGGGCTGGCCGTGCTGCTCGTGGTGTACCTGCCGCAGATCGTGCGCACACTCACCGGCAAGCCCGTCTCCTGGCACGAGATCGGCATGGTCTTCGGCGCGCTCGGCCCCGGCCAGATCGCGCTGATGGCCGCGCTGTGGCTGCTGAGCCTGCTGGCGTACACGTTCGTGCTGACCAACTCGCTGCCCGGCCTCACCAATTTGCAGGGCCTCACGATCAACGCGGCAGGCAGCGCGGTCAGCAACCTGCTGCCGTTCGGCGGGGCGGTCGGCGTGGCGGTGACGTTCGCGATGACCAGGGGCTGGGGGTTCCGCAGCCGGTCCATCGTGGTGATGACGCTGGTCAGCGGCATCTGGAACACGTTGTTCAGATTCATCCTGCCGGCGATCGGGATCATCGGGCTGCTGTCGGCGGGCGAGGCGCCCAACGCGACCGTGGCCAAGGCCGGCTGGACGGGCGCGATCTCCATCCTCGTGCTCTGCCTGATCGTGGCCGTGGCCCTCTACTGGGACCGCGCCGCCGACCTGCTCGGCCGCGCGCTCGACGGGATCACCCGCCTGCTGCGACTGAAGATCCACGCCTCGGACGCGTTCCACAAGCTGCGCGCCGACACCGCAGGCGTCGTCAGGACGAGATGGCCCGGGCTGTCGCTGGGGATGGTGTTCTTCCTCGGGTTCCAGTGGTCGATCATGGCGGTGTGCCTGCACGCGACGGGCGCCTGGCCGGGCTTCGCCCAGTCGATCGCCGTCTTCGCCCTCTCGCGGGTGCTCACCAGCGTCCTGCTCACGCCCAGCGGGGCCGGGATCATGGAGGGCGGGGTGGTGCTCCTCCTCACCGAGGGGTTCGGCGTCGGAGTCGCTCCGGCGACCGCGACCGCACTGCTTTTCGGCTTCTGGACTTACACTATCGAGATCCCGTTCGGCGGCCTGGCACTGGGCGCATGGGCGCTGCTGCGCAGGCGCAACGGCCGGAACGCCGGCGCGGAGCCCCCGTCCGCGATCTCTAAGGCCCCGTAGTGACAATCCCAAACCCATCAAAGACCTTGTGCGTGATTCCTAGGCCCGCATAGCGTGGCGGCTGACATGGTGGCGTTCCGAGTTCTGGGGCCAGTCGAGGCGTACGAACACGACGACGAACTCGACCTCGGCGGGTTGCGGCAGCGGGCCGTCCTCGCCCGGCTTCTCGTGGCCAGAGGTCAGGTCGTGCCCGTTGACACGCTTCTTTACGATCTGTGGGACGACGACGCGGCAAAGGGCGCGCAGTCGGGCCTGCAGGTCTACATCTCGCGCCTGCGGCGGGTGCTGGAGCCCGGCCGCCCGCGCGGCGGGCCCAACCGGCTGCTGGTGACGGTCGCGTCCGGCTACGCGTTGCGGGTGGCCTCCGACCAGGTCGACGCGCTCAGGTTCGAGCAGCTCGTACGCGCGGCGGGCGAGCATCTCGAAGAGGGCGATCCACAGTCCGCCCGCGGCCGCCTGGAGAAGGCTCTGGGCCTGTGGCGCGGCACCCCGTACTCCGACTTCGCCGACCAGTCGTGGGCGGAGGCCGAGGTCAACCGCCTGGCGGAGCTGCGTCTCGTGACGCGCGAGCGGCACGCCGACACCGGGCTGCGGCTGGGCCTGCACGCCGAGACCGTGCCCGACCTGGAGGCGCTGACCACCGAGCACCCGCTGCGCGAGGAGGGCTGGCGGCTGCTGGCGCTCGGCCTCTACCGGTGCGGCCGGCAGGGCGACGCGCTGGCCGCGCTGCGCAGAGCCAGGAACATCCTGGCCGACGAGCTGGGCATCGACCCCGGTCCCGCGCTGCGCAAGCTGGAGTCCGACATCCTGGCCCAGTCCCCCGAGCTGGACCTGGCCGTCCCGGCGCGGCCCGCACGGCCCGCCCCGCCGGTCACCGACACCTGGCCGCCCAGGCCGGCCGCGGCCGTCGAGCCGCCGCCGCTGGAGCCCGAGCCGTTCGTCGGCCGCGACGCCGAGCTGGCCAGGCTGACCACGGCGGCCTCGCGCACGGGCAGGTTCCAGGTCGCGATCGTGACCGGGGTCGCGGGCGCGGGCAAGACCACACTGCTGCGCCAGCTGGAGGGCAGGCTCGCCGCCGACGGCTGGATCGCCGCGTCCGGCGCGTGCCCCGACTCCAGCACCACCCCGCCGGGCTGGGCGTGGGTGGAGATCCTGCGCACGCTCACCGGCACGACCGGCGCGGGCGAATACGCGCAGCTGCTGGCGCCACTGCTCGACGACGCCGCCCCCGACCCCGACGAGGACGAGGCGTCCGGCGGCTTCCGGCTGCACCGCGCGGTCGGCGGCTACCTGGCCGGAGTCGCGCGCCGGGCGCCGGTGCTGCTGACGCTCGAGGACCTGCACTGGGCCGACGACCAGACGCTCGCCCTGCTGCGCGCGCTGCCGAGCCTGCTGGCGACCAGCCGGGTGCTGCTGGTGGTGACGTGCAGGGACAACGAGCTGGACGACCGCCAGTCCGACGTGCTGGCCGCGCTGGCCAGGCTGGGCCCGGTGCGCGTGGGCCTGTCGGGGCTCGACCCGAAGGCCGTGGCGGAGCTGGTCAAGGCGACCTGCGTACGCGAGATCGACGAGGACGCGGTCGAGTCGATCGTCGAGCGCACGGGCGGCAACCCGTTCTTCGTCCGCGAGACCGTGCGCCTGCTCGACGCCGAGGGCGCGGCCGACCGGGCCAGCGCGACCCAGGTGCTCTCGCGGGTGCCCTCCGGCGTGCGTGACGTGCTGCGGCGGCGCATTTCTCGGCTGCCCTCGGGCGCGCAGCAGATCCTGCTGCAGGCCGCCGTGATCGGCCGCGACGTGGATCTCGACGTGCTGATCGCCGTGTCGGGCGACGCGGACGCGGTGATCGAGGCCGTCGAGGCGGGCCTGCTGGCCGGGCTGGTGACCGAGCCGGGGCCCGGGCAGCTCAGGTTCGACCACGACCTGGTGCGCGACACGATCTACTCCGACGCCTCCAGGCTGCGCCGCACCAGGCTGCACGCGGCCGTGGCGGCGGTCATCGAGCAGCATCGGCCGTCCGACGTGGCGGCGCTGGCCCACCACTACTTCCTGGCCGACGCGGCCGAGAAGGCGGTCCACTACGCGGGTCTCGCGGCCGAGCAGGCCGAGCGGCGCTTCGCCCACCGCGAGGCGGCCACGCTGTGGGAGCAGGCCATCGCGGCGTTCGACCGCTCGCGTAACGACGAGCAGAGCGGCGAGCAGTCGCCGGAGCGCGCGAAGGAGCGCCTGCGGCTCATGCTCCGCCAGATCAGGGCGCTGGCCCTGTGCGGCGACATGACGGCGGCCCGGCTGCTGCGGCGCCAGGCCATGGACGCCGCCCTGCCGCTGGGCGACCTGGAGATCACCGCGAAGGTGGCGGCGTCGCTGGCCGTGCCGCACAAGGGCATCGCGCGCGACTTCACCCGCACCGCGTGGGAGATCGTGGACGTCACCGAGAAGGCGCTCATGGAGCTGCCCGAGGGCGAGCAGCGGCTGCGGGCCAGCCTGCTGACCACGCTCGCCCTGGAGCTGGAGGGCTCCTCCTCACCTGAGCGCGGGCGCCAGGCGTCCCTGGAGGCGCTGGAGCTGGCCAGGCAGAGCGGCGACCCGACGCTGATCGCGGCGGCGCTGAGCGGGCGGCTGCGGCAGTCGTACGACATCCCGGCGGTCGACACCCGCGAGAGCATCGGCAGGGAGCTGCTGGAGGTCGCGCAGCGCTCGGGGCAGATGGCCACGCAGGCGCTGGCCCACCTGGTGCTGCTGGAGTGCGCGGCGGCCAGGGGCGAGTTCGCGGTGGCCGACGAGCACGCGGCCGCCGCCGACCGCTTGGCCAAGCAGTACGACCTGTCGGCCCCCGCCGCGGTCGTGGTCTGGTACTCGGGCCAGCGGCTGATGATCGCCGGCGACTACGCTGGCGCCGAGCGGGCCTACCGCGAGGCGGCCAGGATGACCGCTCGGGCGGGCATGCTGGAGGGCCGCCAGGACCTCCCGCTGATCACGAACTTCTGCCTGCACCTGGTGGACGGCCGGGCGGCCGAGATGGTCGACCTGCTCGGCGAGAAGCACCAGCGTGGGGCCAAGTGGACGCTCGACGCGTACGCGCTGGCCCTGGCCTCGGCCGGGCACCTCCAGGACGCCAAGGCCGTGGCCGCCACCCGCCCGCCGGTGCGCCCCGACTTCCTCTACGAGCTGGCGATGACCTGGCGTGCCCTGGCCGGCATGCTGCTCGACGACCGGGAGCGGATGGTCGACTGCTACGACAAGCTCAAGCCGTTCGCCGACCGGGTGGCGGGCGCGGGCACCGGCGTGGTGGCGTTGTGGCCGGTGGCGCTGACGCTCGGCGACCTCGCCATCCGCCTGGGGCAGCCCGACGCCGCGCGCGACCACTACAAGAAGGCGCTGGAGGTGGCCGAGCGGGTCGGCGTGCCGCGCTGGGTGGAGGCGGCGCAGCGGTCGGTCAGCAGCTCACCTGGGAACGGTCGTTCTTGACGGTCTGTGCGCCTTCGGCCGGTTGAGGACCGCGCTGCGCTCCACGTCGGCCAGCGCCAGTTGCTCGGTGCAGGGCACCTCGCGGGCCGACAGGGTGACGGTCTCCACCTGGCCGGGCGCGGTGCCGGCGCTGTCGTGGGCGGAGGCGCCGACGTACGCGCCGGCGAACGCGAGGGCGGCCACGAAGAGCTTGGCCGTGTTCGCGACTCCACCGGCCAGGACGGCTGCCCTCGTCGTCGGCATGTTCAACCCCCTTTTGCCTCACGCATAGAGTGAGACCGGGTGATTGAGTCCTGGTTGTCGCCTGCTTGCGGCGGCTTGCAAGCCGGTGTGGCAGAAGCTTGCAACTTGAACTAAGGTAAGCCTGACCTAAGGCTTCGGGGAGGGGTGGGCGGATGAGCGGCATTGCCGATCCCATGAAGCCGTCCTTGTTCGGCCTGCCGTACTGGCTGGTGGGGGCCGTGCTCATCCTCGCCCTGTTCGGCGCGTTCCAGGTGTACTACTGGGTCGGCCGCAGGCTCGGCGACAAGCTCTACGACTCGCGCGTGGGCGTCCGGCTGGGGCGCGAGCGGATCGCGAAGATCGAGCACGTCGTGGAGAAGTGGGGCGCGCTGGCCGTCTACGGCTGCTTCTGGGTGCCCATGCTGCGGCACACGCTGCCGTGGGTGGCGGGTGCGCTGCGGGTGTCCTATCCCTGGTACGTGGTCGCGAGCGCGCTGGGCTGCCTGACCTGGGCGCCGATCTGGTGGTTCGGCCTGACGGCCATCGTGTGGGGTTGGCTGGAGCTGGCCGCGCGCTCGCCCGTCACGGCGGCGGTCGTGGCCGTGCTGGCCGTGGCCGCGATCTCCTGGATGGCGGTGCGGCGCAGGCGGAAGAAGCGGCAGGCCGCCTCCTCAGAGGCCCTGGTCTCCTAGACCCGCCCTGGTCTGGTCGTCGATGACGGCTTCCGGAGCGTTCCTGCGCACGGTCTCGATGCCGTTCACACAGGCGATCTTGGTGGGGTAGCCGCCGCCGACGGCGAGCGTCTGCCCGTTGTTCGCGACGAGCGTGAAGCGGAAGCCGCCCTGCCCGTCCTCATCGATGATGAACCTGCCCGCCACGGCCGCCCACTCCCCTCGTCCAGCTTGGATTTACCCCATCCGATCTGGCCATATGGCGTAGTTCGGCAAACGGACCCTTGATCTCCTGCCAACATGTTTGGCATGCGTATTGGGGGTTTCATTGGCTCTGCCGCACTCGCGCTGGTTGTAGGGACTGCTGCCCCGGCCGCGGCGGCGGACGCGCCGGAGGTCGAGGCCAGGTCCGCGTACGTGGTCGACTCGGGCGGAACGATCCACTTCGGCAAGCGCCAGACCCGCCGGGTTCCGGTGGCCAGCCTGGTCAAGGTCATGACGGCGTACGTCGTGCTGCGCGAGGCCCGGCTGAGCGACACGATCACGATCACCGCGGCGGACGTCAAGTACGCGGCCGGCAACGGCGCGATGACGGCGGGGCTGAAGAAGGGCGAGCGGCTCACGGTCAGGGACCTGCTGTACGGTCTCCTGCTGCGGTCCGGGGCGGACGCGGCCAACGCACTGGCGCGGCACTACGGTCCGGGCAAGACGGCGTTCGTCGCCAAGATGAACCGCGCCGCCCGCTCCCTCGGCATGTCCGACACCCGCTACACCAACGCCGACGGCATGCCCACGCCGGGCCACGGCGGCCATTCGACCGCGGTCGACCAGGTCAAGCTGGCGCAGCGGGCACTGGACGACAGCACCTTCGCGGCCGTGGTCGGGAGCAAGGTGCACAAGGTGGCCAAGACGTCGGTGCACGGCGCGCACACCTGGCGCAACTCGAACAAGCTGCTGTCGCGTGCCGACGGGGTGCTGGGCGTGAAGACCGGGTACACGAATGCCGCCGGATACTGCCTGCTCTTCGCCGGGGAGCGGAGCGGCAGGCGCGTGGTGGGCGTGCTGCTCGGCGACCAGGACGAGCGCCGTTTCAAGACCGCCGAGCGGCTCCTGGACTACGCCGGGGAGCAGATCGCGGGCGGCTAGCCGAGCGGGTAGGTGCGGCCCTCGACGCCCCACTCGCCGAACAGCGGGCGCTCGCCGCGGTCGATCGCCCGGATGGAGGGGCGGCCGATGTGAGCGAAGACCACCCGTCCCACCTGCAGCTCGTGGGCCTGCCGCGCGACCTGGAGCACGCTCGCATGCCCGCCCACCCCGCCGGCGAAGCGGATCGGCCGGTCCCAGCCCGCGGCGTCGGCGAACATCAGGTCCACCCCGGCCGCCCAGACGGGAAAGGTCCAGAACTCCGGCGCCCAGGCGGCGTTCGCCCGCTCCGTCCTGATCAGGTAGCCGTAGGTGGGGTGGGAGGTGTGGCTGACCGGCAGCGGCACGATCTCCACGCCCGCGGCCTCGTAGCCCGCCACCCCGGCGGTCATCCCGAGCGCCCGCGCCGCGCGGCGGATCTGGGGCATCAGCTCGGCCCGTTCGTCGCAGACCAGCCAGCCGCTGAGCCGCTCGCCGCCCGCGGCCTCGCCGCCCCCGTCGAGCAGGACGCGGTGGCCCTGCCAGCCGGCCAGCAGCCCGGCGGGGCGGTAGCGCGGGGAGTTCATTGCGCCGACGCCCACCAGGCGCAGCCGCACGACCGTCATCCGGCGGTCCAGGTCACGTCCCCGTACGCCCTCAGCGCGTCCTCCGCCTGGGACAGGGGCAGAGCCAGCGGCATCGGGTACGTGGTGCGCACCCGGGACAGCTCGCGGTGCATGCGGGCGAAGACGGCGAAGTCACGCGGGAACGCCCGGGGATCGACCCCGGCGAAGACCCCGATCTTCCGCGCCCTTTCCAGCACTTCCCGCCACGCGTCGATCGGCGCGATCCCCGGCGACTCCACGCCGTGCGAGAAGAGCGTCATCCGGATCTCGTCGTACGGCTCCCCGCCGTCGAGGTACGACAGCAGCCCCTTGCGCGAGCTCTCGGAGTTGAAGACCATCCAGTACGGCACCGATCCCGTGCGCAGCGTCCACCACGGCTCCAGCAGCAGGAACGACTCCACCAGCAACCGGTCCCCCGGGAGGCCGCGGGCCTCGTACCAGGATCGGTAGAGGTCGGCCACCGCCGGGGTCAGCGCCTCGGGATCCGGGAAGCGCAGCACGGCGACCCTGCCGGCGGCCTCCCGCAGATCGTCCATGAGCTCGGCTTCGAACCCCCACTCCGCCTCGGGGCTCTCGCCGTCCGGCTCGGGAGCGTCCCAGTGCCGGTACGGGGAGCCGTGACGCGCCAGGTAGCCGGCGATCTCCGGGCTCCCGAGACGGTACTCGTCAGGGGTGAGCCCGCCCAGCGCGCCGTGCTGGAAGACGTACCGCTCGCCGATGCGGGTCGTCGGCCAGCGCAGGCCGCAGTCGGAGACGACGAGCGTGCCGTCGAGGCACTCGCGGAGGAAGCGCCGGTAGGCCTCCGGCAGCCGCCGCCACTTGATCCGGAAGTAGGACATTCCCGCGATCATCAGGCGGTCCTGGTTCGCGTCGTGCATGTGGTGCAGGATCAGGTCGGGGTTGGCGGCGAGCATGGCCTCGCCTGCCGGGCGGACGCGGCGGAGGCAGTCCTTGGGGGCGTCGGGGTGGCCGCCGTGCTGGCGTACCGGGACCAGCAGGGTCTGGGGCAACCACGGCGCGCCGAGCGCCGCGGCCAGGTGCACCAGCGCGCCGGAGGCGGAGCCCACGAAGACCACGGGGTAGCGGCGGCGCGGATAGTGCTCGACGACCCACTCGGCCATTTCGTCCGCGCGCAGCCCGGCCAGCTTCGACGGCGCGCCGGCCTCGCTCCACCCGGACAGCGCGTACGCCCGCTCGGCGAGGCGGCGCGGCAGCCGGTTCGCCACCCCCAGCACCCCTGAGGCGATCGGCTCGATGGCGGCGGGGAACTGCCCGAGCGCCGGGAAGTCACGTCCGCGCAGGTAGCGGGAGAGCGCACGGAGCATCCCCGTGGCCGAGTCGAAGGAGGCGGCGTACCTATGCATCGGCCACGAACCCCCTGATGATCGGCACGAGGGCCGCCGGATCCCGGAACGGGATCATGTGCGGCGCCCCCGGCACGACGACCAGCCTGCCCCGCGGCGTCCTGCGGGTGACCTCCTCGGCCCAGTCCTGCGGCACCAGCCGGTCGAACTCCCCTCTGACGACCAGTGTGGGCACCGTGACGTGCGGGAGCTTGTCCTCCACGCGGTCGCGGACCGCCGCGTCGAAGCTGGTCAGGACCTGCCGGAGGCCGGCGTCGCGGTAATCGGCGACGTTGAGCGGCGCCATGCGCGGGTCCTCCCGTCTGGAGTTGCGGACCCACCGGGCGATGAGCCGCGGCCACGATCTCGCCGCCGGGTCCACGGTGGGTCCCATCAGTACGAGCGAGCGCACCCGTTGCGGGTGACGCACCGCGACGTCAACGGCGATCTGGCAGCCGAAGGAGCAGCCCGCCAGGCAGGCGGCGGGCAGTTGCTCGGCCTCCAGCCAGTCGGCCAGCGCGTCGGCGAGCCCGGTCAGGCCGAGCGCGTGGGGCGGTTTCGTGCTCTGTCCGAATCCCGGCAGATCGACGGTCCAGGCAGGCAGGTGCTCCCCCAGCGCGGCGACCAGGGGGCGCAGTTCCCTGCTGGACACGCCCGCGCCGTGCACGCAGACCACGGGCGGGCTTTCGTCCGCATCTGGTGGGATGCGCCGCCATCCGGTCACCGACCAGTCGCCGACCTTGGCTGTCCGTCGTTCGAGTTCGATCTCTGTGCTCTTCATGGCACAACACAGGTGCCCACAGGAAGGCCGGGCTCACTTTCTTCACATGGTTCTGCAGGCGGGATCCAGGCGGTCCGCCGTCCACCTGAGCGAGTGCGCCACCCGTACCCGCACCTTGGCCCTCGGGCGGTGCGGCCGGCGCGGCGCGCCGGGGAGCGCTTCGCCCAGCGAATCCCGATAGCCCATCGCCGTCTGATGAGAGAGGACTTGCATAGCGTCCATGACTCCTCCTTAATCAATTAAGACCTTAATCAATTAAGATGGACCAGGCAAGCTCTTCGATACCGTGGGACGATGGCCAGGGTGACACTGCAGACGATCGCCGACCGGCTGGGCGTGTCCCGGGCCACCGTGTCCTACGCGTTCTCCCGGCCCGACCAGCTCAGCGAGGGGCTGCGACAGCGGATCATGGAGGTGGCCGACGAGCTCGGCTACGCGGGCCCCAATCCGACGGCGCGCTCGCTGCGGCTGGGGCGGGCGGGGGCGCTCGGGCTGATCTTCAGCGAGACGCTGGCGTACGCGTTCGCCGACCCGTACGCGATCGGGTTCTTCCAGGGACTGGCCACGGCGGCGGAGGACGCCGGGGTGGGGCTGCTCATCCTGCCTCTGCCGCACGGCGACCGGCGCAGCGAGACGGTCAGGGACGCGGTGGTCGACTCGTTCTGCGTGATGTCGCTGCCCGACGGGCATCCGGCGCTGGCCGAGGTGTTCGCAAGGAAGCTGCCCGTGGTGGTGGTGGACGAGCCGTACGTGCCAGGGCATCTGTTCCTGGGGATCGACGAGCCCGCCGCCGCGGCCGCCGCCGCACGGCACGTGCTGCGGCTCGGGCATCGGCGGCTGGGGGTGGCCATGGTCGGGCTGCACGACGACGGCTACACCGGCTGGGCCACCCAGGAGCGGCAGGAGAGCGCCGCCTTCGAGGCCATGCGGCGCCGGCGGAGCGGCTACCAGCAGGCCTGCGAGGAGGCCGGGATCGACTGGTCAGGTGTGCCGTTCTACGAGGTCGCGCGCAACTCGCGAGAGGCCGGGCGGAAGGCGGGGCACGCGCTGCTCGGGCGCGACCCGCGCCCCACCGCGATCCTCGCCAACACGGACGTGCTGGCGCTGGGGGTCCTCGACGCGGCGGCCGACCTGGGGCTGGAGGTGCCGGGGGAGCTGTCGGTGGTGGGCTTCTCCGACAGCGCGGCCGAGGAGGCGGGGCTCACCACGATCAGGCAGGCCAAGCAGGAGATGGGGGCGGCGGCGGGGCGGCTGCTGCTGTCGGGGGCGACGGCCGAGCCCGAGCGCCTCACGTTCCCGCACGAACTGATCGTCCGCACCTCCACCGCTCCCCCGGCTCGGACCTGACAGGTCATCACCCCAGCACGAGCACGAGGCCCGCCGTGGCGGCGGCCTCGGGGACAAGGAAGAGGAGCCTTGGGGTACCACCACCTGGTCCACCTGATCCAGAAATCGGTTACCGGCGGGCGGTCCCGCGGATAGGGTTGGTCTCGCAGCCATCCCGGAGGGCATCCCATGGCGGAATTCATCGAGGTCCGGGCGACGATCGAGGGCCACGAGAGAGCGGCCGCGCTGGCGCACGCCATTCTCGGCGCGGGCCTGGCGGCCTCGATCGACATAGCGGAAGTGCCGTCCGCGCGCCCCGGCGAGATCACCTGGGAGCTCATCCTCATCACGACGGACCGGCAGGCGGCCACGCTCGAACGGCACATCAGGGAGACCGGGGAGGGCTGCTCCGTCGTCAGCGCGCCGGTCACCCACGAGCTTGACGGCTATCCCGACTGGCTCACCGGCGGCCGGCCCTGACGCCCTACTCCCAGTCCCAGCGCGGCACCTCGCGCAGCGGGTGAAGCTGATCGTCCGTCTCCGCATGGGAGTTCTGCACGGCCACCTCCGTGCCGAACTCCACATGAGAGCGCAGCGCCGCCCTGAACGGCTCGTCGCCCGGCAGCCCGGCCTGGTCGGCCGCCGCCATGTACAGCTCGACGAACCGCCGCCGCTGCTCCTCATTGATCTTCAGACCCCGGTGGGCGTCGATGAGCAGCGGGAACCCGCCCATCTCCGATGAGAAGGTGTCGGGGCCGCCGAAGGTCTCCACCGTGAAGGCGGTCAAATTGTCGACGTGGCCCGCCCTGCCCGCGCCGAAGAGCGGCTGGAGCAGCGGGTCGGCCAGCAGGCTGCCGTAGAAGATCTCGATGAACGCACGCAGGCGCTCCTCGCCGCCCGCGTGCTCGAATAACGTCTCCATGATTACAGCATTACAGGGCAGTGGAGGCGGTGCCAGGCCCACTTTCTGAGCTAGGCGACGGTCAGGCGGAGCAGCGGCGACACCGACGGGGCCGACGGGAGGTTCCCGACCGCCGCCAGGAGGGCGTCCACGTCGTCCGGCGGCAGCGCCCGTCCCGCGTTGGCACGGAACTTGACCGCCAGCTCGTCCTGCGTCAACGGGTGCTCCGGCCCGCCACGCGAGGAATCGACGCGATGCTCCAGCACCGAGCCGTCACGCAGCCGTACCCGCAGGACCGCTGCGAACGCACGAGGAAAGATCTCCGACGCCCGCTCGTCCGCCACGCAGCGCACCCGCTTCGCCAGTTCCAGCCGTTCGGGAGGCAGGGAGGCGAAGTCGTCCAGCGAAAGCCCGAGCCCGCCGCCGCCGTACAGCGCCGCCGCCACCGCGTAGGGGCCGGAGAACTTCGCATGGTACGGCGACCTAGGGTTGATCTTGTCTTCCCGGGGCTCCGCGATCGTGCGCAGCACCGGACCCGGCACCCCGAGCTCGATGTCCTCGACCTCGGCGGGAGAAAGGCCGCCGGCCCGCAGCGCCAGGGCGCAGTCGATGGCCGGGTGGGTGAAATGGTTCGTCGGATAGGGCTTGTAGACCGTGCGCAGCAGCTCCCACCGGTCGCCCAGGTCCGACAGCAGTGCCGAGGCGTCGAAGCGGCCGTCCAGCCAGGCCTGGAAGAAGCCGAACCGGCCCTCCAGCACGGTCGGCGGCCCGGTCACGCCCTCCGCGGCGAGCACCGCGGCCGAGACGCCCGCGTGAGCGGCCCAGCCGCAGTGAACCCGCTTGATCGTCCCGCCTGTGCGGTTGGCCTCGATGAGGCCAGAGCCCATGCTGGCCGCCACGCCGACGGCGTCGGCGATGCCGTCCGCCGCCAGACCGAACAGGAGCCCGGACGCGACCGCGGCGCCCAGCGTGCCGCAGATGGACGTCGCGTGCTGGCCCTTCTCGAAGAAGAGCGAGTTGCGCGCCTCGGGCAGGTAGGAGGCCATCCCCAGGCGGTTGCACACCTCGACGCCCGCCGCGATCGCCGACGCCAGTTCGGCGCCGCTCGCGCCTGTGGCCTCGGCGACGGCCAGTGCGGCGGGCACCACGGGAGCGCTCGGGTGCAGCACCGACGGCAGGTGCGTGTCGTCGTAGTCCAGCGCGTGCGCCAGCGTGCCGTTGACCAGCGCCGCCGACGGCGCCGGCAGCCGGTCGCCGCTGCCGATCGCGGTGGCCTCCGCACTGCCGCTCCACCGGCGTACGGCCCGCAACACGGCCGGTCCCGCGTCTCCCTCCGGCTCGGCATAGGCGGCCAGGCAGTTGCCCAGCACGTCGAGCACGCGTCCGGTCACGTCGTCGCGCACGCGGCCGGGAACGCCCTCGTCGCGGCAGGCGGCGGCGAACTCGGCGAGCCGCTGGACATGGGTGGTCATGGCCTCTCTCGGATCAGTCGATGACGGCGAGCGGTCGGACCGGGGCGCCGGTGGCGCCGACGATCGGCAGGGGGTTGAGCACGAGCGCGAACTCGCGCGCCCCCGAGTCGAGCAACTCGGCCAGCCGCATGGTCTCCACGATGTTGATGCCCGACTCCACCAGCATGATCCGGTGAACGGGCAATGTGGCGTGCCCGCGCCCGGGCGCGATGTGCTCGAAGGCGATGGTCTCACCACCCACCACGCGCGGGCGGTGACCGGCCAGCCAGCGTGCCGCCTCGGCGCCCGGCCCGGGGACGCCGTTCCGGTGACCGATGAACTCCTCCCCCGACAACCAGAGCCGCGACCATCCGGTGCCGATGAGCACCGCGTCGCCCGCGCGGATCTCCGTGTCACCGGCGGCCTCCGCCAGGTCGCCAGGGGTGATCTCGTAGCCGGGCGGCAGCGTGTCCACGCCGTGCACGGCGGCCACGTCGAGCAGCACGCAACGGCCCACGTACGGCTCGAACTCGTCGATCCCCAGCGAGCCGAACCCCTCGTGCGACATCACCTCGCCCGCGGGCCGCCCGCCGTGCAGCAGCCCGTCCTGCGAGACGTGCGCGAGGGCGTCCACGTGCGTGCCGACGTGCCCGCCCGTGACGATGATCTCGTTGGCGGCCGAGCCGCCGTCGGGCCTGACCATGTCGCCGTGCCTGCGCTCCAGCGTCATCCGGAACGGAGGATGGTTGGGCGACTGCGGCATGCCTCTCCGCATCGGCTGCGCGAGATCCAGGACACGCGACCCTTCCAGCGCCTTCCACAAGGACATCTCTGACGGCTCCCCCTTATTCCGATCATTGGCTGCAACGTTGGCGGCCGTAGCCCAGGTCAATTCGCTCGCATCAAGCCATGGCAGGCGATCGCGGCGGCGGCCACCACGTTCAGCGAGTCCACGCCCGCGGCCATCGCCGCAGCGCTCATCGGGATGCAGACCGCCTGGTCCGCCTCGTGCAGCCAGTGCGATGACAGGCCGTCGCCCTCGGAGCCGAGCAGCAGCGCCACCCGATCCGCCAGCTTGACCGTGTCCATGGGGGTGGCCGTCTGATCCGGGGTCAGGGCCAGCGTCTGGAAGCCCGCCTCCCGCAGCTGCGAGAGCCCGTCGAACCAGTTGTCCATCCGCGCGTACGGGATCGAGAACACCGCTCCCATCGAGACCTTCACCGCCCGCCGGTACAACGGATCGGCGCACCGGGGCGACAGCAGGATCCCGTCCACCCCCAGGGCGGCGGCGCTGCGGAAGATGGCACCGACGTTGGCGTGGTCCACCAGGTCCTCCAGCACGAGCAGCCGCCGCGCGTTGCCCTTCATGAGGGTCTCGACGGAGGGCAGAGGGATGCGTTCCATCGAGGCCAGGGCGCCGCGGTGGACCTGGAAGCCCGCGACGCGCGACATGGTCTCGTCGCTCACCACGTAAACGAGCGCGTCCCCAAGGACGTCCTCGAGCGGGGTCAGCCAGCGGCGCGTGGTCAGGACCGAGCGGATCGGGTAGCCGGCGCCGATGGCCCGCCTGATCACCTTCTCCCCCTCGGCCAGGAACAGGCCGCGCGAAGCCTCCAGGCTCTTGCGCAGCTCCACGTCCCTGAGCCGGGTGTAGTCGGACAGGCGGGGATCGTCGGCGTCGGTTACGTACTCAAGCACCTTCCGATATTGCCATGCGCCGCCTGAGCTGCCAGACCGCCGCATAGCCGACCAGCACCAGGCCCATGCCGATCAACGTGCCCGCGCCGATCTTGGTGAGCACGCTGGCGATGCCGAGCTCCGGGGCGGGCTCGTCCACGAGGGGCCAGAGGAGCGCGCCCGCGACCGTGCCGATCGAGCACATCAGCATCACGAGCCTTCGCACGTATGGGCGGATCTGCAGGCGGTCGGGCACAGGGGCGGCGGCCATCCGGGACAGGCCGCGCCATCCCCACCACAGCAGGATGGCCAGGCCGATCACGGACGAGACGTACTGCAGCAGCCGGAACAGCCTGATCACGCCGAACACCCGGATCGACAGCCAGTCCCCCCACTCCTCCGGCCCGCTGGAGTGGGTGAAGGAGTCCCACAAGACGTGGGAGGCGGCGCCGATCGCCGCTCCGACGGCCATGGGCACGACGTGGGGCCGCGACGGGGCCAGGAGGGCGGCGCGGCCGGCGAGCGACGGCGGCAGCAGGGAGATCAGAGGTTCCCTGAAGACGCCGTGGAAGAGCGGCAACAGCAGCAGTACGGCTGCGACGTCGACGGTGAACACACCGAGCCAGGAGTGCCATTTGCCGTAGTCGGGCAGGAACGTCAGGAAGATCGGCAGATCGGGGACCATCGCCCCGAGCGCCAGCGCCCATGGATCGGCGAACTTGCGTACGCGCGGCGACGCAATCAGCGGCACCACCGCCGCCATGTGGCTCGGCGTGAACGGCAACCTGGCCCCCCTCCGTTGCGATCAGCGCTCATTATGCGGGCAAACTTGACCATCCTTTGCTGCCCCGAGGCGACGTTACATTACGTAGTGGGTACATTACCCATCGCTGTCGACGGCCGGATAGCCGGGGAGTGCGGAGGGTCATGGTGCCTGACCAGCGAATTCATGAGCGTCCGGCCGCGTCAGCCGACTGGCTGCGCGCTGCCCGCGCCGCCCGTTCGCTTTCGGTGGCCACGCTGGCCTGGCTGGGCGTGGAAAGCACGCTCGGCCTGGCCGCCGGCTTCTCGGCCCACTCCCTGGCGCTGATCGGGTGGGGATTGGCGTCGTTCGTCGAGGCGGCGGCCAGCCTGATCGTGGTGTGGCGCTTCACCGGCGCCCGCACGCTCTCGGCGAGCGCCGAGACCACTGCCCGGCGGGCGGTCGCGGTGAGCTTCTGGCTGCTCGCGCCCTACCTCGTCCTGCACGTCGCCTACGACCTGGACGCGGGACAGCGGGCCGCGCCGAGCGTGCTGGGGATCGTGGTGACGACGTTCAGCCTGATCAGCATGCCTGCCTTGGGGCTGGCCAAGCGGCGGCTCGGGGCGCGGCTGACGTCCGCGGCCACCTCAGGAGAGGGCACCCAGAACCTCATTTGCGCTGCCATGGCGGCGGGGGTGCTGGCGAGCCTGTGGCTCAACACGCTGGGCTGGTGGTGGGTCGATCCGGCCGTGGCGGTGGCGCTGGCGGCAGTCGCCGTACGGGAGGGCAGGCGGGCCTGGCACGGCCACACCTGTCGCCATTAGAGCCTCAGGAAGCGATCTCTCGGTCACGGGGTGAACGCGGTCCGCCGATCACATGTACCTCTCAGAAACCATCACTCAAGCCGGGAACGGCGCTCGCAGAGCGTAATCACTGCACCAAAAGGGCTGTTTTCCCACACTGAGCACACCGAGTATCGTTCCCGGAGTATTGCGGAGCAACTCCCGCTAGGGTCTCCGAGAAAGTCTCAAACCATATCTAAGAGGACATCGTGGGGCGACACCGCACAGACGAGCTCGATGGCGGATACAGAGCGCAAGAACCCCCGGCCCGCAGACGCTCCGGCAGCGGTCGCGGCAGGGTGATCGTGCCACTGGCCGGCGCCGTCGCGCTGGCCGTGCTCCTCGGTGTCGCCGCATTCGTCATCTTCAATCGTGATCACGACTGCTCGGCCGGCAAGCTGGGGCTGCGCGTCGTCGCGACCCCGGACATCCAGCCCGCGCTCAACAAGATCGCGGGCAACTACAACAAGGCCATGCACTCGATCGACAGCAAGTGCGTCGAGGTGACGGTGGCCAAGGAGGCCGCGGCCAGAACCGCGAACGCGGTGGCCGCCGGCAAGGCCAAGGCCGACTTCTGGGTGGCGGACTCCAGCCTCCTCATGGAGAGCCTGCGCAACACCCCGGCGGGCGAGGCACTGCCGCAGGTGGACGGCTCGATCGCGACCTCACCCGTGGTGCTGGCGGCGGCCAAGTCGTCCGCGTCGAAGCTGACCGGCACGCTGCAGCCGAGCTGGGCGGCCATGATCTCAGCGGCGAACGTCGCCAACGTGGACGGGCCTGGCAAGAAGGTACGCGTGCTCGCCCTCGACCCCCAGAAGAACTCCGCCGGGCTGGCCGCGCTGCTGGCCGCCGCCGGCACGGCGAAGGAGGCCAAACAGGACAAGGCGCTGGTGGGCGCCATGAAGGAGCTGTCGGGCCAGCTCGCGTCCGACTCGACGGCGCTGCTGGCCAGCCTCACGGTGAAGTCGGGCAGCAGGGTGCCCGTCGGCGTCGCCTCCGAGCAGGCCATCTACGCCCACAATGCGAAGAAGCCGGAGGCTCCGGTGGTCGCGCTCTATCCCAAGGAAGGCACGCTGAGCCTCGACTACCCGGTCACGATCCTCACCAAGGATCCGTCGGTGCTCAAGGCCGCGGCGGACTTCAAGCAGGACCTCGCCACGGAGTCGGCCAAGAAGATCCTGCGCGAAGCGGGCTTCCGCAGCACGGACGGCAAGGCGGGCGACGCGCTGTCGAAGGACAAGGGGTTCACGCCTGAGACGCCGCCGGCCCTGGAGCCGCCGGACGGCGCGACCGTCGCCAGGATGGTGCAGACCTGGTCCAGGCTGAACCTGGGCTCCCGCCTGCTCACGCTGCTCGACGTCTCCGGCACGATGGCGCTGCCCGTTCCCGGTACGGGGATGACCCGCATGCAGGCCATCACCAAGATCGCCACCGAGGGCATGGGCCTGTTCCCCGCCGACTCCGAGCTGGGCCTGTGGACGTTCTCCACGCACATGGACGGGCAGGGCAAGGACTGGAAGGAACTCGTCTCCGTCGGTCCGATCAGCGAGTCGGTCAACGGGACGCTCCGCAAGGAGATGCTGGCCAGGAATTTCGCATCGATCAAGGCCAAGGCCACCGGCGACACCGGGCTGAACGACACCGTCAAGGCCGCGTACACGCAGCTGACCAAGACCTACCAGGAAGACAAGATCAACACGCTGCTGGTCCTCACGGACGGCGCGGGCAACGACGACCCGGACGGCGGCGTCGAGAACGCCGAGCTCCTGCAGTTCCTGAAGAAGACGTACAACCCGAAGCGGCCCATCAGCATCCTGCTCATCGCGTTCGGCCCGGAGGCCGAGAAGGGCAAGCAGCAGATGGACGCCCTGGCCAAGGCCACGGGCGGCGAGGCGTACATCGCCAAGAACATCCTGCAGGTGCGCGACTTCTTCCTCCAGGGCATGGAACGCCGCCTCTGCACCCCCAACTGCGACGGGTGAGGGCGCCGGCACTTCATGCCTGTTGGGCATAGGGGGCGAACCCGGTAGAAGGTGGCGGCGTCCTCTCCGCGTGGGGCTTGAATGCCCGTTCTACCCGCGGGGAGGGAATCCGTGCCTGGATGGCCGTCCGTCGATCGCGCCGAGGAACATGAGCTGGTCGAGGCTCTGCGCCGGGCGCACACCGACGCTCCCGCCAAGCTGTACGACTCCTACGCCGAGCGGCTGCACGACTACGCCAGCTCCTTCGCCAGCGACCTGGCCGCCGACGCCGTGCACGACGCCCTGGTCACCGCGCAAGGGTGCGTGCACCGGCTGAAGGAGCCCGCCCGGCTTCGGGCCTGGCTGTACGCGCTGACCAGGTTCCAGGTGCGGGCCAGGATGGCGCATCGGACGCCGGTGGAGGGCCTGCCGCTGCCGGTCCTCGAGGAGCACGACGACCCCGAGCTGGCGGACCTGGTCCACGAGACGCTGGGCGAGCTGAGCAGGAGCGAGCGCGAGATCCTGGAGTTGTCGGTGCGCCACGGCCTGACCCCGGCGGAGGTGGGCGCGGTGCTCGGGCTCACCTCGCGGCAGGCGGCGAGCCGGCGCGGCAGGGCCCGCGACCACCTGGAGAACGCCGCCGCCGCCGTGGTGCTGGCCAGGACGGGACGGGCGCACTGCCCCGACCTGTCAGCCATGCTGGACGGATGCGAGGGCCCGCTCACCCCGCTGCTGCGACGGAGGCTTTCTGGACACATCAGCGGGTGCGAGGTGTGTACCGAGGGGCGGCACAGGCAGGTCTCGGCGGCGCGGCTCCTGGACATGGTGCCGGTCGCGTTCCCGCCCATCTCGCTGCGCCGCCGCGTGATCGACACGTGCGTCAACCCCGAGCGGGACCAGACCCGCACCCTGATCACCGATCGCGGGGACAGCTTCGACAAGACCGGCTTCCCCGTGGCCGTCGAGCACCGCTCGCGGCGGCGCAGGCCGCGCCGCCTGGCGCCGGTGCTGCTGGCGGGCGCGTGCGTGCTGGCCGCGACCGGGGCCATGGTCGCGATCAACGGCGGCGACACGTCCAGCGGCACCCCGCTCCGGGCGGGTCCCTCGTCCACACTCCCCGTCAAGGAGACCCCGACCGCCCTCGAGGAGACCCCGACGCCCGAGCCGGCGGTGGAGCAGGACGAGCTCACACCGGCCCCCACCCCCAGCCGCACCCCCTCCAGCCGGGCCACGCCGACCGTACGGCCGAGCACCAGGCACGCCGCCGCGCCGACGCCCACCCGCCGCAGGCCCGCAGCCGGCGCCCGGCTCGGCACGTCGTGCCCGGAGGCGATCGACGGCGCGGCCAAGATCGGGCTCAGCGCCCGCAACGCCGCGGTCTCGTGGGTGGCGACCGCCTCGCAGGGGCTGGACGTGTTCCCGGCGAGCGGCTCGATCAAGGCCGGACGCTCAGTGGCGATCTGGGTGACGATCCTCGACCCGGACAGCGCCGGCAGGGGCCGCGTCGCCTTCACCTCGAACGGCGGCACCGCGACCTGCTCACTCGCCTGGGACGGGCGGCAGCCGTCCGAGCCGACCGGCGAGCCGACGGCCTCCGCCGAGCCCAGCGCCTCGCCCTCCGAGACCGCGTCCGCCGACGACGCGGAAACCCTCGACGAGTAAAGTGATCTTTACCGCCGAATAGATCTTTTTACCCCCAAGCAAATCGGAATTTAGAGCCGACAAAAAAGGGTGATTCGGACCTTCGCTCGAAGACTCGCGGTCACATAGGGCATTCTGGTGTGCCTGGGAGCCGTTCCGGGACCCGGAACCTCTTGATCACGTATTGAATCTGCGCGAGAAGAATCTTTGCGTGCCGGTAAACCGGGGCATGTTGCCAAGCGTCGGCATTGACGTCCCTGCCGCGGATTGGTCCCATGAATTGCGATCAGTAGTGCTTTGATAACGGAGCAGGAGAGAAGAGGGATGCTCAAGCAGCACCGCAGAGCGCTGACCTGGCTGGTGGCGCTCGCTTGCATAGCTGGAGCGGTCGTGGCGCTTTTCGACATAGACACACCGCTGCGCCCATTTTTGATCTCTCTGTTCCTTCTGGTCGTTCCAGGTGCGGCGGTAGTAGGACTGTTGCGTGATCGTGACCCCCTTGCCGCGATATCAGTAGGAGCTGCGGCAAGTCTCGTAATCAACGTGCTTCTCGCTCAGGCGATGCTGCTGTTCGGCGCGTGGTCGCCCCGAGCAGGCGTCGCGACGGTCGCCGTGCTCGGAGGGTTCATGTACGTGCTTCGCGTGTTGTACCGGGGGAAGAGCATGCAGACCCAGCAGGGGGCCAGGTGAACATCCAGGTGACGCGGCCGGGAGAGCTCGGGGAGTCCGAGCGGAGCCGATGGCGGGCGCTGCAGAAGGCCGATCCGAGTCTGGACAATCCATTCCTGTCCGTCGAGTTCGCCGTGGCGATGGACCGCTTGCGCGACTACGTGAGGGTGGCAGTCATCTCCGACGAAAGCGACATCGTCGGATTCTTCCCGCATGAGCGGCACAGCTTCGGCATCGGCAAGCCGCTCGGCGGCTTCCTGACCACATGCCACGGGTTAATCGCGGCCCCGGATCTGCAGCTCGACGCCAAGGCCCTGCTGCGGGCCTGCAAGCTCAGCGTCTTCGACTTCGACCACCTGGTGGCGGGACAACCGACGTTCGCCCCCTACGAGCAGGATGTCCGGCCCGCGCCGGTCATGGACTTCACCTCCGGGTTCGCCGCCTGGATCGAGCAGGTCAAGTCCAATTCCCCGAAAAACCTCAAGACCGTCCGCTACAAGGAGCGCAAGCTCGGCAGGGAGCAGGGCGAGCTGCGCTTCGAGTGGGCCTCGGCCGACCCGGAGGTGCTGCGCACGCTGCTGGCGTGGAAGTCCGACCAGTATCGAAGAACTGGCCGGGTGGATAGATTCGCCCAGCCGTGGATCGTCGAATTGACGGACATGATGCATGCCGAAAAGTCATCGGACTTCGCGGGCGTCCTGACCATGCTTTATGCCGGGGACGTACCGGTCGCCGGGCATTTCGGCCTCCGGACGAGCACCACGCTTGTAGGGTGGTTCCCCGCCTACGACACCGAGTTCGCCCGTTATTCGCCGGGCATCGTCCATCATCTCCAGATGGCCGAGGCCGCCGCGAACGACGGAGTGCACATGGTGGACATGGGCAAAGGCGGCAAAGAGTACAAAGACTGGCTCAAGAGCGGAGTCTTGTACGTCGCCGAAGGCCGCATCTCGAGACCGTCCGCGGCTGCGGCGGTCCACTGGATGGGCCGCACTCCTTTCAACAAGGCCCGAACAATCGTCATGGACAGACCGTCCCTTTACAAGGCGGCCGACCGTGTACTCAAGGGCTTCGGTCGCATGCGCACTTCGATGCAGCAGCAAGAGTCACCCAACGCAGTAGTGAAAGAACCAACGGGAGCACGCTGAGCGCTTCCGAGTCCCGGCAGAACACCCTCACAGCACAGGACCCTTCGATGCATCGTTCACCGGCTTCGCCATTCCCTCAGCACCCGGGTGTGGCCGCGTCCGGCTCGTGGCGGGGAGGGGTCCCGGAAGGATCTCCCTCGCCATGAGTCCCGAGATAGCCAAGCACAACGGCAAACCGCAACCACCCTTGCGGTCGATGCCGCCACCCACGAGCTTCACGCCGGTCACACCTCACCTGGCCATTTCCCCGACGGTGAGCGTGGTCGTGCCGGCGATGAACGAGGCAGAGAACCTGCCGCACGTCTTCGCCACGATCCCGCACTGGGTGGACGAGATCGTGCTCGTCGACGGCAACTCCGTCGACGAGACGGTGGCCGTGGCCAGGCGGCTGCGACCGAACCTGAAAGTCGTCACGCAGACCGGCAAGGGCAAGGGTGACGCCCTGGCAGCCGGTTTCGCCGCGTGCACGAGCGACATCATCGTGATGATCGACGCCGACGGCTCGACCGACGGCCGCGAGATCATCTCCTTCGTCGGGGCACTGGTGACGGGCGCCGACTTCGTCAAGGGGTCCCGTTACTCCCCCGGCGGCGGCAGCGACGACCTGACGCTCAACCGGCGGATCGGCAACAAGGTCTTAACCTCGCTGGTCAACGTCCTGTACGGCACCAAGTACACCGACCTGTGCTACGGCTACAACGCCTTCTGGGCCCGCCACCTCGACGTGCTCGACCTCGACTGCCCCGGCTTCGAGGTGGAGACGCTGATGAACGTGCGCGCGGCCAAGGCCGGGCTGAAGGTGCACGAGGTGCCGAGCCACGAACGCACCCGCATTCACGGCGAGAGCAACCTTCGCGCCGTACGAGATGGCTTCCGCGTGCTCAAGACCATCCTGAAGGAGTGGCGTCGCCAGCCCGCTCCCGCTCAGCCTGAGCCGACCGCCACTCCCGCCGCTGACCGAGGCGTCGCATAAAGGAATCCCTGTGAACACGTCTGTTGTCATCTGCGTCTACACCGAGGAGCGGTGGGAGGACATCAGGCAGGCAGTCGAGTCGGTCGAGAGCCAGACACGCCCGGCACACGAGCTGATCCTGGTGGTCGACCACAACCCCGACCTGCACCTCAAGCTCAAGCGCGCGTATCCACGGGCCATTGTGGTGGACAACACGCATGAGCAGGGGCTGTCGGGAGGCAAGAACACCGGCGTGGCCATGGCCAACGGTGAGATTGTCGCGTTCCTCGACGACGACGCGGTCGCCGACTCGGGGTGGCTGGAGGCTTTGGAGGAGGGCTTCCAGGTACCCGGCGTGGTGGGCGTCGGAGGTCGTACGGATCCGCTGTGGGCGTCCGGGAGGCGCCCGCGGTGGTTCCCGGACGAGTTCGACTGGACGGTCGGCTGCACGTACCGCGGCATGCCCGCCGTACGTGCGCCGATCCGTAACGTGATGGGCGGCAACGCCGCCTTCCTGCGCGACGTCGTGTCCGAGGTGGGCGGGTTCCACAGCGGCATCGGGCGCAGCGTGCAGGGCCGCAAGTCGCGCCCGCTGGGGTGCGAGGAGACGGAGTTCTGCATCCGGCTGAGCCAGCGCAAGCCTGGCTCGGTCATGCTCTTCGAGCCGCGCGCGGTGATCGGGCACAAGGTGTCCAGACAGCGCGAGCGGTTCGCCTACTTCAGATCCAGATGCTATGCGGAGGGGCTGTCGAAGGCCCTGGTGACGCAGGAGGTCGGCACTCAGGACGGCCTGGCCAGCGAGCGCGCCCACGCGCTCAGGACGCTGCCGCTCGGCGCGCTGCGCGGCGTGCGCGAGGCGCTGCGGGGCGACCTGGGCGGGCTCGGCAGGGCGGCCGCGATCGTGGTCGGGCTGGCCTGGACGACCTGGGGTTACGCGGTGGGTTCCGCACGGTTGAAGGTGGCACGCTCATGACCCGGATCCCGATCCTGATGTATCACTCGGTCACCGACGCCCCCAACGACGAGACCAGACCCCATTCGGTGCGGCCGTCCGACCTGGCCGAGCAGCTCGCGTACCTGTCGGAGAGCGGCTTCACCCCGCTCACGCTGGGCGACCTGGTGGCCTCGCTCCACCACAACAACGGCCGCTCGATGCCCGGCAAGCCGATCGTGGTGACGTTCGACGACGGCTACGCCGACTTCCACAGCCACGCGCTGCCCCTGCTCGAGCGCTACAACTTCCCCGCCACGGTCTTCCTGACCAGCGGCTGGGTGTCCGACGCGGGCGACGATGCGGCGGGCCGCCCCCTCGACAAGATGCTGAGCTGGGGCCAGGCCCGCGAGGCCGCGCAGACCGGCATCGAGATCGGCGGCCACAGCCACAGCCATCCCCAGCTGGACCAGCTCCGCACCGAGGACCTCCGGCAGGAGCTGCGCAGGAACAAGGGTCTGCTGGAGGAGAAGATCGGCGCGCCGGTCGCCACCATGGCCTACCCCTACGGCTACTCCAGTGCCCGCGTCCGCCAGGAAGTCCGCAAGGCCGGATATTTCGCCGCCTGCGCCGTGAGCAACACGATCGCCGCCGACCGCCACGACATGCTCGCCATCCCCCGGTTGACGGTCGGCAAGGGCACGACCATCGCCATGTTCAAGCGGGCTGTCGAAGGCACCGCCGTTCCCCTCATCTACCTGCGCGAACGCATCCTCACCAAGGGGTACGCGGTCGTGCGCCGGACGAGGTACGGGCTGCGGCGGGTGCGCGGAAATGTCTGACGTCTGGGGCAAGATCCTCCGCGATCTGCGTAATCCGCTGTTCCGCCAGGGCTACGCGCTCATGGCGAACACCGTCATCACCGGCGTGCTCGGCATGGGCTACTGGCTGCTGGCGGCACACCACTACTCGCCGGAGGAGTTCGGCCGCGGGCAGGCGTTGATCACCGCGATGCGGCTGTTCGCGTCCCTGATCGCGCTGGGGTTCGTGGGCGCGCTGGCCCGCTTCCTGCCGGTGGCCGGCCGCCGCACGCCCGAGCTGGTCCTGCGCGGGTACGGCCTGGCCGCCGCCACGGGCGGGGTCGCGGCGCTCGGGTTCCTGCTGACCCTGCCGATGTGGGGAAAGACGTACGCGGTGCTCAGCGGCTTCTGGCCCGGGCTGTTCTTCCTGGCGTCCGTGCTGGTGTGGGCCGTCTTCACGCTGCAGGACGTGGTGCTGACCGGGCTGCGCAGGGCCACGTTCGTGCCGATGAACAACCTGGTCTTCGGCGTCGTCAAGATGGGGCTGCTGGTCGCCCTGGCCGGCGCGCTGCCGTCGGGCGGGATCTTCGTCTCGTGGGTCATCCCGACCGCACTCGCGCTGATCCCCGTGAACTGGCTGATCTTCGGCGTCGTGGTGCCCAGACACGTCAAGGAGTCCGACGCCGCGCAGGAGCCGCCCCGGCTGCGCCAGGTCGGCAGGTTCCTGGCCGGGGACTTCCCCGGGACGCTGTCCATCCTGGGAATCGTCTACCTGGTGCCCGTGGTGGTCGCCACGCAGGTGGGCGAGGCCACGTTCGGGCGCTTCTCCATGGCGCACACCCTCGCGAGCATGATCGAGCTGCTGGCCATGAACATGGCGGTGTCGCTCACCGTCGAGGGCTCCTTCGACCGTGCCCGGCTGGCCGAGAACTGCCGTCGGGCGCTGCGGCGGGCGTTCCTGATCGTCACGCCGATCATCGCGGTGGCGATTGTCGCCGCGCCGCTGATCCTGACCATCTTCGGGTCCTCCTTCGCGGCCGAGGGCACGACGCTGCTTCGGCTGATGTCGCTGGCCGTGCTGCCGCGGGTGCTGATCGAGGTCTACCTGAGCGCGCTGCGGGCGCAGTCGCGGGCGCGGATGCTGGCGGCCGTGCAGATCGGGCTGGCCGTGCTCGTGCTGGTGTCCACTGTGGCGCTGTTCCCGTACGCCGGCGTGAACGCGGTGGGATACGGGCTGCTCTTCAGCGAACTGCTCATGGGACTTTTGATTTTCGGGAATCTCCGCAAAATCCTCAGGTACGGAGAAACAGGGTCGCAGGCCGTTACCCACGGGTCGGCCGGGGCCGCATGATGGTCAACGTGACGCAACGGGACGGCGACGGCATCGAGCCGGACGCGGACACGACGAGGCTCGTACGGCTGCCCGCCACCTTGCACATCGGGCACCCGCCCACGACGGAGGCGGACACGGA
The DNA here is from genome assembly GCF_040137845.1 of Nonomuraea sp. B19D2. Taxonomy (NCBI): domain Bacteria; kingdom Bacillati; phylum Actinomycetota; class Actinomycetes; order Streptosporangiales; family Streptosporangiaceae; genus Nonomuraea; species Nonomuraea sp. B19D2. The sequence goes on along the minus strand of NZ_JBEFAK010000007.1, from coordinate 62,112 downwards.
CCCGGACGCCACGGGCACGGTGGTCACGCCCGTACAGGATGTCTCCGCGCCGGTCACGGACGCGCCCGCCAAGGAGGCAGATCCCGACGAGGAGCCCTCGGCCGAAGCGTCGGCCGACGAGGAGCCCACCACCGACGCGTCAGCCGACGAGGGGCTCACAGCCGACGCGTCAGCCGACGGCACCGTGCCCATGACCCGTCCTGCGGCCACCGGAGGGGCACCGGCCGTAACGCCGTCGACCGAGGCCGAGCCCGCCGCGCCCCAGCAAGAAGCCGAACCCGAGCAGGCCGCACCCCAGCAGGTGGCGCCACAGCCGGCCCCGGCCAAGCCGCGCCCCCGGGGCGGTCGGGTAAGGGGGCTGGTCGCCAGTGCGCCCAAGTGGGTGCCCGTGCTGCTGGTCCTCGAGGGCCTGGCCATGTACATCCTCGCCCTCAAGGTCCCCCCGGGCCCGCTGCGGGGCGTGGATCCGAACAACATCGACGGCCTGGGCCTGATTTCGGCGCTCCCGACGACCGCGTTCATCGCCATCCTCATCATGATCGGGTCGTTCTTCATCACGGTCGTCCAGAGCTCCGACCGCAAGTTCCTCCTGCTCTTCCAGATCGCGGCCATCACGTTCGCCCTGCACGGCGCCGGGGCCCTGGTCGCGACGGAGCCGCGCTTCCCCACGGCGTACATCCATGCCGGTTTCGTGGAGTTCATCAGCAGGACCGGCGAGGCGGCCATCAGCATCGACGCCCGCATGGGCTGGCCCGGCTTCTTCGCGCTGTTCGCCTTCGTGACGCGGGCCGCCGGGATCAGCGACCTGACGACGATCCTGCAGTGGACGCCGCTCGTCTCGAACCTGCTCTACCTGCTCCCGTTCGTGCTGATCCTGCGCCAGGTCGTGGCCACCACGCGGGCCCGGTGGTTCGCGGCGCTGCTGTTCGTGCTGGTGCAGTGGATCGGGCAGGACTACTTCTCGCCGCAGGGCTTCACGTTCGCGTTGTATCTGGCGTTCGTGGCGATCCTGCTCAGGTGGTTCGGCCGGGTCGAGCCGCGTACGAAGCCGGTCCCGCCCAAGGGGCTGCGCAAGCTGCTCGGCAAGCTGGACTCGATGACCCCGGGCGAGCTCGCCAACACCGGCACGTTCCGGGCCGACAAGCTGCTCATGCTGCTGATGCTGCTGGCGCTGTTCGTCGCGTCGGTGGCCTCGCACCAGATCACGCCGTTCATGATGCTCGGGGTCGTGACCGCGTTCCTGATCTTCAAACGGACCTCGTTGTCCTGGGCGCTGCCGTTCTTCCTCGGGCTGGCGGTGCTGGCCTGGATCAGCTACATGACGGTGGGCTTCTGGTCCGGCCAGATCGACGCCATCTTCGGCGGCCTCGGCCGGATCCTGCAGAACATCCGCAGCAACACCGGCGACCGGATCGAGGGCAGCGACCCCGCGCACGCGCTGGTGCTCAAGGCGCGGCTCGGCATCCTCGTGGTGATCCTCAGCCTGGCGGCCTCGGGGCTGATCAGGCGGTTGCGGCGCGGGGTGTTCGACCGGTCGGCGCTGATCCTGCTCTGCGTGCCGGTGCTGGCGCTCGGGCTGCAGAGCTACGGCGGCGAGATCGGGCTGCGGATCTACATGTTCGCGCTGCCCGGGGCCTGTCTGCTGGCCGCGTACGCGTTCTTCCCCAACCTGCCCGCCGACAGCGCGGACGTGCGCGAGGAGACCGTGCCGCTGCGCAACCGGAAGGTGCGCGTCAACCCGCAGCTCACCAGGAAGATCTCGGTCGCGCTCGCGGCGTGCTTCGCGGTGCTGTTCGCGTTCGCGTTCCTGCTGACCAGGTACGGCAACGAGAAGTTCGAGCGGGTCACCACGGGCGAGGTGGCCGCCCTGCACTACATCTACGAGCACGACAAGCCGAGCGCAAAAGTGCTCTACCTGGTGCCCAAGAAGGGGCCCGAGGTCACCCCGACCCTGCCGTGGGGCGAGCGGGACGTCGAACTGGTCAACTTCGGCGGGCAGGCCCTCGTGCACAAGGACCCGGCGCAGATCGCGGACACGGTCCAGGCGCTCAAGGAGCAGCCACGGAACTCCTACCTGATCGTGAGCCGCGGCCAGGTCAGCTACCTGCAGCTCAACGAGGGTTTCCCGGAGGACTGGGGGACGAGGTTCCGCGCGGCGCTGGACGCCTCGCCGGACCTGAAGCGGGTGTTCTCCAACGAGGACGCCGCGCTCTACACCTGGAAGAAGTTCGTCAGGGGCACCGAGATCCCCGATCCTCAGCCGTACAAGGGGCGCGGCGACCCCACCTCGCCCTGGACGCCGGTGGGCATCGGCGCGCTGGGCGTGACCTGGGTGGCGCTCTTCGCGTACGAGATCATCTGCTTGAACGGCCGGAAGCGCGCGCGCAAAACCCGCAGGCGCCTGCTGTTCCTGGCGGTTCCCGCTTTTTTGGTGGCCCTAGCCGTGATCATCGAGAGATTTATCTATATCGCACAAAATAACTGAATTCCCAGGAAACACTCAGCTTGTGCGGGATGATGTAACCCGATGTGAGGACACAGGAGACATTTCCCGCCATGCCCAATGCGCGACCCGCAGCCGCGAGGATCGCTTCTGTGGACGCCCTACGAGGCTTCTCGCTCCTGGGCATCCTCGTCGTCAACATCGCCTTCCTCGCCTCCGGCTACCGCATGGCCGGGATGGCGGAGCCCGCGTTCCAGTCCTCGCTGGACTGGAGCGTGCGGTGGGTCGTGACACTGCTCGTGGAGAACAAGTTCTACCTGCTGTTCTCCTTCCTGTTCGGCTACAGCTTCACGCTCCAGGTCGACTCGGCGGAGCGGCAGGGCCGGCCGTTCGGGCCGATGTTCCTGCGCCGGCTGGCCGGGCTGTTCCTGATCGGGCTGGCGCACGCCGTGCTGCTGTTCCCCGGGGACATCCTGACGACGTACGCCGCCGTGGGGCTGGCTCTGCTGGTCTTCCGCAAGATCAGGCCCAAGACGGCGGTGGTGCTGGCGGTGGTGCTGACCGCGATGCTGGCGCTCGGCTTCGTGCTGCTGGCGCTGCTGGCCATGTCCGGCCTGGACACGGCAGGCACGGTGGCCGACACGGCGGCGGAGGCCGCCCGCTCGGACACCGCTCTGGCGGCCTCCTTCTGGCAGATCGTCGCCGAGCACCTCAGGAAGCTGTCGCTGATCATCCTGTTCCGCGTCTTCTTCCAGGGTCCCGCCGTGCTGGCCGCGTGCCTGATCGGCCTGGCGGTCGGCAAGCTGGGCGTCCTGCGCGACATCTCCGCCCACACAGGGACATTACTCACACTGCAATGGGCCGGATTCACGATCGGGCTCGCAGGTGCGTTCGTCTACACGGTGTCGGCCTGGCAGGGCACGTTGCACAAGTTCTGGGGCGAGGCCGTGGATCTGGTGACGGCACCGCTGCTGGCGGCGGCGTACGCGGCGACGTTCCTGCGGCTGCTGCCGTACATGCCGCGCGCCGCGCGAGTGCTGGCGGCGCCCGGCCGCATGGCGCTGTCCAACTATCTGGCGCAGTCGCTGATCTGCTCGCTGATCTTCACCGGGTACGGGCTCGCGCTCGTGGACCGGGTCAGCCCGCTGCTCGAGGTGTTGCTGGCGGTCGGCATCTTCGCCGTTCAGGTCGTTTACAGCCGTTGGTGGCTCAAGAGCCACCGTTACGGTCCGGTGGAGTGGTTGCTGCGTTTCCTGACGTACTGGCGCAGACCCACCCCCAGCCGCGCGTCCGAGGCCCGCCACTCCCCCTCCGCCGCCCTCCCAGAGTGATCGACCGGAGTTAATTGGGGTGATCTCGTCGGCGGGGCTCGGAACAATGGACCGGTATGCGCCACTGGCCGGTACTCAACCTGCGCCTGACCACGCCCCGGCTCGAGCTGCGGCTACCCTCTCTGGACGATCTCGACGAGCTGGCCGAGCGGGCGCTGGAAGGCGTCCACGATCCTGACGTGATGCCGTTCGGCGTCCCGTGGACCGACGTCCCCGCCGCCGAGCTGCCCGGGAACGTCGTCCGCTACCAGCTCGGGATCATGTCGCGATGGCAGCGCGAGCAGTGGTGCTGCAACTTCGTCGTCGTCCACGAGGGACGCGTAGTCGGCACCCAGGACCTGTCCGCGCACAGCTTCCTGGTCACCCGCGAGGTGCACACGGGCTCGTGGCTGGGCCGCGCCCACCAGGGCAAGGGGCTCGGCACCGAGATGCGCGCCGCCGTCCTGCACCTGGCCTTCACGGGGCTCGACGCCCAGACGGCCGTCTCCAGCGCGTTCCTGGACAACCCCGCGTCACTGGGCGTCTCCCGCAAGCTCGGCTACCGGCCCGACGGGCTGTCAGTAGACGAGGTACGCGGCCGGCGGGCGGTCCAGCAACGCCTGCGCCTCGACCGGGCCGGCTTCACCGACCCCGTCCCGGTGCGGATCCACGGACTGGAACCGTGCCTGCCGCACTTCGGGCTGGGCTGACGCGGGAGACGGTCACAGAGCGTGGACGGGTACGTGGCACCAGACCACGCGCTCTTCCCGCTCGGTGAGGTAGGTCCCCCAGGCCCCGCCGCAGATCGCGATGATCGTGGCGATACCCATGCCGCCGGGCTGCGTCATCCGCGGGATCCAGTCGTCCCAGTCGGCCGGGAACGGCAGGCATGTCGGCTCCGACCCGGGATTGCCGGGATCCGTCACGTCCAGGCGGACGCAAGACGGGTCCTCGTCCAGACGCAGCCGCACCCAGTCGCGATCAGGGCCTTTGAGCGCGTGTCTGACGGCATTGGTCACCAGCTCCGATACGACGAGCTCGGTGTCGTACAGCGCGGGATGCGTCATTCCCAGCCATGTTCTGACGGCGAGCCTGGCGCGGTGCGGCGCGTACGGATCCTGGCGGAGCGTGGCACGCCGGAGTTGCGTTGGGGCTGTCCCGCCTGACCGCATGGGAATCACCTCGAAGCGCAATAGACCGGACGGCGCAGTGAGGAATTACAGCGCCTAAATCTCCGGAGCCTCTGCACAGCATGGCGTCATGCGATTACTTTGTGTTGCGGAACAGGACTCCACTTTCCTCCAAGTACCGCCGACGGTGTGTGTGAGCTTTGTAGGGGCGTTAGAGCATAAGGCAAAAGGGCATGGTATGACGGCTAACGGGCAAGAGCCTCGCCTACGGGCACGAGCGGAGTACGGCGCACGAATGCGGAAGTTTCGGACAGGCCACGGCCTGTCGCAGGAACGCCTTGCCGCAGCCCCTGGGGTGACCTACAGCGAGAGCCAGATCGGAGCCGTCGAGCGTGGCAAGCGCACGCCCAGCGAGGCTTTCACGGAGGAAATAGAGCGTGTTCTCGGGCTCAACGGCGAACTGAAGGAACTACTTCCCGAAATCCACACGGACCTGGGGCCGGCCTGGTTCAGACCATGGCCGGGCATCGAGGCCGCGGCCCACGCCATCCGGACGTCCGAGCCTTTGGTGATCCCCGGGCTTCTCCAGACGGAGAGATACGCCGAACAGGTCCTTCTCGGCGAGCCCGGCACCACGCGGGACCAGGTGCAGAAAGCGGTCAAGGTCCGGCTCAAACGCCAGGCCGTGTTCGACCAGCCGAAGCCACCCATGTATTCGACCCTCATAGACGAGAGCGTGCTGTTTCGACCCATCGGCGGGGCAGAGGTGATGCGGGAGCAGCTCGCACACCTCCTGACCGTCATGGAGCACCCGTGCATCACCGTACGGATCGTCCCCCTGTCCGCGGGGATGACCACCGGCCTGCTGGGTGCGTTCGAGATCGCACAGGTGGACGGCTCGCCCGACGCCGCTTACCTGGAGAGCGCGCTGACCGGCGAGGTGATCAGTCGTATCGACAAGGTCCGAGACCTTGGCGTGCGATGGGATGCGTTGAGCAGCATGGCGCATCCGGTGAACATCAGCGAGAAAGTCATTCGCAAGATGATGGAGAGGTATGGAGACTGACAACGAACTGCTCACTGCCGCGTGGCGCAAGGCCAGGGCATCAGGGAGCAACGGCGGCAGCTGCGTCGAAGTCGCACCCCTCAGCGGTGGACGCGTCGCCGTGAGAGACAGCAAGGACCGCAGCGGTCCCGCCCTCGTGTTCACCGCGGCAGAGTGGGCCGCCTTCAGAGACGGCATGTCCAAGGGCGAATTCAACTTCTGACGAAAACCCGGAAGAGGGGCTCGATCCTTTCCGAGCCCCTCTTTCATCTGCACACCAAGATCCCTACATCGGAAACACGGCGACGGCATTGCGTTCAGGCGCCGCCGTGACCGGACCACTTGATCTCGTACGGCTTCAGCGTCACCCGCTTGCCGTCCACCGTCGCGGAAACAGGCCGGTCCGAGGTGTTCACCATGACCACCTGACGCTCCTGGGCAAGCGTCTTGATCTTGGGGTCCGAAGTGGCCACCTGCTCCACGCGCACCCCCGCCGGGAACCACCTCGTGAAGCCGCTGAGCAGGCCCGCCATCGGCATCTCCCCGCCGGCCTTCGGAGCCCACAGGCACCCTGGGCACGCACCCCTGTCCCGCTGCTGCGGGTTCCAGTAGAGAGCGCTCGTCACGCCGCTCTTGGCGAACTCCATCAGCGCCGCCGCCTGCACCGCCGTGCGCTTCTCCTCCGACCAGCCCGAGTTCTCCGGCTCGACGTACCACTCCGCCCACCACACGGGCAGGTCGTGGCTCTTCTGCCGCAGCCACGTCGTGATCGCGCTGAACTTGCCCAGGGCCGCGAAATCATCGGGGACATTGCCCCGGTCGTTGGTCATGGAAGCGCCGTCCACCACGACGAAATCGGCGCCCTTCTTGTTGCGCAGCCAGTATTCGACCGCGTCCAGCGCTCTCTGGTCGACCGTGCCCCACGGCCCGCTCAGCTCGGACGGGCCGCCTTTCGAGCTGCTCTCTATCGGAATGTACGGGCCGCCGATCTGGATGCCTTTGTTGACCTTCTTCAAGGCCGTGTAGACCTTGTTGTAAAGCTCGGTATAGGCCTCGGCGTCCCAACGGTTCGTGCTCGGGTCCCAGAAGCCCTTGAACTCGTTCCACACCAGATAATGCTTGACGGTCGGATACTGCCTGGCGACCCTGGCGGCCAGTTTGGCGTAGTCGTCGAAATGTTCGCGCTTCGGCGCGACCGTGTGGTTCTTGCTCCAGTCCGTGTGCCCGGCCTGCCCGCCCTTCATCCAGTCGGGCGCGCAGCACAGCGTGATCACCGGCACGGCCCGCGACGACGCCATGAACTTCAGCCGCCGGTTCAGATCCCGGAGGTTGAACTGCCCCGGACTGGGCTCGGGGTTGCCGACGCCCCAGCCCATGATGTGCTGGTTCTGCAACATCGGGACGCGGCCGAGCATGCCCCTGGCCTGCTCGACGACCCGCGGCGGCTCGTTGTCGGCGCTGTACTGGGTGTGGGTGATGCCCCAGCGCGGCCAGTTCTCGAGCGCGGGTGGCTGCTCCAGCTGCGGCGCGGGCTCGTTGGGCATGGCCGGGGCGACCTCGGCGCCCTGGAAAACGCTGCGGGCCTTGGTACGCATTGAGGCATAAACCATGATGCCCGCCACCAGGATTACCGCGAGAATGCCCGCTCCCAGTGCGAGCGGCCATGGCGATCGTCGGCGTGCGCGCCGGCCGTCGGTGGGAATCACTGGACGCTCCTCATCCTGCGCAAATGTACAAGGACTCGCGAGCCGGTGAAGGTTTTTCACGGCGCGCGAACATAAGGAAACGTGCAAGCGCCGGGTAGTCCCCAGCACTAATTACGTTATTCGTCCCGCTTGCAAGCCACTTGCCGTTTATCAGAGCGCGGGTGGGCGCTGGCCGCCCGCGGGGCCCGGAACCCCGGCATAGCGGTACGGAACCGGCTGCCTGCCGGGCTGCACAACCAAAAGCGTGCCGGGGGTGTCGGCATAGAAGGCGCTTTCGACGGCGGCGGCCACGTCCTCCGCCGTGAGCAGCGGGAACCCCGCATTGACGAACATCTCCCGCGACTCGGCCACCAGCGGAGTGTCGGTGAAGCCCGGGCAGACGGCATTGATCCGGATGTTCTGGACGGCCAGCGGCTCGGCGAGCGCCCTGACCAGGCCGACGACGGCGTGCTTGGTCATGGTGTAGATCGGGTCGCCGGAGAATCCGACGAGGCCGGCGAGCGACGAGGTGGCCACGATGGCTCCCCCACCGGACCGGACGAGCAGCGGAACGCTGGCCCGCACGCCGAACACGACGCCGTCCACGTTCACGCCGACCACCTGGCGGTAACGCGCCACGTCGAAGTCCGCCAGGTCCACCCGGCCAGAGATGCCCGCGTTGAGGTGGACCAGGTCGAGCCGGCCGAAGCTCCGCCCGGCCAGCTCCACCGCCTCCAGGGACGCCTCCTCGCGGCTGACGTCGGCGGCCAGCCATACGCCGCCCAGCTCCTTGGCCAGCCGCTCGGCGCCTTCGCCGTCGAGGTCGACGAGGACACATTTCACACCGCCGGCCGACAGCCGCCGCGCCACGGCGGCGCCGATGCCGCTGGCCGCTCCGGTGATGAGTGCAACTGTGCTCATGGCGCTCCTTGAGGGCTGAGGACCAGGGGTACGGAAGGCGCCCCCGTACGGTCAGGGCTGGTCGAGCATGCGATGTGCGCGGGAGATCAGCGTGGGCACCGCGGAGCCGATGCGGTCGAATCCCTCCCCAACGGTCTTACCTTGCCGGAACCGGGCGTGGATACCCTCCACGATGACCGCGAGCTTGAAGTTTCCAAAAGCCACATAAAACCCAAGATCTGAAATATCCCGGCCTGACACCTTTGCGTAGTGCGCGGCGAACTCCGCCGAGTTCATGAACCCCGGCGCCACCGTCACATCCCCCGCCACCGGAATCCCCGCCCGCTCCGAATCCCCCCGATCGTGCCAGTACGTCAGCGCCAGCCCCAGATCGGCCAGCGGATCCCCCAGCGTGGACATCTCCCAGTCCACCACAGCCATGATCTCCAGAGAGTCCCCAAGCTTGATCAGCGTGTTGTCCAGCCGGTAGTCACCGTGCACCAGCGTGCTGTCGGACGAGGCGGGCAGCCGCTCCCGCAGCCGCTCCACGAGCCGGTCGTACTCGGGCAGATCCGTCGTCTTCGACCGCTCCCACTGCTGCCCCCACCGGTCGAGCTGCCTGGCCATGTACCCCTCGGGCCGCCCGAAGTCCGCCAGCCCCACCTCGCGGTAGTCCACCGCGTGGATGGCCGCCAGCACCTCGGCCAGCCGCTCCGACAGCCGCCGCGTCCGCTCAGGCGAAGGCGGAGGCGAACCCAGCTCTTCCCGGGTCCGTACGGCGACCCCCTCCACGTACCCCATGAGATAGAACGGCGCCCCGATGACGGACTCGTCCCCGCAGAACGCGACCGGCGCGGGCACCGGGACGGGCGTGGGCGCCAGCGCCGAGATGACCCGCCACTCGCGCCGCATGTCGTGGGCGGTGGGCAGTACGTGGCCGAGCGGCGGCCGGCGCAGCACCAGGCGGCGGTCGCGGGCCTCGACAAGATAAGTCAGGTTGGACCTGCCGCCCGAGATCAGCGAGACGGACAGCGGTTCGCCGGCGTCGGGCACGTTCCGGCCCATCCACGCGACCAGAGCGGGCCAGTCAATGCCAGGTACGGTCATGCACACACATTAGAACGTCACTCGGTCCTGAACACCAGCTGGGAGTTCTGTAACGTTCCGACCTGCGGTGATGACGCTCCGAGTAATAGTCTTTACGCTGACCGTACAGGTCCCCCCTCAACTTCGAAAACAGCGGCATGCCAACGGTAGGAGCCCATGCGCGTCACCCTTGCCCTGCCCCATGAGCTGGGACATTCCGAACTGAGCCGATGGCGGGACCTGCAGGAGGCGGACCCTTCGGTCGACAGCCCCTTCCTGTCGCCAGAATTCACCATCACGGTGGGCGAACTTCGAAATATCGTACGAGTCGCCGTTCTTTACGACGGCCCTGACATTGTGGGTTTCTTCCCTTTTGAACGGCACCCCATGGGGATCGGCAAACCGGTCGCCGCGGGACTGACCGACGCGCAGGGGCTGATCCGCGCCAAGGACCTCGAGATCGAACCGCGCAGCCTGATCAAGGCCTGCGGGCTCGCGGTGTACGAGTTCGACCACCTGGTGTCCGGCCAGCCGCTGCTGAGCGAGCGGCACACGCGGCACCCGTCGCCGATCATCGACCTGCGCGGCGGCTACGACCACTACGCGGAGGAGCTCAAGAAGCACGCCGGCAAGACGTACAAGTCCACCCTGGCCAAGTCCCGCAAGCTCCAGCGCGAGGCCGGGACGATCCGCCACGACTACGCCACCACCGACCTGGCGCCCCTGCACACGCTGCTCGGCTGGAAGACCGACCAGTACCGCCGCACGGGCCGCACCGACAGGTTCGCGCACCGCTGGATCGTGGAGCTGGTCGAGCGGCTGCTGGCGAGCCAGTCGGAGAGCTTCGCCGGGGTGCTGGACATGGTGTACGTGGACGGACAGCCGATGGCCGGGCATTTCGGGCTTCGTACGCGTACGACGCTCGCCGGGTGGTTCCCCGCCTACGATCCCCATTTCGCCAAGTACTCCCCCGGCCTCATCCACCACCTGGCGATGGCCGAGCGGGCCGCGGAGCACGGCATCCAGATGATCGACATGGGCCGCGGCGAGAAGGAGTACAAGGACAAGCTCAAGACAGGCCAGCTCGAGGTGGCCGAAGGGCGCGTGGCGAGGGTCGGCGCGGCGGCCGGCCTCCACTGGATGGTGCGGGTGCCGGTGCGCAAGACGCGCGCCACGGTGCTGGCCAACCCGTTGCTGCTCAAGACGGCCGACAAGGCGTTGAAGACCTACGGGCGGCTCCGTACCGTCCTGCAAGGGTGAGGCTCATCAGGGAGCGCACGGGCCGCCGCTGCCTGCCGCTCCCGTCCAACCGCCTCGGCCTCTACCTGGCGTTACGGCACTGGTGCGAGCCGGGGCAGCGGCTGCTCATGTCGCCGATCTCGGCCGACGAGATCCTGTTCCTGGTGCTCGCGGCCGGCCTGCGCCCGGTGATCGCGCCGCTGTCCGCCCGTGACGGCAACATCGACGTCTCCCGCGTCCACCTCGCCGAGGTGGACGCCGTCCTGACGACCAACCTGTACGGCCTGCCCGACAACGCCCCCGCCTTGTCCGGAAAAGTGCTGATCGAGGATGTGGCGCACGCCATGGAGACGAGCCTCGGCGGCCGGCCGCTGGGCACCTTCGGCCAGGCCGGGGTGTTCAGCCTGGCCAAGCATCCGGGGGCGGGCTCGGGCGGCGTGCTGGCCGTCGAGCACGAGTGCGACCTGCGCGCGCTCCAACGCGCCCGCGACGCCCTGCTGGCGCCCGGCTCGCTGAGGGCCGACCTGATCAGCGTGGCCACCTCGGTGGCCCGCCAGGCAGCCCTCAGGCTCGACCTCGTACGCCCGGCGCTCTGGCTCATGCGCACCTTCGGCATGCAGGAGCAGCGCGAGGGCTACCGCATCCCCCTGAACCCGCAGTCCCTGGAGCGGGCGCTCGAACGGGCCCCGGACCTGCCGCCCTTCGACCGCTGGGTCCGCGCCGACCTGCACGACTACCGTGCGCGGCGCGGCCCGGTGGCCCGCTGGTACCAGTCCAGGCGCCTGGCCGAAGTCCCCGCGGACAACGAGAGCAGGCAAATGGGCGTCGCGCGCCTGGCCGAGTTGCCCACGGTCGCCCCCGCCGTGCGCGACGACGTGCGCCGGCCGCTGTTCCGCGTGCCGTTCCTGGTGCGCGACCGGGACACGGCCATCGCCGACCTGGAGCGGCGCGGGGTGGCCACGGGCTACCTGTACGACCCGCCGTACGACGACTACGCCCCCGCCTTCACCGAGCCGTCCCCCGACCCCGGCCCCGCGCGCTGGTGGGCGCGGCACGTGCTCCCGGTCGACCCGGTCTACGCCGGCCGCGCCCTCCCTCTCCTGCGCGGCCTGGAACCCCCTATGCAGGGTCCGCCCTGATCAGCCGAACCCCCTATGGGGCTTCTCCACGGTGATCCACCGCACTCCGGCTGGGATCCTGGGCGTCGCGGATGAGCTCGGCCAGGATCCGGCAGCCGCGCCGCACCTCGGCGAGCGAGGCGGAGCCGTACCCGATCACCAGGCCGTGCAGGTGGGCACGGCCGTGGTGGTGGCGCATGGTGGAGTCGAGCAGGACGCCGCGCTCACCGGCCCGCGCGATCACGTCCGGCGCGACGGCGGCGGGCAGCTCGGCCAGGACGTGCAGCCCGGCGGTGTCGCCGCGCAGGCGGCAGACGGGCCCGAGGAGCTCGACGACCGCGGCGCGGCGGCGCGCGTACTCCAGGCGCATCCTGCGCAGGTGCCTGTCGAGGTCGCCGTGCTCCAGCAGGGTGATCACAGCCTGCTGTACGGGGCCGCTGGTGCGGTCGGCGACGCTGTGTCGTAGCCGGGCGATCGTGGCGACCAGCTCCGGGTCGCCGACGAGCCAGCCGACGCCCACGTCCGGCGCGAGGGTCTTGGACAGCGTGCCGAGGAGCACCACCCGGGACGGGTCCAGGCCGTACAGGGCGGGCAGCGGGGCCACGTCGTAGCGGAACTCGGCGTCGTAGTCGTCCTCGACGATCGTCGCGCCGGTGCTTCTGGCCCAGGCGAGCAGCCGCTCCCGGCGCGGAATCGGCAGCCGCCCGCCCAGGGGGTACTGGTGCGCCGGGGTGGTGTAGAGCACGCGGAGATCGCCGGGCAGCCCGTCCACGATCACGCCGTCCTCGTCCACGGGGCACGGCACCACCTCGGCCCCCCTGGCCGCGAACACCGTCCGCGCCACGTGGTAGCCCGGGTCCTCGACGCCGGCCCGCGTGCCGCCGCCGAGCAGGGCCAGCGCGCACAGGTCGAGCCCGTTGCCGGTGCCCCTGGTGACCAGGATGTTCTCCGGGCCGACGGCCATGCCTCTGGCCCGTCTCAGGTGGTCGGCCAGCAGCTCCCTCAGCCGGGGCAGGCCGTACGGGTCGGGCGAGGCGCCCGGCGGCAGGTCGGCGGCCTTGCGCCAGGCCCGCCGCCACGCCGCCCGGTCGTAGTCGCGCACCCAGGGCTCGCCGGGCGTGAGGTCGATCGAGTCGGCCGGGGCCGGCGGCGGCGCCGGCACGTACGTGCTCTGACTGGGCTGCGGGCTGGTGACCTCCATGTCGGCCACGAACGTGCCCGAGCCGTGCCGCCCGTCCAGCCAGCCCTCGGCGTACAGCTGCTGGTACGCCTCCGTGATCACGGTCCTGCTCACCGCGAGCTGGGCCGCCAGGGAACGCGTGGACGGCAGCCGCTCGCCGGGCGCCAGCGTGCCGTCCAGCATGGCGCGCCGCAGCCAGTCGGCGAGCTGCGCGGTCAGCGGCGTGTCCGAGTCGCGCGAGAGAGATATGGGCAGGTCAACATGGGTACGCACGGAAGTGGTCTCCGCGAAGGGCTCGATAGTGGCCATACAGGATAAGTCCACTTCGGGGTTACGGTCGAATCATGCTCTCCACCACTCCCCGCACCAAGCTCGGCCGCGAGAAGCAGCGCGGCAGCACCGACAGGAACGATCTCTACGAGGTGCTCGACACCGGACTGATCTGCCACCTGGGCGTGGTCGTGAACGGCCATCCCATGGTCGTGCCCACAGGCTACGGCCGCATCGGCGAGACCCTCTACCTGCACGGCTCCACCGGGGCCACGTCCCTGCGCGCGGGCGACGGTAGCGACGTGTGCGTCACGGTCACGCACGTCGACGGCCTCGTGCTGGCCCGCTCGATCTTCAACCACTCGGTCAACTACCGTTCGGCGATCATCTACGGGCCGGCGAGGCTGGTGACGGACCCGGAGGAGCGGATGGCGGGACTGCGGGCCCTGTCCGAGCAGCTCGTGCCCGGCCAGTGGGACTACGTCAGACGGCCGTCGCGCAAGGAGCTGGCCGCCACGGCGGTGCTGGCGCTGTCGCTGGAGGAGGCGTCGGTCAAGATCAGGAGCGGGGCGCCCAAGGACGAGGAAGAGGACTACGACCTGCCGGTATGGGCCGGGGTGCTGCCCCTGGTCACCTCATGGGGCGAACCGGAGCCGGATCCGGTGCTCCCAGAAGGTATCGATATGCCGGTTCACATCCTCCATCGGGAGTAGTTCCATAAAGCAGGCACCACCTGCTCCTGATGGGAGACGGCGATGGAGTGGAGCGCTCCCGGATACACCGAAGTCAAGCAGCTCGGGGCGGGCGCCAGCGGGCGGGTGGCACTGGCCCTGCACGACGAGACCGGGGTCAAGGTCGCGATCAAGTACCTCTCCGAGGAGCTGCGGCGCGATCCCGCCGCGCTGGCCAGGTTCCAGTCGGAGGCGCGGCTGCTGACCACGCTGCGCGACCCGAACATCGCCACGATGTGGGAGTACATCCAGGAGGCCGACGGGGCCTGCATCGTGATGGAGCTGGTCAACGGCGTCTCGCTGCGGGCCCTGCTGCGCGAGAACGGCACGACCGAGCCGGAGGCGGCGCTGACCGTGCTGAAGGGCTCGCTGCTCGGGCTGGCCAGGGCGCACGACCTCGGGCTGGTGCACAAGGACTACAAGCCCGAGAACGTCCTCGTCCGGGACGACGGGGTCAGCAAGCTGGTCGACTTCGGCATCGCGGTGCGGCAGGGCACGGCCGCGCATCCGGAGGGCACGCCGCCGTACATGGCTCCCGAGCTGTGGGAGGGGCTGCCCGCCTCGCCGGCGACCGACGTGTACGCGGCCACGGCCGTCTTCTTCGAATGCCTGACCGGGCATCGGCCGTACCGGTCCACCGAGCCGAGCGTGCTCGGCTACCAGCACATCCACGCGCCCGTGCCCTTCCACGACGCGCCGGATCCGGTGCGCGAGCTGGTCAGGCGCGGGCTGGCCAAGGATCCCGCGCAGCGGCCGGCCAGCGCGCACGCGTTCGTGGCGGAGCTGGAGGCCACGGCCAGGGCGGCGTACGGCGAGGACTGGGAGGAGCGCGGCAGGCGGCGGCTGGCGGCGCTCGTGGCGCTGCTCGCCTTACTGTTCCCCACGCCGCAGACGACCACTCCCGCGGCGACGACCTCGCTGGCCAGGACGGTGTTCCGCGGCCTGCGCTCGAACGCGGCACGCGTGGCCATGGGCGGCGCGCTGGCCGTGGCGGCCGCCGTGGCGGTGGTGGTGGTCGTGCTGGCCAACCGCCAGTCGCCGCCACCGCCCACGGAGCCCATCGGCGCCGCGGTGGCCGTACCGCCGTCGCAGGTCACGACGGAGCCGCCGGCCGATCCGCCGACCACTCCCTGGACGCCCCCTGAAGCGACCCCTTCGCCGACGACGCCCCCGAGCACGCCGGAGGCGGTCGTACCCGTCAAGAGCCCCGTGAAGAGCCCGGTCAGCACCCCGTCGGCCGTCAAGCCGGTGAAGAGTCCCAAGGCCACGCCGAAGCCCACTCCCAAGCCGACACCGACCCCCACCCCGACCCCCACGCCGACCCCGACACCGACGCCCACTCCCGCGCCGGTGACCGAGGTGCTCGGGGTGAGCGTGGGCGGCCTCACGGTCGACGAGGACGGGGTCGCCGCCGCCACGGTCACCGTGCGCACCAGCGGCACCGCCGCCGTCACCACCACCGCCACCTGGACCGCCACCGGCGCGGACGGCCGGGTCCAGCGCCTGCGCCTGTCCGGCGCCAGGTCCTACACCCGCGCGCTCACCTGGGACATGGGCGAGCGCCCGTGCGGCAGCACGGTCACGCTGACCGTCACCACCTCCCCCGCGGCCCAGGGCGGCGCCAGGTCGGCCTCGTTCTCCGTGCCGTCCTGCCCCACGAGGGTGACCGGCCTGCGCGTGTCGCTGAACCTGTCCGCCGCGCCGGGCCGTACCGCGAACGCCCTGGTCAGGGTGGCCGCGAGCGGCACGGGGGAGATCCCCGTGGCGGCCGAGTTCGCGGTGAACGGCGACCCGGTCGGCACCCGTACCGCGAGCCTGTCCGGCCGGACCTCCTACTCGCGGTCGTTCGCCCACACCTTCAAGTCCCGCCCCTGCGGCGCGACGCTGTCGGTGCGGGTGAGCGCGGGTGGCAGGAGCGCCACCGCGCGGGCCTCGGTGCCCTGCCCGCCGCAGGTGGAGCGGGTGTCGATCGTCAGGGCCGGTGCGGGTGAGGGCGGGCTCGTCGCGACCGTCTCGGTGACCACGTCGAACACCCAGCCGGTACGGCTCGTCGTGTCGTTCTCGGCCGGCGAGGGCGGGGGCTCGGAGTCGGTCACGCTGTCCGGCGACACCTCGTACACCAGGACCTTGAGCCGCTCCGTCAGGCTCCCGTGTGGCACCAAGTGGTCCGTGACGGCCTCCACCGACCCGGCGGCGGGCAACGGGAGCGACAGCGCGGGCGGCGCCACGCAGGAATGTCCCAAGGAGGAGGAGCCGAGCAGGACGCCAAGTCCCGGCTCTGATGACACATCGGGTGACATTCCTGACTAATCGGGATACCAGTAGCGGGAAAGCGGTTCCCTCTGGTTAAGCTACGGCCGATTGATGAGGGTGGGGGCCCGGAATAGTCCAGAGGAGAACCGTTATGCACGGTGATGGGCAGTGGGGGGTCCCCGGCTATACCGAGGTACGCCAGCTCGGTTCGGGGGCGGCCGGTCGCGTGGTCCTGGCTAGGCGCCACCACGACGGCGCCGAGGTGGCCATCAAGTACCTCAGCGACGAGCTCAGGTCCGACGTGGGGTTCGTCGCGCGGTTCCGGCACGAGGCCAGGCTGCTCAGCACGCTCCAGAGCAAGTACCACGCCCGGCTGATCGACTACGTCGAGACCGGCCGGGGCGCGGCGATCGTCATGGAGCTGATCAACGGGGTGTCGCTGCGCGAGATCCTCAGGTCCGAGGGTCCCACCGGGCCCGAGGCGGCGCTGGCCGTGCTCAAGGGCTCGCTCCGGGGTCTGGCCTCGGCCCACGCGATCGGCGTCGTGCACCGCGACTTCAAGCCAGAGAACGTGATGGTCCAGGGCGACGGCACCAGCAAGCTCGTGGACTTCGGCATCGCGGTCAGGGCGGGCGAGGGCGCCGGCGCCGCCGGCACGCCGCCGTACATGGCGCCCGAGCAGTGGTCGGGCGGCCGCCCGGCACCCGCGACCGACGTGTACGCGGCCACCGTCGTGTTCTTCGAGTGCCTGACCGGCACCCGGCCCTTCCAGGCGGCCAACATCGCGGCCCTGGCCCGCCAGCACCAGACCTCGCCGCCGCCGGTGGACGAGGTGCCCGCGCAGCTCCGGAGCCTGATCGAGCGCGGCCTGGCCAAGGACCCGGCCGGGCGGCCGCCGTCCGCGGAGGCGTTCCTGACCGAGCTCGAGGCGGTCGCGGCCGAGGGGTACGGACGCGACTGGGAGGAGCGCGGACGCCGCCGCCTGGCCGCGCTCGCCGGCCTGCTGGTCCTGCTCTTCCCGAGCGAGCTCGCCGAACCAGGCCAGGCGCAGACCTCGCTGGCCGAGACCCGGTTCCGCAGCCCGTTCCGCAGCCTCAGCAAGGTGCCCGCGAAGATCGCCGTCGGCGCGAGCGCCGTCGCCGTGCTGGCCGTCTCGGCCGTGGTCATCGCCAACGTCGCGGCGGACGAGCCGGCGCTGCGGGCGCAGACCAGTGCGGTCACGCCGACCACGGCCACCCCCGCCACGCTCGAACCTGCGGAGACGGAGGAGGAGCCGGCGCCGACCCCGGAGGAGAGCACGCCGGAGGAGAGCAAGCCCGAGCCGACGCCCAAGCCCACGCCGACGCACACGCAGAGCGCCGCGCCGCCGCCGGTCCAGCCGACCGCGAGCACGCGGCCCACGCGTACTCCCACCCCCAGGCGCACGCGCACCCCGGTCAGGACTCCGCCTGCCAAGACCAGGAAGCCGACCCCGACGGCCACGTCGGAGCAGCCCCCGATCACCGGGAACGCGCAGGATCCCGAGGGCCAGCAGCCGCCGTCCTCGTCCGCTCCCACCCCGACGCCGCCCCCCACGACGCCCACGAGCCGGCCGAGCGAGCCCTCCGGGGCGCCCAGCGAGGTGCCGGAGGGCGGCGGGAACGCCGGCGGCGAGGCGCCCACGAGGGGCGAGCCGACGGGGGGTGAGCCGACGGGGGGTGAGCAGCCGCGGCTCGACGGCGCGAGCAGGGCGTCGGCCGCGCTCGTCGCCTTCGGCCTGATGACGTCCGGCGCGGTTCCGGTCACACTTGCGGTGAAACGCCGTATGGCGGGACGGCACCGAAGGAAGCGCTAGGAAGCGCCGGGGGGACGGCGATGAGCAACCCTGCACACGGTATCGCCGGATTCCGGCTCACCGAGCACACCTGGATGACCGAGCTCGGCAACTGGATCGACGCCATCTCACCCGACGGCCGCAGGGCGGGGGCGCTGCTGTTCGATCCGAAGATCATCGCTCTGCCCGGCGTGCGCGACCGCGTGGTGCACGCGGTCATGACCGACCAGCGGCTCGTGCTGGGCGGGCTGACCGGGCTGATCCCGGTGGCCGACGTGGTGGCGGCGGGCGACCAGGTGTGGCTGCTCACCGCGCAGGCGGTCAGCCCCACGCTGTCCGAGCTGCTCGCCAGCGGGCCGATCGACCCACCCGGCGCGGTGTCCGTGCTGATGGAGACCGCGCAGACGCTGCTCGCGCTGCACACGGCGCAGGTCACCCACGGCTCGGTCCACCCGGGCACCGTGGTGATCACGGCGGAGGGCGCCGCGCTGCTCTCCGAGCGCGGCCTGTCCGACGCCGTCCGCGGCCAGGCCTCCCCGCGTGAGCGGGACGCGGCCGGCTGGGCGTCGCTGGCGCGCGGGCTGGCCGCCTCGCTCGGGCAGGGCCACTCGCGCCTCGCCGAGCTGCTGGAACGTGCCGCGGCCACGGCCGGCCCCCTGGGTCTGGCCGCCGCCCGCGACCTGTTGATCGGCGAGGCGGCCGGCCGGGACGGGCTGGCGCAGACCGCTCGAGGGCGCTCGGCGTTCGCGCAGGCGCGGTCGTACGCGCAGCCGCCCGTCCTGCCGCCAAGGGACGAGGGCGACATCGTCACGCTGCTGCACGTCCCTGGCCGGTCCTCGGGCTCCGTGCAGTTCGGGCCGGGGGTGGGCACGCAGGTGCAGCGACCCGAGACGACGGCCGAGCGAATCTGGCGGTCCGGCCGCGACCAGGCGGCCACCGAGCACCGCCCCGTGAGCAGGCTGACGAAGGCCTCGCGGGCACGGCGGCGGCGCACGATCATCTCCTCGGCCGTCCTCGCCGCCGTCATGGCGGGGGCGGTTCTGGCCTGGTTCTACGCGGGCGACTCGCCGGAGCTGGCGGTCATGTCCATCGACGTGGTGGCGCCGAAGAAGACCCAGGGCTGCGGCAAGGCCGTCCTGATCACCGGCACGGTCGTCACCAACGGGGCGCCCGGCGAGATCACCTACGAATGGCGCAAGAATCTGGACAAGGAAGTCGTCAAGGGAACTCTGCGCACCAAGTCGGACCAGACGACGTACCAGGTGCCGTTCAGGTGGACGTTGCAGGGGAAGAGCAACGTCAAAGCCACCGCCACGCTGCGGATCCTGACGCCCGGCCCGGTGCGCACGGACAAGGCCAGCTTCACGTACAAGTGTTGATGCCGTCCCAGCAATGCATATCAAAGCGGTTCTTACTAATCTGGCCAGCATGACCACGCAGACCCCCGCGGGCTGGTACCCGGACCCCTACGGAGAGCCCCAGCTCCGCTGGTGGGACGGCAACCAGTGGACCGATGCCGTCCACGCGCAGCAGCCGGGGCAGGGCCAGCCCCAGCCCGGCTCAGGACCCCAGCCGCCACCCCAGCCCCAGCCCCAGCAGCAGCCGGGCTCGGGGCCGCAGTCGGGCCCCAACTGGTCGGCGACGCCCGCGAACCCCACGCTCCAGTTCGGCCAGCCGACCTTCGGCCAGTCGGCTTACGGCCAGCCCGCGCCGACCGCCCAGTGGCCGGGCGCGCCCCTGCAGGGTCCCGGCTACGGCCCGCCGCCCAAGCAGGGCAATCCGCTGCCGTGGGTGTTCGGGGGGCTGGCCGCGCTGGTGGTGGTCGCGCTGATCGTGGTGGTCGGCATCTTCTTCATCAACGGGTACAGCTCGGTGACCGCCTTGCCGACTCCGACGGACACGTTCGAGCAGCAGCCGCCTCCCAACAACGAGCCGCCGTCCAACCCGCCGCCCAACCAGGGCGCCGTCGAGCTGCCGCAGCCGGTCGACGGGCGCATCACCGACGCGCAGGCCGGCCTCTCCTTCGAGGTGCCCGCCAACTGGAAGGTGCCCCCGTCCAACGAGATCAACGGCACGGACCCGGCCCAGCAGACGTGGTCGAGCGCGGTGCAGGCCACCTCGCAGGAGAAGTACGACGGCGAGGGCGACTGGGTCGGCAACGTCTACACGGGGCTGCTCAACGAGCTCTACCCCTACACCGGCCCCTCGGGGCTGGGTGAGACGGCCAAGGCGGTCTTCGTCGACTTCACCACCAGGTACTACCAGATCGCCCACGAGACCAAGGTCGTGCAGGACAAGGCGATGAAGATCGGCGGCAAGGACGCGTGGGTGTTGCAGTTCGAGCTCGACTTCTCGAAGATCTCGCAGGAGAAGGGCTACAAGTGGAAGAAGGAGAACGGCGCGGTCGTGCTCATCGATCGCGGCGAGGGCGAGCGACCTGCCATCGTGTACGCGTCCGTACCCGACAATCTGGGGACCGACGTGCTCGGCAAGGTTCTCAGCTCGCTCAAGCCCGCCTGACCGGTGGCACTAGGCTGGTGGGGTAACAAGCGGGCGGATTGCTCCGAGCCGCTGGGCGAGGAGATCGAATGAGTGACTTGCTGGTTTGGATCGACTGCGAGATGACCGGGCTCGACCTGAGCCGCGACGCGCTCATCGAGGTGGCGTGCGTCATCACCGACAGCGAGCTCAATCAGCTGGACGAGGGCGTCGACGTGGTCATCAAGCCGCCGCCGGAGTCGCTGGAGCAGATGTCGGAGGTCGTGCGCCAGATGCACACGGCCTCGGGGCTGCTGCCCGAGCTGGGCAGTGGGGTGACGCTGTCGGAGGCCGAGTCGCTCGTGCTCGACTACATCCGCCGCCACATCCCCGAGCCGAAGAAGGCGCCGCTGTGCGGCAACTCGATCGGCACCGACCGCACGTTCATCTCGCGTGACATGCCCGGGGTCGACGGCTATCTGCACTACCGGATGATCGACGTCTCGTCGATCAAGGAGCTGGTCCGCCGCTGGTACCCGCGGGTCTACTTCGCCGCGCCGGAGAAGCAGGGGGGACACCGGGCTCTGGCGGACATCAGGGAGAGCGTCAGGGAGCTGCGTTACTACCGCGCGGCGATCTTCGTGGCGCAGCCGGGACCCGACTCGGCGACCGCGAGATCGCTGGCAGAGCATGTCAGCGGCTAAAGGAGTGGCGTAAAGACTCCCGATTCCCGCTACACTTTTCCTGTGCCGCCACACGAGGGCGGTTCATGGTGGGTGTAGCTCAGTTGGCAGAGCGCCAGGTTGTGGTCCTGGATGTCGAGGGTTCAAGTCCCTTCACTCACCCCAAGTGCGCACGGCCGGTCCTTCGGGACCGGCCGTTGGCGTTTTCTCCCGACAACGGCCCCAAAACACGGAAATGCGAGTTATGCTCGCTGTCTACCGCTCACGCCGGAAGCACGGGGGCCATCGGCGATCTGACCGTCTGCGCGCCCCCGGAGGCCGGATGAGAGTCGACGACGCAGCGTTCGATAGCGTGTTCACGTCCCTGAGCAAGCGCGAAGCCGAGGTCATGGACCTGATCGCGACCGGCCAGTCCAACGGCCAGATCGCGCAACGGCTGTTCCTCAGCGAGAAAACGGTCAAGAACCACGTCAACCGCATCTACGCCAAGCTGGGCGTGGACTCCCGGGTCACCGCCATCGGGCTGTGGCTGTCCCGCCAGGAGTGACCCCGGATCACACCACCCGGCGCAGCGGCCCGCCCCCGAGACACGAACCGCTCCGCCGGTCTGCTTCCGTGTGCCAGGGTCTCGCCGCGCGGCCACGCCCACGCATCCCTGGGGCGCCTGCCTCGGCTGTGTGACGTCCCCCCGTCGCGGCGCCTTGGGGGCGTCGGTGCGCATGAGGGGCGACATGCGCACGCTCGGTGGCGGCCCTGGGATGCGGTGAAGTGGTTGGGCGCCGTGATGGCGCTGGGCCCCGCCGTGGAACCGCCCGACCGTGCACCAACCCGCCGGGGACGGCTGGGGGTGGGTCAGCCGAACCAGCGTTCCAGGGCTGATTGGAGGGCCTTCAGTTCCTCCGGGTCCGGGCGGGGCGAGGACGACGCCCAGGCCACGTAGGAGTCCGGCCGGAGGAGGAGGGCGGTGGCACCGGGCGCAGGAGGCTCGGGGCGGGCCGTCACGAGGTCCACGGCCGCCTCGTGCCGCCCGGACAACGTTCCCGACAGCTGCCCGGACTCGGTCAGGTCCAGGAGCAGGGGCCGCGCGTTCCGGGTCAGCTCCGCGAGCCGGACGGAACCGTCCGGGGTGAGCAGCGACATGTCCGGCGCGAACCGGCCGACGAGCGGGTGCGCGCCCGGCTCCCCCATGTCGTAGCGGACGTCGGCGCCCGCGATGAGCTCGGCGAGGTGCTGGACGTTGTCCCGGTGGCCGAGCAGCTCGGTGAACAGCTCGCGCAGCGCGGTGACGTCGCTGCCCGGCCCGATCAGCGCGGACTGCGCCTGGGCGTTCATGATCATGCGGCCGGCCGCCTGCCTGCGCTCGGTCTCGTAGCTGTCCAGCAGCCCGGCCGGGGCACGGCCGCCGATCTCGGCGGCGAGCTTCCAGCCGAGGTTGATCGCGTCCTGCAGCCCGAGGTTGAGCCCCGGGCCGCCGCCCGCGGCGGCGTACACGTGGGCGGCGTCCCCGACCAGGAACACGCGCCGGTCGAAGAACCGTTCGGCCATCCGCGTGTTGCCGCGGCTCAGCCGGCGCAGCACGTGCGGCCCCTCGCCGGCGGGCGGGCCGAGCGGCACGTCCACGCCGAGCACCCGGCCGATGCTCTCCCGCAACTCCTCCAGGCTCATCGGGACGTCGGGCTCCGGCTGGTCCCACTCGGTGGTGTTGATCAGCGGCGGGTGGCCGGGGAAGGGCGCGTACGAGAACCCGCCGCGCTCGGTGCGGTGCGGCAGGAACGGCGGGACGGCCCCGTAGCCGGGGACGTTCAGCGCGCCGGTGGCCGGGTCCACCCACTCCGCGGGAACAGTCACGTGCGCCGACCGGACGGTCGTCCGGTCGTAGGTGACGCCGGGGAAGCCGATGCCGGCCAGCTTGCGCGTGATGCTGTGCGCCCCGTCCGCGCCGACCAGGTAACGGGCGCGCAGCCGGTACGTCCCGTCCGGCCCCGAGACGTCCACCGTGACCGAGTCGTCGTCCTGCGCCAGGCCGGTGACCTCGTGCTCCCGCCGGATCTCCACGCCGAGCTCACGGGCGCGCTCCTCCAGCACCTGCACGATGCGGAGCTGCGGCACCGCCAGGCCGTAGATCGGGCTGTCCGCCAGCACGCTCAGGTCCAGGCTCATCGCGGCGAACATGAAGTACGCGGAATTCGGCTGCGGCGCTCCCGCGGCGCCGCTGAGGCGTTCGTAGAGGCCCCGGCGGTCGGCCATCCTCACCACCTGGCCGAGCAGGCCGTTCGCCTTGGGCTCCGGGCTGGGCGCGGCCAGGCGTTCCAGCACGATGGGGCGGACTCCCGCGAGGGTCAGCTCGCAGGCCAGCATGAGCCCGTTGGGGCCGCCGCCGGCGATGACAACGTCAGTGATCATGGTGTTCTCCTGTGTCGGACGGGATGGGAAGGCCCGCGGCGAGCCGGTCGAACACCTCGCGCAGCACCTGGCCGAGCGGGCGGGGCCGCTCGGCGCGCAGGCAGTGCTCGATGGCCACGGCGCTGCCGGCGCCGACCACCGCGGCGACCAGTTTCGGGTAGACGTCCTGCGCGGGATCGGTGCCCGTGCGCTCGGCGATCGCCCTGGCCAGCTCGTCCTGGGCGACCGCGTTCGCCTTGAGCACCTCGCCCTGCAGCGCCGGCTCGGCCAGCATGAGCCCGACCCCGTCCCGCCAGCGCCCGAACTCGGCTCCCGTGCTGTCGCCTGGTGCGAAGTTCGCCCGCACCGCGGCCACGATCGACTCCCACAGAGGTTCGCCGGGCGGGCTGGCGCGGATCTCGTCCGCGATCCGCAGCGTGCGCTCGACGTGGGCGGCGGCGACGGCCTCGGCCTTGTTCGAGAAGTAGTTACGGAAGGTGCGCACGGACACGTTGGCCGCGGCCGCGATGTCCTCGATGGTGACGTTGTCCCAGCCACGCTCGACGCACAGCCGGATCGTGGCGAGGCTCAGCGCGACTCGGGTCTCCCGCTTCTTGCGTTCGCGCAACCCGTTGCTGGTCTGCATGGCGCCAACGTAACAGATCTTGCCGAAAAGGCAAAAATGCCTTTTGGGCAAGAGAGTCGCACGCTGGTTTAAGCGGCGCCGACGAGGCCATGGACCTTGGCATGGTGCAGAGACCGCGAGTCGTGGTGGTGGGGGCGGGGTTCGCCGGGCTGGCCGCCACCAAGGAGCTGGCCAAGGCGGGGGCGCTGGTGACGCTCGTCGACCGCAACCCGTACGCGACCTTCCAGCCGCTCCTCTACCAGGTGTCCACCGCCAGCCTGGGCAGCGCGGACGTGTCGTACCCCCTCCGCACGTTCGCCGCCAAGTGGCCGAACGTGCGGGCACGCCGGGCCGCCCTGAGCAAGATCCTCCCGGCCGAGCGGCGGGTGGAGCTCGACGACGGCAGCGTGGTCGACTACGACTACCTCGTGCTGGGCACCGGCGTCACCACCAACTGGCTCGGCATCGAGGGCGCGCAGGAGAATGCGCTGCCGATCTACTCGCTCAGGGACGCGGCGACGTTGCGCCGCCGGTTCCAGCACTACCTGGAGGACACCGCGGCGGGCCGGCGCAAGAGCATGCACGTCGTGGTGGTCGGCGCGGGCGCGACCGGGGTCGAGATGGCCGGCACGCTGGCCGAGCTGCGGCGGCGCACGTTGCCGCTGACGCATCCCGAGATCCAGCCGGGCCAGACCAGCGTGACGCTGGTGGAGCGGTTCGACTTCGTGCTGGCGCCGTACAAGCCGAGGCTGCGGGACGCGGCGGCGCGGGCGCTGCGCCGGCGGGGGGTGCGACTGCGGCTGGGCGCCACGGTGGCGTCCGTCGGGCCGGACGCGGTGGTGCTGGCCGACGGCACGCGGCTGCCGAGCGACGTGACCGTGTGGGCGCTCGGCGTCACCGCCCCCAAGCAGGTGGGCAGCTGGGGGCTGCCGCAGAGCAAGGGCGGCAGGATCAGGGTCACGGAGGCGCTGAACGTACCCGAGCACCCCGAGATCTTCGTGGCCGGAGACCTGGCGGGGCCGCCCAACCCGCTGCCCCAGCTCGCCCAGCCGGCGATGCAGATGGGCAAGCACGTGGCCACGCAGATCATCGCGGCCGCGCAGGGGCGGCCGCTGAAGGAGTTCTCATATCGGGATCCGGGCATCATGGCCACCGTGGGCAAGGCGGAGGCCGTGTTGCAGCTGTCCAACGGGCTCACCGTCCGCGGGCTGCCCGCCTGGCTGGTGTGGATCTTCGTGCACCTGGCGTACCTGCTGGGCGGGCGCAACCGCATGACCGTGCTGCTCAACTTCTTCTGGCGCTACTTCGGCCCCCGCCGCGCGGCCACCAGCGTCACTCAGTGAGCGCCTCCGACATCGCCTGCAGGCCGTGGTCGACATCGGCCTCCGAGATGTTCAACGCCGGGCGCAGGCGGATCGAACGGTGTCCGCAGGGCAGCACCAGCACCCCGTGATCCTCCCTGAGCCGGGTCACCAGCGCGTCGCGCGTGGCCTGGTCCGGCAGGTCGAACGCGCACATCAGGCCCCTGCCACGGACGTTGGAGACCAGCTCCGGGCGCTCGGCCTCCAGCTTGGTGAGGCCGTCGAGCAGCGCGGTGCCGAGCGTGCCGGCTCGGGCAATCAGGCCGTCGCGCTCGACGATCTCCAGGATGCCCCGGCTGCGGACCATGTCCACCAGGCCGCCGCCCCACGTGGAGTTGATGCGCCCGCTCTGCTGGAACACGTTGTCCGGCACCAGGTCGACCCTGCGCCCCGCCATGATCCCGCCCACCTGGACCTTCTTCGCGAACGCCACCACATCCGGAGCAAGACCCAGCTGCTGGTACGCCCACGGCGTGCCGGTCGTGCCGCCCCCCGTCTGGACCTCGTCGAGGATGAACAGGGCGTCGTACTCGTGGCACATGTGCTGCATAGCCTGCAGGAACTCGGGCCGCATGTGGTTGTCGCCACCCTCGCCCTGGATGGGCTCGGCGATGAAACAGGCGATGTCATACGGATTCCGCTCGAACGCCGCACGCGCCTGCGCCAGCGCACGTTCCTCGGCCGCCTCGACGTCGCCGAAATGGATGGCGGGCACATCGATCCGCGGCCAGTCGAACTTCGGGAAGCGGTCGGTCTTGCCCGGCTCGGTGTTGGTCAGGCTCAGGGTGTAGCCGCTGCGGCCGTGGAAGGCCTTCGTCAGATGCAGGACCTTGGTGCCCAGGTCGCGGGAGCGGCCGGCGGCCTCGTTGCGGCGGCTCTTCCAGTCGAAGGCGGTCTTGAGCGCGTTCTCGACGGCCAGGGCGCCGCCCTCGACGAAGAACAGGTGGGGCAGCGCCGGATCGCCCAGCACCCGGACGAAGGTTTCGACGAAGTCCGCAAGGTGCTCGGTGTAGATGTCGGGGTTAGCCGGCTTGTTCCGGGCGACCTGGCCGAGCAGGTGGGCGAAGTCGGGGTCGAAGGGCGGGTTCACGCCGAGCGGCGCTGAGGCGAAGAACGTGTAGAAGTCCAGGTAACGGCGGCCGTTTCGGGCGTCGACCAGCCAGGAGCCGCGGCTGAGCTCCAGGTCGAGCACGAGGCGGTATCCGTCGACGAGCAGGTGGCGGGCAAGGCGGGCGTGTACGTCCATGGCGACTCCACGTGCGTCGAACAGCTTATGTTCCTCTTGTGAAAGGCGGGCATCTACATAAAATTTACGGGATACCTACCCCAGGAGTGAAGTTCTTCACACGCAAGGCCAGGGCGATCTCGGCGATGCCGTGCAGGATCGCGAAGACGCCGACCAGCCAGACGAGGCTGAGCAGGCCGGCGCCAGGCCAGATGAGCAGCAGGACACCGAAGATCGCCGAGAGGATGCCGCCGACGATGAGCATCCACTCCTTGTCGATGACCTTGCGCAGCTGGATCCCGGCCACGATCTCCAGAACGCCGGTGACGATGGCCCAGAAGGCCACGAGGTAGAGCAGGGCAAGCGACGTGATGGCCGGCCAGATGAACGTCGCTACGCCGATCAATATGCCGATAATTCCGGAAATGATGAGCCAGGCTCTCGACCTCGCCCCGTGCCGGAACCCGGCGAACAGCTCGAACACCCCGCTCACCAGCGCGTACGCACCGAAGAAGATCACCAGCACGAACAGCGTGATCCCCGGCCAGATGAGCGCCAGGAAGCCGAACAGAATGGCCGCGAGGCCGCGCAGGAGCAGCAGCCACCACGATCCAGCGATATCTCCCATGCTGATCTGGTTTCCGAGCAGTGCCGGTAAACAGACCAGCATGGGGTCAAATGTCGGTGATGCGGACCCCCACGGTGCCGGTGCCGCCCCTGCGGAGCTTGCTGCCGAGCAGCGTGATCCACCCCATGAGCCCGTACTTGCGCCGCAGCAACCCGCGCACGCGCTCGGTCTCCGCGGCGTCCAGCACCACGGCCCGCCCCTTGACCGGCTCGGTCCTGAGATTGCCCCTGAAGTCGCACCCCGCCACGCTGACCTCGGGGTTGTTCCTGATGCGCTTGACCTTCCCCGAATCGGCGACGGTCCAGATGACCACCGCGTCTCCGTCCTGCGCGGCCCACACCGGGGTGGCGACAGGCGTGCCGTCCCTGCGGTACGTCGTCACCGAGATGTACTGCTCTGTCCCGAGATTCACATGTGCGAATAAACCACAATCGACACCGCGATGTACTGCACGAGGTACGCGGCGAGGGTGAGGGCGTGGAAGACCTCGTGGAAGCCGAACCACTGGGGCGACGGGTCCGGGCGGCGCAGGCCGTACACGATGGCTCCCGCCGAATAGAAGACGCCGCCGACGGCCACCAGCACGACGGCGGCCACGCCCGCGCCCTGCAGCAACTGCGGCATCACGAAGATCGCCGTCCAGCCCAGCGCCAAATAGAGCACGGTGTAGAGCCAGCGCGGCGCGCCCATCCAGAGCACCCGGAACAGCACCCCGGCCAGGGCCCCGCCCCAGATCACGGAGAGCACCGCGATCCGCGCCGCCCCGTCCAGCGCCAGCAGGGCGAAGGGCGTGTAGGTGCCGGCAATGATCAGATAGATGTTCGCATGATCGAACCGGCGCAGGAACTCCGCCAACCGCGGACCCAGTGTGCCCCGGTGGTAGGTGGCCGAGATCCCGAACAACAAACCGGACGTTGTTGCGTAAACGGCGGCGGCCAGACGCGCCTGCAGGGTCGGGCCGAGGGCCACGAGCACGAACCCAGCGAGCAACGCCACGGGCAGCGCTCCGGTGTGCAACCAGCCTCGCAGCCTCGGCTTCACGGTGATGGTCGTCATGAAACCTACGGTACCGTAGGTTACCCTCCCACTCGGGTTAGAGGCCGTTGAGGAAGCGGGCGGCGACGGGGACGGCGGCCTGGCGGCCCGAGCCGCCGTGCCGTACGAAGACGCAGAAGGCCAGGTCGTCCCGGTAGCCGATGAACCACCCATGCGACTCGTCGCCGTCACCCACCTCGGCCGTCCCCGTCTTGCCCGCCACGCCCTCCGGCAGCCCCATGTCGCTGGCCGTGCCGTGCTCGACCACGGCGGCCATCATGCCCCTGAGCGCGGCCACGACCTGCCCGTCCATCGGCACGTCCTTGTGCGGGGTGCCGTCGATGCGGCGTACCTGCGGCTCCGACAGCAGCCTGGGCGAGCGCCAGGTGCCGCTCTGCACGGCGGCGGCGAGCGCGGCCATGCACAGCGGCGTGGCGACGACCTGGCCCTGGCCGATGACGTCCGCCGCGAACATGTCCTGGTCGTCGGTGTCCGGCACGGTGCCGCAGGTGCCGCCGATGCCGGTCGCGATCGGCCGCCCGAATCCCCACTCGTCGGCCGTCTCGCGGAGCTGGTCCGCGGTGAGCCTGGTGGTGGCCTGCTCGACGAACGTCGTGTTGCAGGAGTAGGCGTACGCATCGGTGAAGCTGACGAGGCCGCGGTCCACTTTGCCGTCGTTGTCGAAGGAGCTGTGGAAGGGGATCGTGTACGTGCCCGGGCACTGGACCTGGGCCGCCGGGTCGAGCCCGTTCGCGAGCAGCGCCGCCGCCGTGATCGTCTTGAAGACGGATCCGGGCGGGAAGACGTCGCGTACGGCGCTGTAGTTGTCCTTGAGGCGGTCGGCCAGCGCGAGGATCTCGCCGGTGCTCGGCCGGATGGCGATGATCGTGGAGTCGTCGACCCCGTCCAACGCCCTGGCGGCGGCCGCCTGGACGCTGCGTGACAGGGTGGTGCGCTCGACGTTGGCCTCGGGCTGACGGGTCATCAGCTGCCTGACGGGCTGTCCCGGGATCTTCGAGACGAGCTCCCAGCCGTGCCCGGCCTGCGTGAACTCGGGTTTGAGCTGGTTGAGGTACGAGTCCGCGTAGCTGTCGTTCGGGATCCTGTCGCCCTCGCTGGTGACCAGCTCGGCCGCCGCGGCGTCGATCTCGTCCAGCTCCAGCGTGCCGCCGTCCTTGAGCAGGGGGTGCAGCGTCTCCGGGGCCCACAACACCTTCCAGGCCCGATCCCGTACGCCGAGCCGCAACGTGCTGTCGAACGGCCACGCCCCGAACTCGGCGAGCTGCCGCACCCCCGCGAACGGCACCTCGGCCGCCCCCTCCCCCGTGCTCTTCAACTGCCCGGGAGTCAGCTTGACGGACTCGACGTGGAGGTCCTCCGTCAACCGGTGGTGCTGGACGGCGAAGTCCGGGGGCGGCTGGTACACCAGGCGCGCCATGCGAGGCACATCACCTTTGCGCCAAGCGTCGAAGTATGCCGCGGCGGTCTGGGAAGCGCTGCCCTTGACCCGGTTCGACGCCATGACGGCGAAAGCACCCGCCCCAACTACCGCGACAAGAGCGATAACGAGCACAATCAGCCTTCGTCGTCGCATACGGTTTCTCCCAGGAGGGGATCAGCGTGGCACGTGGACAGCGGGAACCGATGCCTGGCCTGTATCCGGTGACGTTCGGCGAGATCGAGCTGCTCCGGGATCTGGACAGGCAGGACGGCTGGGTGCTGTCCAAAGATGGCGTACCGCAGTCGTACGTCGATCTACAAGACCCGACATTTCTGGAATTCGAGTATGTACGACTCATGGCGGATGTGATCGACCTTTTGCCCGAGGGGCCGCTGAGCTGCGTACACGTGGGCGGGGGCGCCTGCACCATCCCCCGCTACATCGCCGCCACCCGCCGGGGCTCCCGCCACATCGTCATCGAGCCCGACGGCCTCCTGATCAATCTGGTACGCGAGCAGCTGGACCTGCGGTCGGTGCCCAAGCTGAAGGTCATCGTGGAGGGCGGCCGGGAGGGCACCGCCAAGATCTGGGACGCATCGGCGGACCTGGTGGTGCTCGACGCCTTCACCGGGGCGACGATGCCCGTGGAGCTGGCCACACTTGAGTACATGGGGGACCTCGCCCGCGTCCTCCGGCCGTCCGGCACCCTGTTGATCAACATGGCCGACGGGAAGGGCCTCGCCTTCGCCAAGCGCCTGCTCGCCACGGTGACGCGCACGTTCGGGCACGTGGCCCTGCTGGCGGAGCCGGGCATCATGCGCGGCCGCCGCTTCGGCAATCTGATCGTGGCGGCCTCCCGTACGGCGCTGCCCGTGGACCTGCTGACGCGACGTGCCGCGGGCGGCCTCACGCAGGCTCGATGCGTGCACGGGGAGGCGCTGACGAACTTCATCGCAGGCGCCTCCCCCATCAAGGACGGCGACCCGGTCCTGGCCCCGGTCCCTCCACCAGCGGTCTTCGGCTGACCGTTCCCAAGGACTGAGCATGAGTTGCGCATGCTCAGCCGGGACGGGCCGTCACCATCCAGCAGCAGATCACTCCAATGCCGCTCAGCGGCCCCTCACCTACCAACGCGTTCGTCGAACTCGTCGCCGCCGACAGGCCCGCACGCGCACCGCGCCGCGACTCCACCGCGCGAGATCATCTCAAATGTAATCGCCAGGTTAAAAAAGTCCTACTAGCCCGCTGAGAGCGGCCGTGAATATGCTACATATGCCACCAATGCGACAGATGCGACAGAGGGGGCTTTTGTGGCGGATCGCGAAGACGGGCTGGCGTACTCGGCGTCCGGGCTCCTGGACGGCACGAAGGGCTATCTGGACGAGGGCGAGGCGATGAGCATCATCGCCGAGCGTTTCAAGCAAGACGCCCGTCTCAGCACGTGGAACTTCGCGATGGTCGCCGGCACGATCGATCTCGCCGACGCCTACCACGAGCGCCACGCCGACGTCTCCGCGTACCTGGACGATCTGCAGAGGGCCATGAAGGAGGCGTCCGCTGGCATCGCCGCCAGCAAGCGCAACTACGACAAGGTCAATTAGCCGCGATGGACACCTTCGACCTCACCCCGCTGCGCGACCTCGTCATCAACCTGATCGCCGCGCTGTCCAACCTCGGCGACGCCAGCGACGAGCAGCGGCTCAAGGACGCGGCGCAGGCCCACCGGCAGCTCGCGCGGGACCTGGACATGCTCCGGATCGACCCGGTCATGAACGCGCTCAAGGAGTGGCGCGGCGCGGCGGCGAACGAGTTCAGGCGGCACTGGCGCAAGGTCGCCGACACGAAGGTGCTCGACGACGTCATCGAGGGCAGCGAGAAGGTCGCCGAGGTCCTGGACCAGGCCGCGTACGCCGCGCACCAGACCAGGGAAGCGCTCATCGAGATCATCAGGGCGGTCCTGGAGGCCATCGCCATCGGTTACGCGCTGTCCATGGTGTCCGCCTGGTTCTCGGCCATCGCGCAGTACAAGCGGGCCATGGAGGTGGCCTGGCAGGGCGTCACGCTGCTGCAGAAGCTCGGCCTGATGATGCGGTCGCTCAGGCTGGCGCTCAGCACCCTGCCCAAGATCAGCAGGCTGGCCAGACTGGGCCGGCTGAACGTCGCGCCGCGCGGCCTGGTCGGCAAGGGCGCGGAGTTCGACAAGATCTTCACCCAGAGGTTCCTCACCAACCTCGCCACGTTCAAGAAGACGTGGAAGATCGCCTTCGGTCCCGCGGTGATCGGCACCGAGATGCTGGGGCAGGGCTTGTCCGGCAACAGCATCTTCAACCTCAACCTGACGTCGTTCGCGCAGGCCTCCAGGATCTCCACGGCCGCGGCCTCGTTCGGCACGGTCGGTGGCGCGCTCGGCGCGGCCGGGAAGGCCAGGCTGCTCGGCTCGAAGCTGGCGGCGACGAAGTGGGAGTTCGGGGCCGGCCTCCTGCAGGGCGCGTCCGGGGCGGCGTGGGCGGCGACGCTGGTGAAGTCCGGCTGGCAGATCGCCGAGTCGTCCGCGTCGTTCGGCGGCTACGTCGCGCTGCGCAACGGGCTGATCTCCCTGGTTCCCCAGTGGAGCAAGCTGAGCCCGGTCATGCAGAAGCAGCTGATCGGCTTCGTGCCGACGGCCGGCTTCCGCGTGTGGCGGCCGCTGTCCACGCCGGAACAGCTGGACATCGAGCCGTTCAACCGGCCGAGGTGACCGGTTAGGGGCCTATCAGTCGATTTCTGGAACGGCTGCTAGGCCACATCGGGGCCGAGGTAGGCGAGCACGGCGGCCACCCGCCTGTGCACGTCGCCGCTGTTCTCCAGGCCGAGCTTGGTGAAGATGGCGTTGACGTTCTTCTCCACCGACGAGATCGACAGGTGCAGGGCCCGGGCGATGGCCGAGTTGGAGCGGCCGTGCGCCATCTCCCTCAGCACATCCCGCTCACGCGCTGTCAGGGCCTCCCGCTGCCCTCGTACGTCGCGCCTGGCCAGGAGCCCCTCCACCACCTTCGGGTCGATGACCGAGCCGCCGGAGGCGACCGCCCTGATCGCTCCCAGCAGCTCGTCGAGGTCCCCCACCCGGTCCTTGAGGAGATACGCGTAACCCGCCGTGCCGTGCTTGAACAGCTCGAACGCGAACAACGTGTCCGAGAACTGCGACAGCACCACCACCCCGACCGCCGGGTGGGCGGCGCGGATGCGGTGGGCCGCGTCTATGCCCTCGAAACCGGGCCGCCAGTCCCCGCCCGGCATGCGGATGTCGGTGATCACGACGTCGGGGGCGAGGCGGCGGACGGCGTCCATGAGCTCGTCGGCGTCGCCCACCGCGCCGACGACGGTCACCTCGCCGGACATGTCGAGCAACTGGCGGGTGCCCTCGCGTACCAGGTAGTGGTCGTCCGCCACCACCGTACGGATGCGCGCGAGATCATTCATCCGCCGGCACCCACGCGGTCAAACGTGTCCCCTTCCCTGGCGAGCTGTCCACGGTCAGGCCGCCGCCGAGGGCGTCCAGCCGGTCGGACAGCGTCGCCAATCCTCTGCGATCCGTGGCGGACGGGTCGAAGCCCGTGCCGTCGTCGGCGACCGTGGCACACAGGCGCCCGTCCGCCTGCGACAGGCGTACGTCTATGGTGGCGGCCGCCGCGTGCTTGAGCGCGTTGGCCACCGCCTCGCTCACGGTGAAGTACATGGCGCCCTCGATCTCATCGGCGAACCGCCTGGAGCGCAAGGAGGGCGGAACGGTCACCGTGGTCTGCACGGGCAGGCGGGAGCAGCGCTCCTCCACGGCCTCCACCAGGCCGCCCTGGCTGAGCGCGGACGGGTGGATGCCGGCCGCCAGCTCGCGCAGGTCGGCGAGCGTCTGGCGGGCCTGTTCGCGCAGGTGGGCGAGCATGTCGGGGCCCGCTCCCGTGGCACGGGCCAGCTCGAGCCCGGCGATGAGCGCGACGAGCTGCTGCTGCACGCCGTCGTGGATGTTGCGCTCAATGCGACGGCGCTCCGCCTCCTGCGCGTTGACCAGTCGGGTGACCAGCCCGGCGCTCTGGATGGCCAGCCCGGCGGGCACGGCCAGGGCTTCCAGGAGCCGCCGGTCCTCACGGGTGAGCGAGCGAGGCAAGGAGCCGGGCAGTGAGCCCGT
Source organism: Nonomuraea sp. B19D2 (assembly GCF_040137845.1). Classification (NCBI taxonomy): domain Bacteria; kingdom Bacillati; phylum Actinomycetota; class Actinomycetes; order Streptosporangiales; family Streptosporangiaceae; genus Nonomuraea; species Nonomuraea sp. B19D2. The sequence goes on along the minus strand of NZ_JBEFAK010000007.1, from coordinate 27,889 downwards.
GACGAGCGGTGGGCCGCATTCGATCTGCCCGAGGCCCCCGCGTACCGGCACCGCCAGCACCGCCGCGCCCTCCTCCTTGCCCGCGACCACGCGTCGGCCGTCCGCGAGCGCCACGGCCGCCCACCTGACCTCCAGCCCGGCACGCACGGCCGCGGCCAGCCTGCTGAGCAGTTCCACGGGCTCGGGCGCGTCGTCGAGCGCCGTGCCGAGGTCGGACAGCACCTCGCCCACCGTCGGGCGCACGTCGAACATCAGCAGCAGCCGCGATCCCCTGATGCGGATCCTGATGTCGAGCAGCCGGTGCCGGACGACCGCCACCCCGATGGCCGCCGGCAGCGCTCCGATCAACATCATCACCCCCGCCAGCCCGGACACTCCCACCCTGGAGCTGAACACCAGCACGCCTCCGGCCATGGTCGCGGCCACGCCCCCGACCATCCAGGCGTACTGCCCGCGCTCGGCCCGCTCGCTGCGCCGCCAGCGGACCACGAGCCCGCAGAACACGATCGCCGCCATGATCCATGTGACGAACTGCCCGCCACCGGCCAGGAGAGCGGCCGCCGGGGACACGTCCGCCATGCCGTACGGGCTGAAGCCGATCCAGGCGAGCCCGGCGGAGTGCGCGGCGACGGCGACGCCCGAGATCCACGCGACGGGCCGCCACCGGCGCGAGGGCAGCCGCCCGTCGGGGAAGAGCAGCGGTACGAAGATCCAGGTCAGGCCGTAGAATCCGGCGGACATGCAGCTGAGCAGGGTGACCAGGAGGTCGGGATACCCGCCGCGGACCGACAGCCCCACGCCCAGCGTGCCGAGCCCGAGGCATAACCCGCTGGCCAGCAGCAGCCAGCCGTAGCGGATCTCCGGACGCCTGAACGCCAGCAGCCAGCCCAGCGCGGGCAGGATCAGGCCGAGCGCGATGAACATCCACTCGGTCGCCGGGACAGGCCACCTGCTCGCCAGCAACGTGCCGGCCACGATGCTCCCGGCCGCGATCGTCGCCAGCAGCCCGGCCACCAGCCTGGAACTCATAGGCCCCCATCGTCGCGGGCGTTCGGGAGATCGTCTATGAGGTTATCCGCATATTTCCTGCGGCCATCCTCACCTGCCAGAACGGCGGCCCGCTTGGTGGCCCGCGGCCCCGCGCCCCGGTTCGCTGGAAACACGCGAAACCCGAGTTGAGGAGGAACCTCTCATGTCGAAACCCGCCCGCGTCCTGGCGGCGGCTGCGGTGGCGGTCACCATGACCGCGTGCGTGAATCAGCCCGTCCCGGTCCAGGCCACCGTAAACCCTGCCACCGCCGTGGCCGCACCCGAGATCCCCGACACGCCTGCCGGCAGGCAGCTGCGCTGGCTGCTCGACGCCGTCTCCCGCACGCCGATCCCCGAGAGCGAGCTGGCCGGGCACTTCGCCGCCGGCTTCCTCAAAGACATCCCGGCCGACCAGATCAACCAGGTCCTGGCGGCCTTCAAGGGCATGCGACTGGAACGGCTCGCGCAGTCGCAGGACCGTGCGCTGGTGGCGGTGGTCGTGGCGGGCGGCACGGCGCAGGAGGTCCTGCTCTCCGTGGACGCCGCCAGCCTGATCGACGGCCTGCAGTTCCGCGTCCCGGAGCCCAAGAGCTGGGCCGAGCTGGACGAACGCCTCCGCAAGGTGGCACCCCAGGCCGGCTTCATGGCGGCCGAGCTCGGCAAGGGCGGCGCCTGCCGCCCCGTGCACGCCACCGCCCGCGGCGTGGCGCGCCCGCTCGGGTCGATGTTCAAGCTGTACGTGCTGGGCGCGGTGGCCGAGCGCATCCGCGGGGGCGCGTTCGGCTGGGACAGCCAGCTCACGATCAGGCCCGAGCTGAAGAGCCTGCCGTCCGGCCAGTTGCAGGACCGCCCGGACGGCAGCAAGGTCTCCGTCCTGGAGGCCGCCAAGCTGATGATCTCCATCAGCGACAACACCGCCACCGACCTGCTGATCCACAAGGTTGGCCGGAAGGCGGTCGAGCGCACGATGCGGGCCTGGGGCGGGCACGACAAGCGCAACGTGCCCTTCCTCACGACGAGGGAGCTGTTCGTGCTCAAGGGCGCCGGCTATCCCCGCCACGCCAAGCGCTACCTGTCGCTGGGGACGGCGGAGCGGCGCGCGTACCTGGACGAGGTCGTCGCCAAGGTGCCGCTGTCCGGCATCACGCCGTGGACCGCGCCGCGCGAGCTGGACACGATCGAGTGGTACGGCTCCCCCGCCGACCTCTGCGAGGTCTACTCCCGGCTGGCCAGGCTGCCCGACGAGCACATCGGCCAGGTGCTGTCCGTCAACGACGCCGGGCTGCGGCTGGACAAGGGCCGGTGGCCGTCGGTGTGGTTCAAGGGCGGCTCGGAGCCGGGCGTGCTCGACATGAGCTTCCTCGCCCGGACGTCGAACGGCGAAAAGTACTTCGTCACCACGATGGCGATCAACCCGAGCAGGCCGTTCGACGACACGAAGACGGCCCAGCAGCTCCTCGCCCTGACCCGCGGCGCGTTCAGCCTCGCCAAGGGGCGCTGACCGGACTGGCGATCGGAGAGCTGGCCCAGTCGGCGGGCGTGAGCTCGAGGAACGCGACCGGGCTCGTCGACACCCCTGAGCGCCCAGGAGGGCCGACGAGCACGTTCAGGCTGCACGACGGCAAGATCACCACGATCATGCTGATCTTCGACGCGGCGCCGTGGCGGCCGATGGCGGCGGCGATCAGGTGAGCGGCATGGCGGCCGCCGTCTGGCGCCAGATCTTGCCGTCCCTGATCACCAGGGTGCCGTACGTGGTGACGCGGTTCCCGTTGATCGTCATCAGGGCGTTGTAGAAGATCACGTCGTCGGTCGTCCGCGCCGAGACGATCTCGTCGACCCGGGGCTCCGCCGAGAAGTACGCGGTGAACAGGTCCTTGATCTCGGCGTGCCCCCGGGCGACGCGGTCGAAGCGGACAACCGTGGCGTCGTCGTGGTACTGGCTCAGCAGGGCCTCCAGGTCGCGGTCGGCGATGGCGGCGAGCTGGCGGTCGAACAGGTCCTGGGCGGTCATGCGGCACCTTCCGGCTGGGGGCGGTTGATCAGGTCGTACGTCACTTGCGCCGCAGCGTAGAGGAGGATGAGCGGGAGCGCGGCCACGATCGGAAGCGCCGAGGTGGCGAGCGTGAGCGCCGCCGCGGCGAGGCGGATCGTGCCCGTGCGCCGGTCGGACGAGCACAGGTGCTGCAGGCCGAGCACGGCGAGCACCAGGGCGGCGGGCAGCCCGACGGACCAGCTCGTCGAGGCCGGGTGCTCGATCGCGTGCTCGATCCCGATCCCGAACGCCACCAGGCCGAGCGAGAGCGGCAGGTGCGAATAGACCCACACCTGACCGGCCAGCCGGGTACGCAGCACGACGGACTCGTCGATGTGGCCGAAGTACGACCACCAGAACCCCATCGCGATCGCCACTCCCGCCAGGGCGATCAGCAGCGTGCCCGGCGTGACGTCGTGGCCCTTCAGCCCGACGACGACCGCCGCCACCACCTCGCCCAGCACGATCACCACGAACAGGCCGAAGCGCTCCGGCAGGTGCTCGGTCTGCGGCGGCAGCTTGCCCTGGTGACGCCTCCCCAGGAGGGGCGTGGCGAGGTCGATCACGGCCGCGACGGCCCAGAACGCGTAACGCTGGGGCGGCTCGACGGCCAGCGAGGCCAGCCAGATGAGCCCGGCCACCGTGAACCCGACGGCGTAGTGGGTCGTCAGCGGCCTGGCCTCGGGAACGTGACGGCCGGCGCGGACATAGGCCACGACGAGCAGCACCCTGGCCACGGCGTACGAGATGGCGAAAAGCCCGGAACGCTGGCCGATGTCGCCAACGCTGGCCGCCATCGTCGCCACGGCCAGGATCTGCGGCAACGCGAGCAGCCGGTGACTGACGTCGTCGGTGTCGAACCTGTTGGCGTAGAAGACGTATCCCGCCCAGGCCCACCAGACCGGCACGAACAGGCCCACGAACGCCGGCAGGCTCTCGGTGAGCACGTCGGCCAGCTCGGCGACGGCCACGACGAAGACGAGGTCGTAGAGTAGCTCCAGCCAGGTCGCCCGGCGGTGCACGTCTTCGAACAGCCGTAATCTGGGGGGCTGCCACTGGGTCACGACTACTCCTGACTTCGCTATGTAATTGTGTAATTATGCCCGGTTCTGGCGGTCAGGGCACCTTTTTCAGGGTCAGGCAGGCCACGCGAACCCCGGCCGTGCCCACCTCCGGGCCCGAGGTCTTGGTGGGCTGGGAGTGGAGGACGAGCGAGCCGGGCGGGTTGAGCGGGTCGAGGGCCCAGTCGTTGCGCGCGGTCGAGCGGCCTCCGCCGTCGCCGTTCGTGGTCACGTCGAGCCAGACCTCGCTGCTCGGGCTGATCTCGCCGCGACGGTGCTGGTAGTGGGGCCCGGAATCGTCGGGCTTGGCACCGCAGGGCTTGGTGTGGAGATGGACTCCGTAGTGGTGGTTCGGCAGCAGGCCCTCGACCACGAGAGCGGTGCGGGTCTTGTTGCCGGACGACTCGACGGTGACGCTCGCCTGGGCGCCCTGCGGGACCAGCTTGCGATCGTAGGCGATGGCGGAGGTGTCGGAGGTGCTGAACTCGCCCCCACCGGACAGTTTGACCTCCCCGGTCGGCGGGACTTCGCTGGCGCCCGCGAAACCGTGGACCGAGGCGGGCGGCCCCGCGCAGGCTGTGGTGAGCATGGCGAGCAGGAGTGCGGGCATGCGCATGAAACCCTCCATGGTTCGAGCCCTGACGGCACTGCGGGCTCCGGGAGGGCACCCACTCTAACGAGTAATCGACCTACTACGGTTCGTATTCGCGCTCAGGCGCCATGTTTCGCCGCGATGTCGTCGATGATCGCGGCCAGCGTGAAGTCGAGGTCGGTGAGACCGCCCTTGTCGTGGGTGGTGAGGGTCAGATGGAGGGTACGCCAGCGGATGTCGATGTCGGGGTGGTGGTTGAGCTCCTCGGCCTGCACCGCGATCTCGTCGACGATGCGGATGGCGGTGGGGAAGTCGGGCGCGGTGACCGTGCGCCGGATCTCGTCACCCTCGCGCCGCCATTCGGGCAGATTCTTGTCCATGGCGTCACGTTACCGAAGGCCCAAGGAATGCCTCATGATCTTGCCGTGCTCCCCCGCCTGCGGCTTCCCGGGATCAGACGAAAGCATCGTAGACGGGGGCGAGGACAGCAGAGCAGGTTCAGTGCTTCCACCAGTCGGGGCCCTCGAGCGGGGCGGCTCTGGGCAGCGAGTTCAGCGGCACCCCGGGACCGGCTTCGATATACACCCAGACAGCGTCGGACGCGGTCTTGCGAGCAGTCTCGACGGTCCAGTCGTCCTTGATGTACGCGTCGTCCACGTGGTATCCCTCACCGCTGCCGTCGGCGCTGACCCACATCACCACGTAAGTGATCTTCAACCCGAGCCGCTCCATGTCGGCCCTGACCTCGGCGACACTCCTGCCGCGAGCCTTGTAGCCGTCGATGGGCCCGCCGTCGGGAGGCGGGGAGATCAGGGCCGAGGTGGCGTAGCGCTCCCCTGGCGCCGCCGGTCGGCCGATCCCGAAGACGACCTTTCCCTTGAAGTGGACGGGGATGGAGACCGTGCCGCACCAGGCGGAAGGGCAGTTCTCTCGCTGCGATCTGGTCACGCCCGTGCCGGGCGGGAACTTTCCGTCCATGATCGGGCCGACCAGCTCGCCCACCATCTCCGGCGGCACCGGGGCCTTCTTCACCTCGGCGTCCAGCCCGACCGCCCGGAACGCCTCAGTGAACTCCGCCGCTTCGGCCTCGGGATCGACTCCCATCCGTTCTCCCTTGTTGCGGCGGTGTCACCACTCACCCCATGTCCGGAATGTAGGGAGCATTACCGGGCGGTTCAGACGGATTGGGTGCGATAGCGGAGGATTTCGCCCACGTGCTCCTCGGCCCACGAAGCCACCACCGAGACAGGATCGCGCAGCGACCGCCCGAGCGGGGTCAGCTCGTACTCCACGCGCGGCGGCACCTCCGCGAACACCTCCCGCGTCACCAGCCCGTCCTGCTCCATGGCCCGCAACGTCTGCGTCAGCACCTTCGGCGTGACCCCGCCGATGCGTGCCCTGAGCTGGGTGAAGCGCATCGGCCCTTCGGTGAGGCTGAGGAGCACCAGCACCGACCACTTGTCGCCAATCCGATCCAAAACCACTCGCGTCGGACAGTTAGGGTCGAAGACATCGCCGGTATCCATAAGGTACTTATAGCACGATGAAGTAACCAGTATCCGATGGATACTCTGACGCACATGAAGATCCTGCTCTTTGGCGCGACCGGCATGATCGGTCAGCGCATCGCCGCAGAACTGACCAGCCGCGGCCACCAGGTGACCGCCGTCAGCCGCAAGGGCCCGGTCAAGGGCGACGTCCACGACGCCGCCACGCTGGCCAAGGGCCACGACGCCGTCGTCTCCGCCATCGCCCCGCCGCGTGACGGCACCGAGCCCGAGCCGCCGTTCCTCGACGCCAACCGCGCCCTCATCGACGGTGTGCGGGCGGCCGGGGTGCGCCGGCTGATCGTCGTGGGCGGCGCCGGCAGTCTCAAGGTCGGGCCCGGCCAGGACCTGGTCGACACGCCCGGCTTCCCGGAGCTCTACAAAAAGGAGGCCCTGGCCCAGAGATCCGCCCTCGGCCTCTACCGGGACGTCGCGGACCTCGACTGGACGTACATCTCGCCGGCCGCCGAGATCGCGCCGGGTGAGCGTACCGGTGTCTACCGCATCGGCGGCGACACGCTGCTGGCCGACGCCGAGGGCCGCAGCTTCATCTCGGCCGAGGACTACGCGGTCGCCGTCGCGGACGAGCTGGAGAACGGGGCCCACCTGCGCAAGCGCATCACGGTGGCCTACTGAGGCGGTTCGTCCGGGAGGAGCGCCTTCTCGTCGGGCTTGTGCACGAGCACGTTGTCCACGTACGACTTCACGGCCGTGGCCAGCCCCACGTCGGAGCCCTGCTCCTCCGACAGGTACCAGCGGTGATCGAGTATCTCGTGGAAGAGCTGCGCGGGCTCCAGCTTCCCGCGCAGCTCCACGGGAATGGCATCGACGGTCGGCTGGAACACCTCCGCCAGCCACCGGTGCGCCACGATGGCCTCGTCCTCGTGCCGCAGCCCCTTGGCCACCCGGAACCCGTCGAGGTCGTTGAGCAGCCGCCGCGCCTGGTTCTCCTCCACGTCGAGGCCGGTCAGCCGGAGCAGCCGCCGCTGGTGGTGCCCGGCGTCCACGACCTTGGGCCGGACGATGAGCCGCCCGGTGCCGACCTTGCGCCGCACCATCATCTCGGCCACGTCGAAGCCGAGCAGGTTCAGCCGCCGGATCCGCTGCTCCACCCGGTGCCAGTCGACCTCGTCGATGATCTCGCTCTGGGTGATCTCGTCCCACAGGCGGTGGTAGCGGGCGACGACGTCCTCGGCGGTGTCCATGGGATCGATGGACGGGTGCAGCAGCCCGCCGGCCTCCAGATCGAGCATCTCGCCGAAGATGTTCGTGTGCGCCGCGTCGATGTCGGCCAGCCGCTGGCCCTCGCTGATCATCGGGTGCATCTCACCGGTCTCGGCGTCCACGAGGTAGGCCGCGAACGCCCCCGCGTCCCTGCGGAACAGCGTGTTGGACAGCGAGCAGTCACCCCAGTAGAACCCGTTCAGATGCAGCCGCACCAGCAGCACGGCCAGCGCGTCCAGCAGCCTGGTGAGCGTGTCGGGCCGCAGCGTGCCCGACATGACCGCCCGGTAGGGAAGCGAGAACTGCAGGTGCCTGGTGATCAGCGCCGCGTCCAGCCCGTCCTCGCGGCCGGTGACGTACGCGACCGGCTCCACGGCGGGGGCGTCGAGACGGGCGAGATCCCACAGCAACTGGTACTCCCGCTTGGCGTAACGCTCGCTGATCTCCTTGATCGCGTACACCTTGCCGGACAGCCGCGCGAACCGGACCACGTGGCGGGAGATGCCGCGCGGCAGATCGACGAGGTGGTACTCCGGCCAGTCTTGCAGGGGGACCTCCCAGGGGAGGCGGATCAGGTCAGGGTCGCCTAGCGCGCCGGTGATCTGCAGGGGCATTTGCACAGGATATGGTGCATCGGTGGACGAGTTTCTCAAGTGGTACTTTTCCGACCGTCCCGTCGTGGCCGCCTCATTAGGGGCCGACGGTTACGACCACACCCTCGGCGACTTCACCGCCTCCGCATGGACCGCCCGCGCACGGGAGGAGGTCCGCTGGCTCGAACACCTCTCGAGCGTCCAGACGACGTCCCTGGATGACGCGATCGACAAGGAACTGGTCCTCTCACACCTGAGAGGCTCCATCGCGCTCGCGTCCTGGCCCGAATGGCGGCGCGACCCCGCCGTCTACCTCTCGGCGATCTTCGCCTCGATGTACACGCCGTTCCAGCGGCGGCTCAAGCCGGAGCCGGAGCTGGTGTCGTCGGCCGTCTCCCGGCTGGCCGAGGTGCCCGGCGTGCTGGCCGCCTGCCAGGCCAACCTGGACCCCGAGCTCGCCGCGCCGCTGCTGATCAAGCGCGGGCTCGGCCAGGCGCGCACCGGCCGCAACTTCCTCACCCGTACGGTCCCGTCGATGGTCGAGGACCCCGAGCTCGCCGCCAGGCTGGCCGAGGCCGCCGAGCCGGCCGCGCGAGCGTTCGACGAAATTGTCACGTTCCTCGAGGGCTTCCAGTGCGGCGGCACCTGGCGGATGGGCGAGCGGCTCTACTCCACGTTGCTGCGCGAGAAGGAGCTGCTCGGGTACGGCGCCGCCGAGCTGCACGAGAAGGGCAAGGCCGCATGGGCCGAGCTGGACGCGCGGATGCGCGAGGTGGCGGTCAAGGTCAACGGCAGCGCGGACTGGCGGGCGGCCATGGAGTTCCTCATGGACGACCATCCGCCGACGTTGGCCGACATGCGGGCCGAGTACGCGGCGGAGACCCGGCGGGCCAGGGAGTTCGTGCGGGAGCGGGACCTGGTCACGTTCGCCGAGGGCGAGGAGTGCGACGTGCTCCCCTCGGCCGAGTACACCCGCCCGATCCTGTCCGTCGCCCACTACCTCGCGCCGCCCCCGCTGAGCGCCTCGCGCAAGGGCGTCTTCTTCGTCCCCTACACGCCTGACGACTTCACCCCAGAGCAGGTACGCCAGCGGCTGCGGACGAACTCACGGGCCCAGATGCCCTCGATCGCCGTGCACGAGGCCTACCCGGGGCATCACTGGCACCTGTCGTACATGGCGGGCAACCCCCGTACCGTCAGGAAGGTCTTCCGCACCCCGTACTTCGCGGAGGGCTGGGCCCTGTACGTCGAGAAGCTCCTGCACGAGCAGGGCTACTTCGACACCCCGGCCACCGAGCTGGCCCACCTGGACTGCCGGATCTTCCGTGCCGCCAGGATCGTCGTGGACACGGCGCTGCACTGCGAGGACATGTCGATCGAGGAGGCGGAGACGTTCATGGCGAGCAAGGCGTCGCTGTCTCCCGGCACGGCCCAGGGCGAGGTGAACCGCTACTGCGCCTGGCCCACGCAGGCGCCCTCCTACCTCACGGGCGCGATCGAGATCGACCGCATCCGGCAGTCGTTCAAGGGGTCGCTCAAGGAGTTCCACGACCGGATCGCCGGATCGGGCGGCCTGCCCCTGGGGCTGGCCGAGCGGGTGGCGCTGTCATAACCGGCGCGGGAACGTGGGAGGGTTCAGCGCGCGCTCGACCACCGCGTTGAGCTGCTCGTCGGTGAGCACGGTCGGTTTGCCGACGCTGAGCCCCCGCACGTACACCTCGCACAGCCACTCCAGCAGCCGGGTGGCCTCGAACGCCTCCTCCATCGTCGCCCCGATGGTCACCCCGCCGTGGTTGGCCATGAGGGCGGCCCGCTTGCCCTCCATCGCCGCCCGCACGTTGGCGGCCAGCTCGGGGGTGCCGTAGGTGGCGTACGCGGCTACCTTGACCGTGCCGCCGAGCAGCAGCGCGTTGTAGTGCACGGGCGGCAGCTCGGTCATGGTGGTGGCCACGACCGTCCCGAACACCGAGTGCGTGTGCACGATGGCCTGGGCGTCCGTGGTCTCGTAGACGGTCAGGTGCATGGGGGTCTCGCTGGACGGCTGGAGCTCGCCTTCCACGAGGTGACCCGCGACGTCCACGATGGGGCACATCTCCGGGGTCAGCCGGTCGAGCGCCACCCCCGAGGGCGTGACCGCGACCAGTTCCCCCTGGCGCACGCTCAGGTTGCCCGACGTGCCGATGACCAGGCCCAGCTCGACGGCGCGGCGGCCGTACTCGCACAACTGCTCGCGCAGGCTCATGCGCTTGGAATGTAGTCGGTCGTCCGAATTACAGCAATTCATAGCCGGTCGAGCGCCCGGAGCATGAGGCGCTCGATGTCGACGCGCTTGAGCCGCCCCGGATAGAGGAGCAGGTGCAGGCTGAGGCCGTCCACCAGGGCGAGGAGGTGCTCGGTCAGGTCGTCGAGGTTGTCGTCCGTGCTGAGCTCGCCGGCCGCGCGGGCCTGCCCCAGCAGGTCGCGTACGGCGGCGCGCAGCTCGCCCGCCTCCGTGCGCTGCACCTCGGCCAGGCGCTCCGAGGCCAGGCTGCGGCTCCAGAAGCTGACCTCCAGCCGGGTCTCCTGGGTGCGTTCCGCGTCGAGCGGCAGGTTGTCCAGCAGCAGCTCGCGCAGCGCGGCCAGCCCGGTCACGCCCTCGATCTTGGTGGTGAGCCGGTCTCGGATGCGCTGGTGCGACTGGCGCAGCGCCGACAGCAGGATCTCGTCCTTGTCGGCGAAATAGTGGGCGAGCACGCCGTTGGAGTATCCGGCCTCCTTGGCGATGGCCCGCGTGGTGGCGGCGTCGATGCCGTCCCTGACGATCACCCGGCGGGCGGCTGACAGGACCTCGCGCCTGCGCTCGTCGTGATCGACGATCTTGGGCATCGGCTCCTCCATTGACTTTTTATTCGGACGTCTGTCTATTTAGACTATGACCGTCGTCACCGTCGGCGTCCACATCGTCGACATCCTCACCAGGCCCGTCGATCACATTCCCCAGGGCCAGGACACCGTGCTGGTGGACCAGATCCGCCTCACCGCCGCGGGCGCCGCCGCCGGAACGGCCGTCGACCTGGTCAAGCTGGGCAACTCCGTGGTCACCATGGGCGCGATCGGCGACGACGAGCTGGGCGACTTCCTGGTCGCGGTGCTCACCAAGCGCGGCGTGGACGCCTCACGTCTCGTGCGCAGGGCGGGCGAGCAGACGGCCGCCTCGATCCTGCCCATCAGGCCGGACGGCGGGCGGCCCAGCTTCCACGTGCCCGGGGCGAACCTCACGGTGACGTACGCGGACCTCGACGCCGAGCTGCTGCGCGGCGTGCGGGCGATCCACCTGGGCGGGATGGACGTCACGTTCGGCCTGGGCGACCCGGCGTTCTTCGCACTCCTGGACTCGGTACGGGCCGCGGGCACCATCATCACGATGGATCTCCTTTCGGAGATGCCTGATTTATTGGGAATGGCCCGCGCTTTTCTGCCACACGTGGACTACGTGCTGCCGAACGAGTCGCAGGCGCTGCTCATGACCGGCTGCTCCGACGTCCAGGAGGCCGCTCAGGCGCTGCTGGCGGACGGGCCGCGCGGCGTGCTGGTCACGCTCGGCGCGTCGGGCAGCCTCGTGGTCACTCCCGATGGCACGGAGCCGGTGCCCGCCATCAAGACGGACGTCTCGGACACGACCGGCTGCGGAGACGCGTACTGCGCCGGCTTCCTGACGGGGCTCCTGCACGGGCAGGACGTGCTGACCGCGGCCCACTGGGGCACGGCCGCCGCCGCCCGCGTCGCCACGGGGCTCGGCTCGGACGCCGGCCTCACCGACCTCGACTCGACTCTAAGGATCCTCGGATGACCGACGCAGAACTCCGCCGGCGGGCCTCGAAGGTCGTCCCCGGCGGCATGTACGGGCACCTCAACGCCGCGCTCTTCGCCCCGGGCTTCCCGCAGTTCTTCGAACGTGGCGAGGGCTGCCGGCAGTGGGACGTGGACGGTCGCGAGTACATCGACTTCATGTGCAGCTGGGGCCCGGTCGTGCTCGGACACCGGCACCCGCGCGTGGAGGAGGCCGCCGCCAGGCAGGCGGCGCTCGGCGACTGCCTCAACGGCCCGGGCCCGATCATGGTGGAGCTGGCCGAGCTGCTCGTGGACACCGTGCCCAGCGCCGATTGGGCGATGTTCTCCAAGAACGGCACCGACGCCACCACCCAGGCGCTCATGGTCGCCAGGGCCGCCACCGGCCGGACCAAGGTGCTGATGGCCCATGGGGCCTATCACGGGGCGGACCCCTGGTGCACGCCGTCCCTGTCGGGCACGACGCCCAACGAACGGGCGGACCTGGTGGAGTTCACGTACAACTCCCTGGAGTCGCTGGAGGCCGCGGCGGCGACCGTGGAGGGGGACGTGGCGGCGATCATCGTGACGCCGTTCAAGCACGACTCGTTCGAGGACCAGGAGCTGGTGGAGCCTGTCTTCGCGCGCGGCGCCCGCGCGCTGGCCGACCGGCTCGGGGCGGCGCTGGTGATCGACGACGTGCGGGCGGGGTTCCGGATCGACCTGCGCGGCTCCTGGGAGCCCTACGGGGTACGCCCCGACCTGACGGCCTGGTCGAAGGCCATGGCCAACGGCCACCCCATCGCGGCCGTCACCGGCACGGACGCGCTGCGCGGACCGGCGCAGACGCTGTATTCCACGGGCTCGTTCTGGTTCTCGGCGGTCGCCATGGCGGCGGCCAAGGCGACCATCGAGACCCTGCGCGACACGGACGGCATCGGGGCCATGGAGCGGGCCGGCACGCAGCTCCGCGAGGGGCTGTACGCGCAGGCCAAGTCCCACGGGTTCGTGGTGAACCAGACGGGACCGGTGACGATCCCGTGGCTCAGCTTCGACGGGGACGCCGACCTCTCCGTCGCGATGTACTGGAGCGACGCCTGCCTGCGGCACGGGGTCTACCTGCACCCGTGGCACAACTGGTTCATGTCGGCCGCGCACACGGAGGCGGACGTGGCGAAGGCCCTGGAGGGCACGGACCAGGCCTTCGCCGAGACCCGCGCCCACTTCGGCTAGGACGCGCTCATGTGCGCGAGCCTGAGCTCGTAGACCTCGCGGGCCTGCTCATGCAGATCCCGGTGGGCGGCGCGCTGCGCGGCCGAGCTGAACTTGCCGTCCGCTTCCAGCAGCGGCTCCAGGAGGTCCAGCCAGCGCAAGCACCACTCGACGTCGGCCCGCCTGGCCACGTGGTCTCCGACGTACACCGGGCTGGTGTGCGCGTAGACGCCCGCGGGATGCAGGGACCGGGGATGTGGCCCGCCTCCCGCCACAGCCACCACGTAGGTCGGTTCGCGCACGGTGAGCTCGGCGGTGAGCAGGTGTGGACCGCCCTCCGCGATGACGCCGTCGGCGGTCCTGATCTGGAGCCACTCCACCTCGGGGCCGAGGGTCCGCGCGGTGATCACGATGGTGTCGCCCTCGGCCGCCCGTATCGTGTCGCCCGGCTGGTGTCCGCCGACGTCGAGCTCGAGCCAGGGTCCCGTGGTGGCGAACGTGCGGCCGCGCCGTACGGCCTCGGCGAAGGAGTCCGCGGTCAGCGGCCCGTCGACTCGCGCGTACACCCGCTCCCAGCCCGGCGGGCTGGACGCGGTGCCGCGCCGGGTGATGGACAGGACCGCGTCGGTGCCGGCGGTCAACGCCAGCCGGTTGCCGGCTCCGACGAGCCGGCGATAGACCACGGCAGTCGCCTGGATGGAGGAGTGATTGAGCACGTCCAGGGCGTCGATCAGGCCGAGTGCCGCGTCCACCACGATCTCCCTGGCCGAGCAGTTACGGCCGGCGGCGACGACCTTCTCCGGAGGGTCGGTGTCGCTCAGATCGGTGTGGAACGGGTGGCCGTAGCCGGTGAGCGCGCCCAGGCCGCGCAGCTCCGCCAGCGGTGCGCTGTTGGGATGCGTGTCCGGACTGTCGCCGAAGCCGCTGTGGAAGCGCGTGGGCATGCCGGTGAGGCCGAAGGCGGTGAAGTGCCCGAGCAGGTCGTTGCGGTATTCCACGCCGAACCGGGCGACGTGCCGCTCGTCCGACCACGGCAGGTCCCGCCCGGCCCACTCCTCCAGCAGTTCGCGGTCGTAGACCCGCTCGCCCGCCACGTTGCCCGCGACCAGGTTCAGCACGTGCAGGTCCTCGCCGAGCTGCGCGGCGGCGGCCCGGTCCGGGGTCGCCGGCTCGTCGCCCATCCAGTTGAGGTGGACGTGCAGGTCGCCGCCGTACCAGCCGCGGGCGGCCGCGTCGTAGACACGTTCGGGCGTCAGTTCCACGGTCAGTTCCTCTCCCGGTGCGGGCGACACCTCCACCGTGGCGGAGCCGTACTCCATGCCGCGCGTCACGGAGATCGTGAGGCGCTCGGCGGGGACGTCGACCACCAGGTCGTCGCCGTGGAAATACGGTCTCCGGTGGGCGTCCAGCGCGCGAACGGCACCCGGTGGATACCAGCCCTGTCCGTCCTTGCTGGTGACGGTCCACCGGCACGGGAACCCGGCGCGCAGCCGCACGCGGGCCGCGGGCGCCCGCCTGGCGAGCCCGGCCAGATCGATGCGTTGCCCGGCGATCACCGTGCTGGCGCTGGTGATCGCCACCAACTTGGCGCCGCCCGGTGGAACGACGTGCGCGACGCCGTCGACCAGCACGGTGACCTCCTCTGCCGTGCTGGAGTCCAGCAGCAGCGTGGTCTGGAGCGGCGTGTCGTCGAGCACGGCCAGCGGCCTGCCCTCCAGCCGGGCGCCTTCGGGAGTGAGGCGTAAAGCCGCCAGGTTGTCCAGGACGTCGCCGCCCAGCGCGTCTCGCACCACGCGGTCCAGGTCGAGCTCGCCCATCCGCGCGTCCATGTCACGGCGCGCCCCGCCGAGCTGGCGGAAGCAGGCGGCCCAGTAGTCGTAGCCGTTCATGAGGTAGGCGCTCGTGCGCACCTCTCCCACGTAGGGGATCAGTTCCTCACCCCACGTCACCCCATGTTGGTCGAGCAGCCGGCGGTACTCCTGCACGGATCCCTCCCTCAGAGAGTCGAAAGCAAGGCCCGGATGTCATCGTCCCCGGGATCCAGCCGGGCCGCGCGCTCCAGATCCGACCGCGCGCTCTCCTGTCTTCCGAGATCGCGCAGGACCACGGCCCGGTTGAACAGGAAGGCCGGGCTCTCCTCCAGCTGGATGGCGCGGGTCAGGTCGGCGACCGCCCCGTCCAGGTCGCCCGTCTCGTACGCCAGGACGCCCCGGCCGGCCCAGGTGGCCGCCGCCTCCGGATCGAGGTCCAGCGAGGTGCGGAACGCCGCCTGCGCCGCGTCGTTACGGCCCAGCGCGGCCTCAGCCTGCCCCAGGGCCGCCAGCAGGTAGGCGTTGCGCGGTTCCAGCTCCAGGCCGCGCAGCGCGTCGGCTCTGGCCCGGTCGTGCTCACCAAGAGCTCCCAGGATCCCGGACCTGTTCACGTACGCCGCCACGAACTCACACATAGGAGAGGTCGGCCAGCGCCCCCTGGAGGTCGCCCCGCGCGAACCGGATCTCGGCTCGGTTGTAGTACGGCTCGGGCAGCGGCAGGCCGACCTCCATGGCGGTCTCGTAGTCGGCGACCGCTTCGTCGTCCCGTCCGAGCTGGTGCAGCAGGTTTCCCCGGTCGATGTAGTAATCGGGATAGCCGGGGTCGGCGGCGATGGCGGCGTCGAGATCGGGCAGCGCCTGTTCCGGCTCCCCCGCCATGGCCAGGAGTGTGGCGCGGTTGGCTCGCAGCACCAGCCGGTGAATCGGGTGCTCGCCCTCGGCCAGGTCACGCTCGGCCAGCTCGATGGCCTGCGCCACCAGGTCACGCGCGGCGCCGTGCTCCCCTCGCCGTACCTGGACCAGCGCCGCGCCGTTGAGGTCGAAGCTGAGGTGGAAGGCGCGCTCGCGCCGGCCGGGCGTCCAGCACCGAAGCTGACCGGCGCGGCCACCCCGAAGCACGCCGACCCGACCTGCTAGTAAGGCGGCCGCTTTGCACCATCTGACCTGCGATTTGATGGTCGTAATGGTCGGATGAGGAACGTTGGCAGTCAGCGGCCACCGCGTGATTTCATTCGGTGTTCTGTGACGACCGAAGAGGACGCGGTGGCCGTTCGCATGGCGCTCAGGTGAAGGTGAGCTTGGCGATCTCCGCCACGATGGCGGGCCAGAGCGGGCGCGGCAGGTCGTGGCCCATGCCCGGATAGGTCACCAGGCGAGCGCCGGGGACGGCGGCGGCCGTGGCGTGGCCGGCGGCGACCGGGATGAGCTGGTCGGCCTCCCCGTGCAGCACCAGCGTGGGCACCTGTACGCCCGCGAGCAGCGCCGTGCGGTCGCCCGAGGCCATGATCGCGGCGAGTTGCCTGGCCGTGCCGTCGGGGTCGAAGCAGCGGTCGAACGCCAGCCCGGCCACCTCGCGGATCCGCTCGCGGTCCAGCTCGTACCCGGGCGAGCCGATGATCGACCAGGTCTGCACCGCCTGGGCGAGGACGGTTTCGCGGTCGGCCGGGGGCCTGGCCAGGAGAGCGGCGAGCGCGGTCTCCGTCGGCGGGGCCACCGAGGGGCCGGGCGTGGACATGATCGAGGTCAGCGTCAGCACCCGGTCCGGGTGGCGGATGGCCAGGGCCTGGGCGATCATGCCGCCCATCGAGGCACCGACCACGTGCGCGGCGGGCCAGCCGAGGGCCTCCATGAGCCCCGCGGCGTCGTCGGCCAGGTCGTCCAGCAGATACGGCGAGGGCGCCCCGAAAGTGGGAGCGCCCTCGTCGTGGAAGTGTGTGGAGAGGCCCGCGTCGCGGTTGTCGAACCGTACGACGTGGTGTCCCTGCTCCGCCAGCAGCTCGCAGAGCCCTTCGTCCCAGTGGATGAGCTGCGCGCCGAGGCCCATGATGAGGAGCAGGGGACGGCCCTCGTGCAAACCGAAGCTCTCGTAGGCGATTTCGATGCCGTTAGCGGCTACACGGGTGGTCACGAGGACCAGAATGACATTCTGTTAGCGACCCGTAAAGACCGTGAAGTCAGAGATTGATGAGGCCGCGGATGCGGTCGCTGGTGAGCGCCGCGCTGCCGCCGGCCACGGCCACGGCACCGGCCAGAACGGCGGCCGTGGTCTTCGAGAACGAAGTGGGCGCGGTCTCAGTGGCCGCGGGCGGCGGCTCGGCCGGGTTGTTGTCCTGCTCGGCCCAGGCGCCGGTCGAGAACGGAACCGGATAGTTCTTCCTGCCCGGACCCTTGCCCCACTTGGTGATGACGTAGTCGACCTCGATGTGACCCTGGCCGCCGTTGCCGTCAACATGCAGCGTGTCGGAGTTGAACGTGCCGCCGGTGAGCTCCGCGAACGTCTTGGCGTCCAGGTCCAGCATGATCCCGCGGTTGGAGGGCACGCCCGGGCCGCGGTCGCCGACGAAGAAGGGCATCTTCTTGCCCTTGTAGACCACGTAACCCTCGGTCATGAGCGGCCAGCTCGGGCTGGCGGCCAGGCCCTTCTGCATGGGCTTGCCGCTGGCGGGCAGCCCGGTGTCGCCGGCGCGGCCGGAGGCGTCGTCCCAGAAGTACGAAGCCGTGGTCGAGCCCTTGAGCAGGACCTTCTCATCATCGTTCGAGTCGGCGTGAGCCGCGGTGCCCGCGACGGCGAGCGCACTTACGGTGCAGGCGGTGAGCAGGACGAGAGAACGCAGGCCAAAACGTGCAGACATGAAAAGTAAAGTCCTTCGCGACGGGGGCAGGGAGTTGCGCTCGCTCGAAAAAGGGCGTAGCTGGGCAGAGCACCTGGCAAAGGGGAGGAAGCTACGCGGAGCGCGAAACGAGCCTGAGGAAGGGACCGCTCAGTAGGCGGCGGCTATCACGCTGTCCGGGGGTGCGACGCGGTCGGGCATGGCGTTCATATGTCCTCTCCATCTCGCCTACCGGGTTAGCTGGCGGGTTCGGGCGTGGAGATGCCCTACCGACACGTGGTCGGATTCACCCCAACTGCGGTGGGTCCCCGGTTCCCGAGTGATCGGGATTCGGCGCCAGCCGGCTGTTCCTCCTGGGTGAGGTCCACGCCACCGGCTGTGAATTGGGCAACACTCTAACCACGCATTCCGGACATACGCAAACACTTCGTCATGAATCGGGCAGAAGATCTACCTTCCCGCACAAAGAAAAAAGGGGGCACGGCAGTGCCGTACCCCCTGGGAAATCCCAGCCTCAGCCGCCGCTCTTGCGCCTGAACGATCTTTTACTCGCAGCCGGACCGTGCGACCCATGGATCTTCGACGGGTCACCGCCCCTGCCACCCGCGCCCGAGCCCGCGTGCTGGTTGCGCTTACGCTCCAACGCCTCGCGGAACTTGCGCTTCATCTCGTCCTCGGGATTTTCGCTGACTTCCTGCTCCGGTGTATCCGCCATGAGGACCTCCATGGTGTTGGGGACAGTCACAGCTTCGCATGGCCCCGCTTATGACGCGAAACCGGCTTCCCCACTGCCTTTGCGGGGCTGCACTGCCACCCCGCCCGGCGCCGTTCAGTCGCGGGTGAACGCCATCAGGCGGAACACCGGGTCCGGGCTTGAGCGGCTTTGCCCGTGTCCCACGAATCGGGTCTCACCGCTCGGCCGGAGCCCGTGCCTGGCCGCCTCCTCGACGACCAGTCCGGCCCGGTCGGACGGCTCCCGGCGCCCTCCCGTACCGTGCGCGGCCCGCTTGTCGACCGTCGTGACGAACACTCCACCTGGCCGCAGCACGCGGGCGGCCTCGGCGATCACCGGGCGGGCGTCGTCCAGCAGGTGCAGCAGCCAGATGGTGGTGACGGCGTCGACCGAGCCGTCGCGTACGGGCAGCGTACGGGCATCGCCCAGCACCACGTCCACGCGCCCGGCGGCGATCCGCGCCATCCCCGCGGAGGCGTCCACCCCGAACACCCGCAGCCCCCGACCGGCCAGCTCCCTCGTCACGAGCCCGGTGCCGCAGGCGATGTCGAGCAGCGTGCCGCCGGATACGAGGCGGCGCACGGCGTCGGCGGCGGCCCCGGCGCGCGGCAGCCCGCCCCGGGTCTCGTCGTAGTGTTCGGCCTCGAGGTCGTAGTCGAGCACTGCTGGTCCTCCTGGCGTCCGGGGTGCTGCCGGACAAGATACGCCTTAGGTAAAAGGGAACCGTTCGGTTCCTGGTGTTGGGTTGGAGCAGCTCAGGAAATAGACCCGGCATGATGGTCAAGCCCCCGGTCCTGCCATGAGCCTCCTCGGCCGTGACCTGGCGGTGGATCTGGGAGGCACGAGCACGCGCATCTATGCGCGGGGCAAGGGCATCGTGCTCGACGAGCCCTCGGCGGTCGTGCTCGACGACCGCACCGGCAAGATCATCGCGTACGGCGCGGACGCGACCGACGGCGAGACGTGCTGGCCGGTCAGCGGCGGCCTGCCGGTCGACGGCGAGCTCACCCGGCGCATGGTCAGGTACTTCCTGAGCAAGGTGCAGCGCAATCCGTTCGCCAGGCCGCGCCTGGTCATGGCGCTGCCCGACAGCTCCACCCCGATCGAGCGGGCGGCGCTGAGCGACCTGGCGTTCGAGGCGGACGCCAGGCGGATCGAGCTGATCCCGCACTCGCTCGCGGCGGCACTCGGCGCCGGGCTGCCGGTCGACAGCTTCGCCGGGCACATGGTGATCGACATCGGGCGCGACTCCGCCAGGATCGCCGTGCTCTCGTCCGGGGCCGCCGTGGCCACGACAGCCGTCCCCGGCGGCGGCGAGGCCGTCAACAGGGCCATCGTCCGCCTGGTCGAACACGAACACGGCCTCCTCCTCGACGTGCACGAGGCCGAGTCGGGCAAACGCCGCATCGGCGCCGAGTGGGAACCGCTGAACCGGCACGTGACGATGCGTGCCCGCGACCCGGACACCGGCCAGGAGCGCGAGGTACGACTGCCGGTCCAGCAGGTTTACGAGGCGACCAGGCAGCCGGTCGAGGCGATCGTGCGGGCGGCGATGGACACGGTCGAGCGATGCCCGGCCGAGCTCGCCGCGGACCTCGGGGGGCGGGGCGCGGTGCTGATAGGAGGCGGCGCGCTGCTGCGGGGGCTCGCGCGGCGGCTGCGGGCGTCGTTGCGAATGCCGGTACGGAGGGCGGAGCGGCCCCTGGAGTGCGTGGCCCTCGGCCTGGGCCGGTTCGTGGACGACCTGGGCCTGATCGCCCGGCTCCGCAACGCCCTCGCCTGGGCCGGGCCGGACAAGTGACCGCTCAGCCGAGTTAAGCGTCGCGACCGAGCCCGAGGCCCCGTCGCGCATGATACGGCGCACCCGGGCCGTGCGGCGTGGTCGTGTGCGAGTGTGCGGGGACGGGGCCGAGTGGCGTCAGGGGGTGGAGAGGGCTTCGGTCGGGGACAGGCGGGAGGCGCGGATCGCCGGGTAGAGCCCCGCTGCCGCGCCGATGACCAGGGTCGCCGCGAGGCCGCCGACGGTGGCCCAGGCGGGCACCACCGAGGGCCAGCCGCTGTACAGCGCGTACCCCATCGTGACACCCGTCCCCAGCAGGATCCCCCCACCCCCGCCGAGAGCCGACAGCAGGAGCGACTCCGCGAGGAACTGGGTGCGGATCTGGCCGCGCGTGGCTCCGAGGGAGCGGCGCAGGCCGATCTCCGCGCGGCGTTCCAGCACCGAGATGACCATGGTGTTGGCCACGCCGACCCCGCCCACGAGCAGGGCCACCGCGCCCACCCCCAGCAGGAGGTTGGCGAACGCCTGGCTGGTCGCCTGCTTGGCGGCGAGGGCGTCGGAGGGCCGGGAGACGTCCACCTCGTTGGGCGCCTCCGGGTTGGCGGTCCCGGCCAGCACCTGGCGTACGGCCTCTAGCTTGGCCTCGTCCGAGCGGGTGTAGAGCGTCGTCGGGTGCCCGTCGAAGCCCAGCCTGGACTCCGCCACCGGCCAGCCGACCAGGACGCCGCTGTCCAGGTCGGTGGCGAGCGCCACCGGGTCCAGGATCCCGATGACCGTGAAGCGGATCCCGCCGACCACGACCTGCGTGTCGGGCGAGGCAGAGCCCACGCCGAGCCGCTGGGCCGCCAAGGAGCCGAGCACGGCGGCCGGGTAGCGTTCGGTGGCCGCGTTGAGCCAGGTCCCGTTCCGCAGGGTCGCGCCCACGGTGGCGGGCAGGTCGAGTCGGGCCGCGTACGTGGCGATGCCGCTGGTCTGGGCCTCGGGGATCTCCTCCGACCGGTAGACCTTGACGTCGCCCATGCGCCCGATCGACGAGACGGCCTGGACGGGGCCGATGCGCTCGATCATCGACTCCGCCTCCTTCGGCATCTGCGCGGCCTCGCCCGCGAGCGTGGTGCCGGACGAGACCGTGAGCAGGTTGGTGCCGAGCGCGGAGAGCGTACGGTCGAGCTCGGCGCCCGACGAGGACGAGAGCCCGACCACGCCCACCATGGCCGCGATGCCGATGGCGATGCCCAGCGCGGACAGGAACGCCCGCAGCGGCCGGGTGCGCAGGCCCACCGCCCCGACCCGCATCACGTCGCGGGACCGCATCCTGGCCGGGCGCAATTTCGGGCGCGCCACCTCCACCGTGGACATCACACCGCCTCCAAGGGGACCCGCGCGGTGTCGGAGATGATCTGGCCGTCGCGCATCCGTACCTGCCTGGGCAGGCTGGCGGCGATCTCCCGGTCGTGGGTGATGATCACGATGGTGGTGCCGCTCGCGTTCAGCTCGTGCAGCAGCTCCATCACCCCTGTGCCCGACACCGAGTCCAGGGCCCCGGTCGGCTCGTCGGCCAGCAGCAGCGGCGGGTCGCCCGCCACGGCCCTGGCGATGGCCACGCGCTGCCGCTCGCCGCCGGACAGCTCATGCGGCTCGTGGTCCATCCGGTGCCCGAGCCCAACCCGTTCCAGCGCCTGGGCCGCACGGCGGCGCCGCTCCGACCTGCCCAGGCCGGTGTAGACGAGGCCGTCGGCCACGTTGTCGAGCGCCGGGACCTTCGCGGCGAGGTGGAACGACTGGAACACGAACCCGATCGTGGTGGCCCGCAGCGCCGACAGCTGACTGTCGGACAGCTTCGACACGTCGTACCCGTCGATGTGGATGGACCCGGACGTGGGCCGGTCGAGGGTGCCGACGACGTTGAGCATCGTCGACTTGCCCGACCCGGACGGGCCGACGATGGCGACCAGCTCGCCGTGCTCGATCCGCAGCGACACCGACGCCAGCGCCGCCACGCCGCCCGGGTACGTCTTGCACACGTCCGTCAGAGCGATCATGGGGTACGTCATTTCGGCATCCCCACGGTCATGCCCTCGGCCAGCCCGTCGCCGCTGACCTCGACCCGCCCCCCGGAGAACAGACCCGTCTCAACCTTGATATATCGGGACCTGCCCCCTTCGATGATCTCCAGCCCGTACCCGCCCTCCTGCAGCGCCACCAGCGCCGCCACCGGCACGGTCAGCACGTTCTTGCGCTTGGAGGCCGTGAACGTCACGTCCACCGCCGCCTTGTCCAGCCCCTTGGCGGCCTTGGCGGCCCCGATCGAGACGAGCGCCTCCACCCGGGTCTCCGGATCCGCGTTCTGGCTCTCGGCCGGCTCGATGACCGTGGCCACCTCGGTGACCTTGCCCGGCACACTCTTGCCGTCCGGCAGCGTGACCTCGACCTTGGCGTCCTTCTTGGCCATCCGCTGGTCCTCGGCCTCCAGCTTGACCGTGACCACCTTGGACGTGCCCGTATAAGTCAGGACCTTCTGCCCCGGAGCGGTCGGCTGGCCCTCCTCCGACTCCAGGCTCTCCACCCGCACCTTGCCGGGGGCGAACACGACCCGGCCCAGCTCGACCACGCCCGTCTCGTCCAGGCCGCGGTCCTCCTGCCATTCCCTGACCGCCTCGGCGGTGTCATAGGTGTACTCGTCGTCGACCGTGAACCCGTCGTAGCCGAGCTTGCTGAGATTCCGCTCGAGGTTCTCGACGTCCTTGCCCGCCACGCCGACCTTGAGGTCGCGGTACGCGGGCGTCGAGCCGTACATGAGCACGACCGGCTTGTTGTCCACCCGGTACAGCGACCTGCCGCGGGTGATCTGCGCGCCGCTGTCGGGCAGCCAGGTGACCGTGCCGGGCTTCCTGCTCGTTGCCGTGGTCACCGGGCCGTAGCCGAGCTCGCCGTCGGCGTCCCTGGTGTCGTTCAGGGTCTGCCTGGTCACCGTGGTGGTGGCCGGGGGCAGGGCGCCGGCCGACGCGGTCGGGCCGGCGCTGCCTTGGAGCAGGCCCGCGCTGTTGACGGCCACGAACCCGCCGCCGGCCACGGCCACCACGGTCAGGAGCCCGGCGACCAGCTTGCCCCGGCCGCGGCGCCGGCGCGGCCGGGAGGCCGGCGCGTCCGGCTCCGCCCTCCCTCCAAGGGTGGCCCCGTCTGTCACCCCGTCTGTCACTGGGCCCATCAAAGACCTCCCATACCGGCCTCGGCGGACTCCTTCTGGCACTTCTGCTGGGCCGCCTTGAAGTCGGGGTCCTTGCCGATTTCGCCGGTGATGCGCATGGCGCCGCCGTCGGGGTCGGGGAAGCTCTCGACGCCGTTGTCACGCATGCACTGCGCGAGCTTGCGCAGCGCCTCGCCCCGCTTCGGGTCGGCCTGGCCGGCCCGCTCGCCGCTCGGGGCGTACTGCTTGCACGTCTCCTGGGCCTTGTCGACCGTCTCCTTCGGGATGCTCCCGTCGAGCTTCATCATGATGCCCTTGCCCGGCTGCGGGTCGTCCATGGGCACGCCGTTCTCGCGCATGCACTGGGCGAACTTGAGCATCTTCTGGTGCGGGTCTTCGCTCGGCTTCGCGCTGGAGGCGGCCTGGGTGCCGGTGCCGCTGACCGACGCCACGTCGGCTCCGCCGCCGTCGTCCGCACCGCAGCCGGCCAGGAACAGTGCGGCCGCCGCCAGCGCGCCGAGGACTCGTACTCGCATGAGATCTTCCCTCTGTCGGATGGATGCCGTCTCGAGGGGAGATGCAATAGGGGCCGCTGTTTCCTCAGCGTTTCCATTCGCGCTTATTTTCAGCAAATGCCGCCTAGGCCACACTCAGCTCCGTAAGCGAATGAAAGGTGCGCCATGCGGGTGCTGGTGGTTGAGGACGAGCGGCTGCTCGCCGACGCGATTGCCGAGTGGCTGCGTGAGGAGACCCACGCGGTCGATCTGGCGCACGACGGCGAGGCAGCGCTGGAACGGATCGCCGTCAACGACTACGACGTGGTCGTGCTGGACCGGGACCTGCCGCGGGTGCACGGCGACGAGGTGTGCAGGGAGCTGGTCGAGTCGGAGCGGGACGCGCGGGTGCTGATGCTGACGGCCGCCGCCCAGCTCGACGACCGGGTGACCGGCCTGTCCCTGGGAGCCGACGACTACCTGGCGAAGCCGTTCGCGTTCCCCGAGCTGGCCGCCCGCGTGCTGGCCCTGGGGCGGCGCTCGCGCCCGGCCGTCCCGCCCGTGCTGCGGCGGGCCGGGATCACGCTCGATCCGGCGCGCAGGGAGGTGTTCAGGAACGGGCGGTTCGTGCCGCTGTCGAAGAAGGAGTTCGCGGTGCTGGCCGAGCTGCTGCGGGCGAACGGGAGCGTCGTCTCGGCCGAGCAGCTGCTGGAGAAGGCGTGGGACGAGAACGCGGACCCGTTCACCGGGGCGGTCCGGCTCACCATTCTCAAGCTGCGCCGCAAGCTCGCCGACCCGCCGGTCGTGGAGACCGTGCCGGGGGTGGGGTACCGGATCGCATGACCCTCCGGCTGCGCCTCACGCTGATGTACGGGGGCGTCTTCCTGGTCGCCGGGCTCACCCTGCTCGGCGTCACCTATCTCCTGTTCAACCAGCAGCTGACCCAGACGTTCGAGAGCCGGTTCGAGCCCGAACCCGGCAGGATGAAGAAGCTGCTCGTGGCCCAGGACGGCGTCGTGCTCACCGGCGACGCCGCGGTGGATTGGCTGCGCCAGCAGGAGGAAGAGCTGCGCGGCGCGGCCGTCACGTCACTGATCACGCAGGGCGCGATCGCGCTGGTCGTGGTCGGCGGCGCGGCGCTGGGGCTCGGCTGGGTGGTCGCGGGCCGGGCGCTGGCCCCGCTGCACCGGGTGACCGACACTGCGCGCAGGATCGCGGCCGCCCCCATGGCCGAGCGCGGGCTGCACGAGCGGATCGCGCTGGAGGGACCCGATGACGAGGTCAAGCAGCTCGCCGACACGTTCGACACCATGGTGGAACGGCTGGACCAGTCCTTCGACGGGCAGCGCAGGTTCGTGGCGAACGCCTCGCACGAGCTGCGTACGCCGCTGACCCTGAACCGGGCGCTGGTCGAGCTGGCCATGCACCGCCGTACGGCCCCTCCTGAGATCACGGAGCTGGGCGAGAGCCTGCTGGAGATCAACGCCCGCCACGAACGGCTCATCTCCGGCCTCCTCCTCCTGGCCCGCTCCGAACAGGAGATCGCGGACCGCTCGCCGGTGGACCTGGCGGACGTGGTGACGCACGTGGTCGCGCAGACCGCCGGGGACGCTCACGAGGCGAAGGTCACCGTGTACGAGGTCACCGCCCAGGCGCCCACCACCGGGGACGCGCTGCTGCTGGAACGGCTGGTGCACAACCTCGTCGAGAACGGCATCCGGCACAACGTGGACGACGGGACCGGGTGGGTGCGGGTGGTGAGCCGCACCGTGTCCGACGGGAAGGTGGAAGTCGAGGTCAGCAACACCGGCCCGAGTGTGCCACCGTACGACATCCCGCTGCTGTTCAAGCCGTTCCACCGGCACGGGGCCGAGCGCGTGGTCACGGCGAGGAGCGCGGGGCTGGGGCTGTCGATCGTACGGTCGGTGGCGGTCGCGCACGGCGGGGACGTCAGAGCGCAGCCACGGGAGGGCGGCGGCCTGATCGTGACCGCCTCACTGCCGCGCCCCACTCAGCTCCCTGGCTTGTGATTCCATGATCACCCATGAACGCAGCCGAAACGAATGTGCGGAGAAGACTGATCAAGCTTCTCGTGGCCCTTCTCGCCGTCCTTCTCCTTGGCGCGATGGGCCTGTATCAGCTGATGAACGCCCGGACCTTCCAACTGGCGGGAGAACTGACCGACCGGGTGGCGACCGAGGAGAAGGTCGTTGCCCTGACCTTCGACGACGGCCCTGACGAGAACACCCCCGAGATCATCGACATCCTCGCCGAGCAGCGCGTTCGCGCGACGTTCTTCGTCATCGGCGCACAGGTCGAGGCCCGGCCGCAGGACGCGCAGGCGCTGGTCGCCGCCGGCCATCAGCTCGCCAACCACACCTACACCCATCGGCGAATGGTCTTCGTTTCGCCCGCCACCGTGGCGAGTGAGGTTGAACGCACCGATGCGGCCATCCGGATGGCGGGGCAGCGCGGCGAGATCCTGTTCCGTCCGCCGACGGGCAAGAAATTGCTGGTGCTACCGCTGTATCTGGCTGACAACCAGAGGCGCACGGTGATGTGGGATGTGGAGCCGGACTCGGGCAAGGCTCCAACCGCCACCGAGATCGTCGCGGCTGTGCGCGAGGAGACAAGGCCAGGATCGATCATCTTGCTCCACCCGTGGTATGCCAATGGGCGGAACACTCGCGAGGCCGTCAAAGGCCTGATCACTGGCCTCCGTGACCAGGGATACCGATTCGTCACGGTCTCAGAGTTGCTCGCCGACCGAGCAGGACGGCGGCCTCGTTGAGGGACTGCAGAACATCACTACAAATCCGTATTGCAGTCGCTATGGTACGTAAAGATCACCGCCCCCGTCTCAGGAGTCACTTCTCTCATGGCGCATGTCGAACCGCTCCGGGAGGATGACCCAGCGGCGTTAGGCGCGTATCGCTTGCTCGGCCGGCTGGGAGCGGGCGGCCAGGGGACCGTCTACCTCGGGCAGAGGCCCGACGGTCAGCGTGTGGCGGTCAAGCTGCTGCGCGAGGGCGCGGGTTTCGACGACAGGCTGGCGAAGGAGATCGCGGCCGCGCGGCGGGTGGAGCCGTTCTGCATCGCGCAGGTGCTGGACGTCTCGCTGGGCGAACGGCCGTACATCGTGACCGAGTACGTCGACGGGCCCTCCCTGCAGCAGGCAGGTCGCCACAGCGGGGCGGACCTGCAACGGCTGGCGGTCGCGACGGCCACCGCGCTGGCCGCCATCCATCAGGCGGGCATTGTGCATCGGGACTTCAAGCCCGCGAACGTGCTGCTCGGCCCCGGCGGGCCGCGCGTCATCGACTTCGGCATCGCCCGGGCCATGGACGACGCCGTCACGCACACCAGCAGCATCGTCGGCACGCCTGCGTACATGGCTCCCGAGCAGTTGGCAGGGCAGCCGGTGGGGCCGCCCACCGACGTGTTCGCCTGGGCGTCGGTCATGGTGTGGGCGGCCAACGAGACGCCGCCCTTCGGGCACGACACGCTGCCTGCCATCATCAACCGCATCCTGCACAACGAACCGCAGCTGGGTGACCTGGCGCAACCGTTGCGGTCGATCGTGTACGACTGCCTCGCCAAGGATCCACGTGCTCGGCCGACCATGCGGGACGTGATCCTGCGGCTGTTGAGCGGGCAGAACTCTGCGGTCCCGAGCTCTCCCCCGTACCAGGGCTTCCAGGCCCAGCCACAGGCGCAGGGGCAAGGACTCTTCGGACCGCTGCCGGGGGCCGGGGCTGGGTCGATGCCTGGGCCCGGCTATATGCCGGGGCAGGCGTCGGGCCATGGGCCTGCGCCTATGCCTGGGCACGGACCTGGGCCGATGCCCGGCCACGGATCGGCACCCGGCCACGGGCCGATGCCGTTCCACGGGCCGATGCCGGGTCACGGGCCGATGGCGCCGGGTCAGGGGCCGATGGCGATGGGTCAGGGGC
>NZ_JBEFAK010000069.1:0-39640 GCF_040137845.1 Nonomuraea sp. B19D2 | reverse complement strand
GGGTCGCCGTGTCGATGCGGCGAGCGAGCTCACGCAGCACTGCGGGCCTCGACGGGATCCTGTCCTGACACGATCCGGGCGATGTTCGCCAGCGGCAGTGAGCCGGCTTTCAGGTAGTCGCTGTGCCCGCCGTCGCCTGCCGCGAAGACGCGGGCGCCGAAGCCCGGCGAGACCGGGTCGGCGCCGAACCCGAGGGCGGCGAGCCGGATGTGCGGCACATGGGCGATCCAGTCGCCGCCTGCCCGGCCGGCCCAGACGGCCGCTCGCGTACGCAGGTCGGCGGCGTGCTCGACGGGGACGCCGGGGCTGGCGATCAGGATGAGCCGCTCGACGTCCAGCCCGGGCGCGGCCAGGCCGCAGACCACGCTGCCGTAGGAGTGGCACAGCAGGGAGACGCGGGCGGCGGGTTTGGCCGCGACCAGCTCCCGTACGAACGCGCGCAACGCCGGGGCGCCCTCCTCGGCGCGGCCGGACGTCAGCACCGCCAGGCCCGTCAGGGTGGGCGTGCGGTAGCCGAGCCAGGCGACGACCGCGGACCGGTCGCCGAGCGCCTGCCACAGCCTCAGCGCGCCGCCGCGCAGGAGCCCGTACTTGTCGAGGCTGGTGTCGCTGCCGGGGACCAGCACCACGATCCGCTCTGCCGCCGGGAGATCGC
Source organism: Nonomuraea sp. B19D2 (assembly GCF_040137845.1). Taxonomy (NCBI): domain Bacteria; kingdom Bacillati; phylum Actinomycetota; class Actinomycetes; order Streptosporangiales; family Streptosporangiaceae; genus Nonomuraea; species Nonomuraea sp. B19D2. The sequence continues at coordinate 38,985 of NZ_JBEFAK010000069.1, read as the reverse complement.
CGAAGACCTCGACGGCACGGCCGCCGTCCCGGCCGTCGAAGGACAGGAACCGGCGTCCGGGATCGGTCATGGCGCGCAGCATCGCGGCCCGCCGCAGGTCACCGTGGTCCGCGGCCATCCGCCGGGCGGCCCGGATGGCGTCCCGGCTCGCGGCGTACCGCGCGGCCAGGGCCTCGGGCGTCGCGACCCGCAGCGGCGCGAGAGAGGCGGGGACGGGCGCGGGGACCGCGGCGGGGCGTGCCGCACCCGTCACCGGCGCCGCCACCGATACGGAGACGAACGCGGCGAGCAGGGCGCGGCGCAGACGGGGCGCTTTGACGTCGATCACCCGATCGACGGTGCCGCAGGCGGTGCCCGCGCCACATCGGACCACCGTCCCCATTCGCGGGAGCGCCGGGATACCACGGTCGTACAACCGTGGTCCGATGCCGAGTGAGCTCCACTCGCCGGTGGCCGGTCCGACACCGGCATCGCCGCCGCCCCCTACTCCGCCCGCCGTACCCGCACGGCGCGATACCCCCCGGGGAGTATCGCGCAGACCCGTCGACGGGACGACGACACCACCACTCCCGCACGGCGACGATCGAGACCCACCGTCACCCCCACAGAAAGGCACCGCCTCATGTCGTCCGCCGCCCTCATCCGCCACATCACGCCCGTCCCCCCGCACCGCGCCCGAGGCCCGCTGGCAGAGGTGTACGCGCAGGTCAACGCCGAGTTCAGCAGCATCGGCCCGGCCGTGATGATGATGTCGCCCGCCCCCGAGCTCATGGCCGCCGGTTGGTCGCTGATGCGCGAGGCACAGCTGGCCGGCGACGTCCCGGCGCTGGAGAAAGCCGTCGTCGCGTTGGGCGCGGCCCAGGCCAACGGGCTCGACTACGACATCGAGGCGTTCCTGTCGATGCTGCGGCTGCTCGGGCAGCCGCAGCTGGCCGACACCATCAGGCGGGGCGAGGCGCCGTCCGACTCCGGCCTGGCGGCGCTGCTGGACTGGGCCGCCTCCACCGGTGTCGCCGCACGAGAACCGCTGAAGCCGCCGTTCTCCGGCGAGGCGGCCGCGGAACACCTCGGCACGGTCCTGTTCACGCACTTCGTCGACCGCGTGGCCGCCGCCATGCTGCCCGCCGGGCTGACCCCGGGCACCCTGGACCCCGGCGACGAACCACCGTTCGACGGCGCGCCCGTCCTGCGCCCCCTCGACCAGGACCTGCGCCCCGGCGCCACCCTCCCCCTGCTCGACGGCCTGCCCACCGCCGAACCCCCGGCGTGGGCGGCCGGAGGCCCGATCGGCACCGCGTACGCCGCACTCGCCGCCACCGCCGCGCAGGGCAGCGGCCTGCTCACCCCCGCGGCCGCGAGTGTGGTCGCGGGGGTGATCGCCGAGCACCGGGGCCGCCGCCTGCCCGCCGGCGACTGGCTGGAGCGGTCTCTCTCAGGCCTCTCGCAGGACGAACGTACGGGAGCGCGCATCGCGATCCTCGCCGGCCTGGCGCCCGAGTCCATCACCGACGAGCACGTCACCACCTGGCGCGCCACCGACCGGCGCCTCAGCGACCACTGCACCGTCTACCTGCTCGCCTACGGCGCCATGACCGCCGTCACCCACATCGAAGCCGACCTCACCACCTGACCCACTCCCCCGCCCGTCACCGGGTGCCGGCAAGACCGCTTGCACCGAGCATTGCTCGAGGCTCGGAGCAGACGTACGCTTCGTAAAGTACGTACTTTACGATGCTGTCGGAGTTGGCATAGATGGATCCCCGGGAGAGACAGTTCGTCGACCGGATGGGGCTGGTCATGGAGCGGTTCGGCGGGACACGGACGATGGGCCGGCTGTATGCGTGGCTGCTGATCTGCGACCCGCCGCACCAGTCCCTCGCCGAGCTGGCGGCCCAGCTCGGCGTGAGCAAGACCGCGATCAGCACCATCGCCAGGCAGCTGGAGGCGGCATCGATGATCGAGCGTGTCCCCACGTCGCGCCGCGAGCACCATTACCAGGTGATCCACGGCGGATGGGAGCAGGTGATGCGGGTCCAGCTGGCCGCCCTCCAGCCGGCCATCGAGACGTTGGACTTCGGGCTGTCGGTCGTCGGCGACGACCGGCCCGAGCAGCGGGCGCGGCTGGAGGACACCAGGGAGTTCTTCGCCTTCACCGCACTCGACGGGGACAGGTTCCTCCAGCGCTGGCAGGACTATCGCGAGAAGCCGGCAGACGATGACGGGGGCGGCGGATGAACGCGGGAAAGGTGGACTTCAGCGACATCACCGACGAAGGAGTGACCTGGACGCTTCTGGGCACCCTCTACCTGCGGGCGTGGGAGAGCCGATCACCGAAGCCGATCCTCGGGTGGTCCGGATGATCAAGCTGTTCCGATGGACTGCGCGCGACGGCCGGAACGTCGAGCGCTGGAACCCCGCCTCACCTGCGCCGAGCAGGCCCCCTTCACCACGCACCACCGCAAGATCCCGGTACGGCTCTACCGCGTCCTCTACCGGCTCATGAACGCCGCACCGGGACTGCGGAACACGTCCGTGGACTACCGGTTCACGTTCTAAATCCGCCCGGATCCCGCCCTTCGCTCAACGCCTCACGTACAACGACAACAGGCCCACGACCAAGGGAGCGACGATGACCGACATCGTCAAGCGGTACAACATCCCCGAACAGCACTTCTGGCTGCACGGACCGCGATCGGGCCCGCCGGTCGAGTACGACGCCCGCGCCGGGATGTGGAACGTCTACGGCTACCCCGAACTGCACGAGATCCTCGGCGATCCCACGACGTTCTCCTCCGACACCATGCGCGTGGTCCCCGAGGGCATGAAACCGCCCAAGGAGGACTTCTCGCTGGACGGCTTCATCACCCAGATCGACCCGCCGGAGCACGGCAAGCTGCGCAAGCTGGTCAGCAGCGCCTTCACCCGCAAGGTCGTCGCGGATCTCGAGCCGAGGATCGCCGCCCTCACCCACGAACTGCTCGACGCAGCACAAGATCGCGGCCGGCTGGAGCTGGTGACCGATCTGGCCTATCCCCTCCCGGTCATCGTCATCGCCGAACTGCTGGGCGTGCCCAGCAGCGATCGCGCCCTGTTCAAACAGTGGGCCGATGCGCTGTTCCAGCGCGACGCCAAGGTCTCACTCGCCGAGCCCGCCGAAGAACAGAGCATCGAGCTGCAGGCCACGCTGAAACCGTGGAAGGAGATGTCCGGCTACCTCGCCGCCCACGCCGCGGAACGCAAACGGCAACCACGCGCCGACCTGCTCACCAGGCTGGTCGAGGCCGAGGTGGACGGCGAACGCCTGCCCGACGACCAGGTGGTCAACTTCGCGATCGTGCTGCTGCTCGCCGGCCACATCACCACGACGATGCTGCTCGGCAACACGGTGCTGTGCCTGGACGCCTTCCCCGAGCAACAGGACAAGGTACGGGCCGACCGCGCCTCCATCCCGGAGGTCATCGAGGAGTCCCTGCGCTTCTTCACCCCGTTCGCCGCCGTCGGCCGCGCCACCACCCGCGAAGTCGAACTCGGCGGCGTGACGATCCCGGCCGATCAACTGCTCATGGCCTGGCTCGGGCAAGCCAACAGGGACCCCCGGCAGTTCCCCGACCCCGACGTGTTCGACCCCGGCCGCGACCCCAACCCGCATCTCGCCTTCGGCCGCGGCATCCACTTCTGCCTGGGCGCCCCGCTGGCCCGCCTGGAGGGACGCGTCGCCCTGAACATCCTGCTCGACCGGTTCAACCCCCTGCGCACCGACCCGGACCACCCCGTGGACTTCATGCCCACGCCGACCATGACAGGAGTACGCCGCCTTCCGCTGATCTGACGCCCGAAGCACCCGGCCACGCCGGGAACGGCGCCCTCACCGGCGAGGCCGGGGGCGCCGTTCCGGCTGAGCGCCGGTGAAATCTCAGGGGGCGTTCGTCCGGAAGGAGGAGCGGTAGGACTGCGGCGTGACGCCGACGACGCGCTTGAACCGCTCCCGGAACGCGGTGGCCGAGCCGAAACCGGCCTGCGCGGCGATGCGTTTCCGGCGTCGACGGCTCAAACGTCACCGCGCGGAGGCCTGGCGGGCAGCGGGCGGTGGGCGATGGTGTGGGCTTCTTGGTGGCTCATGCCGTACATGCGCAGCAACTGCTCGGCCAGTTCGTCCGCTGAGCCCTCGTCCACCAGGTCGGGGTGTTCGAGCCAGAGTTGCAGGAACCCGAGCAGGGATCCCCCTGCCCCGGCCAGCGCCACGTACGGGTTGCCGAGCCGGAAACGTCCGGCGTCCATGGCGCGGCGGATGTCGCGCAGCGCGCGGGGCGCCAGGCCCTTGTCGGAGTCGAGGTACGGCAGCCCGGTGCGGGTGAGGACGCGGGCGATCTGGGGATGGGTGTCGACCAGCCGTCCGGTGAGCCGGACGGAGGCGGCGAAGACCTCGGCCGGGTCCTCGATGTCGGCGGTGAGCTCGTCGAGCAGTTGCCCGTGTTCTTCGAGCACATCGGCGATGGCGGCGTGGAACAACTCGTCCTTGCTGCCGAAATGGTTGTAGAACGAGCCGAACCCCACGTCGGCCGCCTCGGTGAGCTCCTGAATGCTGACCTCGGCCATGCCCTGCCTGGCCAGGAAGGTGCGGGCGGCGTCGATGAGCGCCTGACGGGTGCGGGTCTTGCGGCGCTCCAGCCGGGACGTGGGTTTCGGGGCTTCCGCCATCACGTCGCACATCATAGCGCTTGACAGAGCCTCCCCTCATTTCTGATGATTTCATCAGTAGTGACAATCAGATCAGGAGGTGGTGATGGAGAGTGCGCACGCGAATCTGCACAGCGAACGCGGGCCGCTGCGGGGCGAGCACCCCGGCAGGTCGCGCGACCCGGTGATCAAGGTCAGGGATCTGGCCTGGCTTGAGTTCGAGAAGACGAACCTGCACAGGGCCGAGTCGTTCGCCCGGGACTTCGGTTTCGCCGTGGCGGCCCGTACACCGGACGCCCTCTACCTGCGCGGCACCCTGCCCGGCCGGCAGTGCGTGGTCATCAGGCGAGGCCCGCGATCACGCTTCGTGGGACCGGCGTTCCAGGCGGCCGCGGCCGAGGACCTGACGCGGCTGGCCCGCGCGACCGGCGCGGAGGTGCGCGTGCTGGCCGACGAGTTCGACGGCGGAGGCGGCGTCCGGGTGGTGGACCTGCGCGACCCGAGCGGCATCCCGGTACGGGTGGTGTACGGGACGGCCGAGCTGCCTGCCCTTCCCGAGCAGCCGGTCCTGACGATGAACACCGGCCCGTACCCGGCGAGGATCAACGCCGTGCAGCGGCCCGCGCCCGAACCGGCCCGGGTGCGACGGCTCGGGCATGTGGTGCTGGAAACGCGGTGGTTCGAGCGGGCGCTCGATTGGTACCTGGACACGCTCGGCATGATCGTCAGCGACTTCCTGTTCCTGGACGGCCAGCGCGACCGGGGCCCGACCATGGCGTTCATCAGGTGCGACAGGGGCGGGGAGCCGGCCGACCACCACACGCTGGCCATGCATCTGGGGCCCGGGGTGGGCTATGTCCATTCGGCGTACCAGGTGGCCGACATGGACGCGGTGGCGGCGGGCGGCGAGTACCTGGCGGCGCGGGGCTACCGGCGCGTGTGGGGGATCGGCCGGCACATCCAGGGCAGCCAGATCTTCGACTACTGGCGCGATCCCGACCGGCTGATGGTGGAGCACTTCGCGGACGGGGACCTGTTCGACTGCACGGTGGAGCCGGGCTGGGCGCCCATGTCGGCCTCGGGCCTGGCGCAGTGGGGCCCGCCGGTCACCCGAGACTTCCTCGGCACCAACCCGTCCCCCGCCCTGCTGCGCAGCGTCGTGACGGCGTTGCGCGAGGACAACGAGATCGACGTCCCGCGCCTGCTGGGACTGATGAAGGCGATGAGAGCGTGAGCGTCAACGTACTGCGAACCGACGGCCGCTGGTGGGTCGAGCGCGACGGGCTGGCCCACCCCGTGGACACGGCCGCACAGACCACGGCCGAACTGCTGGCCGACCGGGAGGCGGTGAAGAACGCGGCTTCGGAAGGGGTGCCGGTGGAGGAGCTGGAGCTGCTGTCGCCGGTGACCACGCCGTGCCGGGTGGTGTGCCAGATGGTGAACTACCGGTCCCACGCCAGCGATTCGGGCTTCGACCCGGACAAGGTGCCGATCACGTTCTTCCGTAAGGCGTCCGGATCGGTGTGCGGGCCGTACGACGCGATCGTGAAGCCGCCGCACGTACGGCTGCTGGACTACGAGATCGAGCTCGGCCTGGTCATGGGTGCGCCCCTGCCGCTCGGCGTGACCGTGTCCCACGCCGACCTGCCCGCCTACGTGGCCGGGCTGGTGGTGGCCGACGACGTGTCGGCCAGGGACGTGCAGCTGTCGAAGACGCAGTTCTACGAGAGCAAGTCCTATCCGACGTTCACGCCGCTGGGACCGCGGCTGGTGCTGCTGACGCCGGAGGAGTTCGCGCGGCTGGTGGACCTGCGGCTGCAGCTGTCGGTCAACCAGGTGTTGCGGCAGGACCGCACGGTGGCCGATATGATCGCCGGCCCGGCGGCGGCACTGACGGCGCTGGCCCGCTTCCAGGAAATGGCTCCTGGCGACGTGCTGCTGACCGGCACTCCTGGCGGGACCGCGCTGAAGGCCCCGCCGAAGCCGGTGGAGCTGCTCGGCTCCCTGCTGCCGCCACCGCTGAAGTGGAAGATCTTCTTCGAGCGGCAGGCGAGGGTCCCGGCCTACCTGCGGCACGGCGACGTCGTGACGGCGCGCATCGCGACCGGCGACCGCGCCATCGACCTTGGCCGGCAACGTACGCGGGTGGAGTACGCATGATCCCCGTGCTCGTGGCGGGCGCGGGCCCGACCGGAGTGACGGCGGCCACCCTGCTGGCCAGGCACGGCGTACGCAGCCTGGTCGTGGACCCGCACCCCGGCGTCTACCCGCTACCCCGCGCGGTCCACCTGGACGACGAGGTGATGCGCATCCTGCAGGCGGCCGGCGTCGCGGAGGAGTTCGCCCTGATCAGCCGCCCGGCGCCCGGCATGCGGCTGCTGGATGGAGAGCTGCGCACGATGGCCGAGTTCCGCCGCGACGCCGGCGCGGGACACTCCGGCTGGCCGCAGGCCAACATGTTCGACCAGCCGGAGCTCGAAGCGCTGCTCCGTGCCAACCTCGCCCGGCATCCGGAGGCCGAGCTGCGGCCCGGCACCGAAGTGGTGGGCATCGAACAGGACGGGCACGGCCCCGTGCGGGTCCGGCTGCGCGACGTGACGAGCGGGCGGCAGGAGGAGGTGCGAGCCCACGCGCTGCTCGGCTGCGACGGCGCCAACAGCCTCACCCGGCGCCACGTGGGCGCACGGATGCGGGACCTGAGCTCCGCCGAGCGCTGGCTCGTGGTGGACGTGCGCTGCGCGAAGCCGCTCGACGTGTGGGACGGCGTCCACCAGGTATGCGATCCCGACCGCCCGGCCACCTTCATGCGGATCGGTCCCGAACGCTACCGGTGGGAGTTCCGGGTCGGTCCGGGCGAGGTCGTCGGCCGCGAGGCGCTGACGCGGCTGCTCTCGCCCTGGACGCGAGGGGTGCCCGAGGAGGAGCTGCACGTGCTGCGGCAGGCCGTCTACACCTTCCGCGCCCAGGTGGCCGACCGATGGCGGCGGGGACGGGTGTTCCTGCTCGGCGACGCCGCGCACTTGACGCCGCCGTTCATCGGCCAGGGCATGGGGGCCGGGCTGCGGGACGCGGCCAACCTGGCGTGGAAGCTGGCGCTCGTGCTCTCGGAAGGAGGCCACGAACGCCTGCTGGACACCTACCAGACCGAGCGCGCGCCGCACGTCACCCACATGATCCGATTGGCGATCGCCGTCGGCCGCCTCATGACGGGCCCGCCGAAGACGGGCCGCCTGCTGCTCGCCCAGGCCGAGCGCCTGCCCGCCGCCGCGCACAGCAGGTCGCCCCGGCTGCGCCGCGGCACGCTCGTACGACCCCGGCGTCCGTGGGGCGATCTGGCCGGGACCCTGCCCCCGCAACCCTGGGTGACGGTGAACGGCCGGCGGCAGCGCCTGGACGACGTGCTCGGCGACTCATTCGCCGTCCTGACCCTCGTCCCGCTCGACCCGCTGCTGGCCGCTCTGGCGCGCCGCCTGCGCGCCCGCGTCTTCGACCTGCGCGCGGCCCCGATCGACGACGGAACCCTGGCCCGCTGGCTGCTCGACGCGAGGGCCGTGGCCGTGCTGCTGCGCCCCGACAGGGTGGTGCTGGCCGCCGCGCCGCTCGCCAAGGGCACCGCCGCGATAGCCAGAGATACCGCCGCCTGGCTCCCGCTGCTGCCGCCGTCCCGTACCGCACTCGAGAGGAACGCCACCGCATGATCGACAGACCCCTGGTCCTCGAACTCGAGGACCTGGCCGCCGTGGAGGCCCTGCCCCACGTGGACGCCGACGGCTACGTCTACCTCGCCGGGCGGGCCAAGGACCGCATCATCAGGGGCGGGCACAACATCGGCCCGGTACCGGTGGAGGAGGCGCTCCTCACCCATCCCGGCGTCACGGCCGCCGCCGCCGTCGGGCGGCCGGACGCCCACGCCGTGCCGAAGGCCGTGTACGTCGTCGAGTCGCTCCCGCTCACCGCCGTCGGCAAGATCTTCAAACCCCGCCTGCGTGAGGACGCTGTCCGACGGGTGGTGCTCGCGCTGCTCGACCGGGCCGGGATCGCGGGCACGGTCGAGACGAGCACCCGCGACGGCGTCCCGCACGCCGAGATCACCGTGACCGGCGACGTCGGCGCCCTGGTGGCGGAGCTGCGTCGCCACACCTTCACCCACACCGTGCGGGGCGCCCATGAGTGACCTCGCCGCCCTGCGCCGCGTCGGGCTGCACGTCGCCGAAACCGCGGCCCCCGTGCTGGGGTTCACGCTGCTCTACGCGACGACGAGCCGGCTGCCGCCGGCGCTGGCGGCCGGTCTGTGCGTGGCCGCGCTGGTGGCGGTCCACCGTCTCCGCCAGGCCCGCAGCGTCTGGCCGGCGGTGGGCGGGTTATCGCTGACCGCCGGAGCCGCCGCCGTCACCGTCCTGTCGGGCGAGGCCACGAACTTCTTCCTGCCCGTGCTGCTGCTGCGCGCCGCAGTCGTCGCGGCGACCCCCATCATGTTGCTGCTGCGATGGCCGCCGGTCGGCCTGGCCGCCGGCGTGCTCACCGGCAAGGGTCTCGCCTGGAGGCGCTGCCCGTCCCGGCTGCGCGCCTACAGCGTCGCGAACCTGCTCTGGGTCGTGGCCGAAGGCGCCCTCGTCGCCAACCAGGCGCGGCTCTACCTCGCCGACCGGGCCCTGGCCATGGGGGCTTTCAAGCTCCTGGTCGAGGTGCCGGTCCACGTGCTGCTGGCGGTCCTGATGTGGGTCGTCTACCGGCGCATGACCAACCGTCCCTGCCCCTGCGAAGGAGTCCACTCTTGACCACCACCGTCACCCTGACCGGCACCGGCGTGCCGATCCCCGCGCCCGGCCGCGCGGGCGCGGGCGTCCTGATCCGCCACGGCGCGACCGCCCTGCAGTTCGACGCCGGCCGCGGCACCGTGCTCCGCCTGACCGAGGCGGGCGTCGGCCTGCACGAGCTGACCGCGGTGTTCGTCACCCACGTGCACAGCGACCACGTGATCGGGCTGCCGGACGTGGTGATGGGGCGCTGGATCCAGGACCACGTGTGGAAGACGGGCCCGCTCGAACTCCACCTCCCCGAGGGTGTGGCCGCCGGGTTCGCCGAGCGGATGCTGGACCCGTACGCGAGCGACATCGCGCTGCGCATGGAACACGTGCAGGAGGCCCCGCCCGAGCCCCGGCTGCACAGGTTCGCCTGCGGGTCCCGGCCCCGGGAGATCTGGAGCCGAGACGGGGTCACCGTGGAGGCGGTCGCCGTTCACCACGAACCGGTGCCCGACGCGGTGGCCTACCGCGTCCGCACGCCCGACGGCACGGTGGTGATCTCGGGTGACACACGCGTGTGCGACGAGGTGGAAGAGCTCAGCCGGAACGCGGACGTGCTGGTCCACGAGGCGTGCCGGACCACCGCGCTGCACGCCGCCGTCGCCGGCACCCCATTCGAGAAGATCTTCTCCTATCACGCCGACACGGTTGCGCTGGGCGGTCTGGCCAAGCGCGCTGACGTCAAGCACCTGATGCTCACCCACCTGATCCCAGCCCCGGACGATGAGGCAGGCGAGCGGGACTTCGCGAACGACGTACGCCTGGGCGGCTACGAGGGCCCTCTCACCGTGGGCCGCGACCTCATGACGGCGACCATCGACTGATCGGGCTTTCGCCGCGCGTCGAACGTCCAGGCGTGGTCACAACCACGTCCGTCGTACGCGGGGCAGGCGCGGACCTGTGGCGGCGCACAGCTCATGGGTGACGCCGGTAAGGCGTTCGGGCGGCTGCCACAGGCGAGCGGCCATGTCGGTGTCGCGGATGGCGCGCTCATGAGTGTGACGCATGGGTGCGCCACGCAGCTGCAGCGGCCCGTCGGGAACATCGTCATCGGGCTGATCTGCGTCTCCCTCCTGTCCCTGATCCCCGAGCCGCATCGACGCCAGGTCAACGCCGTGCTGGTCGGCGGTGCGGGCTCGGCATCGGCTGGCTGCTCCACACCGCCTGGGACGTCGTGCACCACCTCAAGGGAAGTCCCATCCTCCCGTTCGCCCGACCGGCTATGTCGCCACGCCTGCGTCCAGTTCCAGGCGGGAGCCGGTGAACGCGGCTCGCAGGCGCCGATCGTGCGTCACGATCACCAGCGCGCCCCCGTACGAGGCCAGCGCCTCCTCCAGTTGCTCCACGAGCATCGGCGACAGGTGGTTGGTCGGCTCGTCGAGCAGGAGCAGGTCCACGGGTTCGCTCACCAGCCGCGCCAGCTCGATCCGGCGCCGCTGCCCATAGGAGAGCTCCCTCAGGCGCAGCCCCAGGTCGGACGGCCGGAACAGCCCCAGCGCGAGCAGCGCGTCCGCGTGCTCGTCCAGGCTCCCTGGACGCCCGTGCGCGTAGGCCCGCAGCACGGTCAGATCCGCCGCCGCAGCCGGCCCGCCCTCCCGAAGGAGCTCTGCCCGGCCGGCCAGCAGCATGTCGCCGGCGTCCGGCTCGCCCTGCCGGAAGAACCCGACCCGGCCGGCCCGCCGTACCTCGCCCGCGTCCGGCAGCAGTTCCCCGGCGAGCATCCGCATGAGCGTGGTCTTGCCCGCTCCGTTCGGGCCGGTGACGAGCAGCCGCTCGCCGGCGTAGACGGAGAGGGAGTCAAGGCGGAGCCGCCCCGCCACCACCACGGCGTCGAGCGCGGCCACCTCGGCCCCGGTGCCGGCGCCCGCGGTGGCGAGGGCGGCGGTGAAACGTAGCGGTTCGGGCGGCGGCGGCGCCGGGTGGTCGGTGAGCCACCGCAGCCGCTGCTGGGACTGCCGGATGCGCCCCGCGGCCCCGTGCGTACGCGAGCGCGCCCGCCAGGCCCCGGTGCCCATGCCCGCCTTGGCCACCTTGCGCGGAATGCCGGCCAGCCGCCCCGCGTTGGCCGCCACCAGCGTGGCATGCCGGTCCAGCTCCGCCTTCCAATCCTCGTGGGCCCGCGCCTGTGCGGCGCGTTCGGCGGCCTTGGCCGCGAGGTATCCGGCGTACCCGTCGCCGTAGCGGCGCACCTGCCCGTCGCAGACCTCCACGATGGCGGTGGTCACCCGCTCCAGGAACACCCGGTCGTGCGTGATCGCCACGACCGTGCCCCGGTGGGCGCGCAGGCGCTGTTCGAGCCAGGCCACCGCCTTGTCGTCCAGGTCGTTGGTCGGCTCGTCGAGCAGCAGCAGTTCGGGAGCCGACGCCAGCGTGGCGGCCAGGGCGAGCCTGGAGCGTTCGCCACCGGACAACGTGCCCAGCGGGCGGCTCCGCTCCAGCCCGGGCAGCCCGAGCCCGTGCAGTGCGACCTCCACACAAGCGTCCGCCTCGTAGCCGCCCCGCGCCTCGAACTCCGCCACCAGCTGCGCGTAGACATCCAGCCCCGCGCAAGCCTCCACTCCCCCGCCGGCGTCCATGCCCGCCTCGCCGAACGACCGTTCAGCCGCCCGCATCCGGGCTTCGAGCTCTCGCAGGTCGGCCAGCGCCAGGTCGACGGCGTCGGCCACCGTCGCGTGCGGCGGCAGCGCGAGCGACTGCGGCAGGTATCCGACGCCGCCGGGCGCGACGACCACGAGCTCGCCGTTGTCCGGCCGCTCGACGCCCGCCATGAGCCTGAGCAGCGTGGACTTGCCCGACCCGTTGTCGCCGATCACCCCGATCCGCTCGCCGGGCTTGACGGTGAGCGACACCCGGTCCAGGACGACACGGGTGCCGTAACGCTTGGTGATCTCGGTAAGTGCCAGTTGGGCCGCAGTACGCATAAGGGCCTACCTCCTCTGTTCGGCGCGGACAAATCCTGGACGCCACGGCTCGGCGTTCGCGTGGCATCTCGTGCCCCGCGCGCACAGGTCCGGCTGCACGATCGTCACCTCGCCCCCGGACGGCGCCATCTCCGTCGCCGGCGCCGCACCGGCGAAGGCCCTGCCCGGACCCCTCGACGCACCGGTGCTGAACCACACTCGGGCAGCCGTCATACGGTCTCCTCGCTCCCGTTGAGACGAGACGGTCCGTCTCGCTTCAATGGATTCTGCAAGCACGTTGCCGCGATTGTCAAGACGGACCGTCTCGTCTCGAACGGTCTACGCTCCCGGACGTGTCCCACCCCAGAACCCGAAGCCCGCCCGGCGAACCCGGCAGGTAGGTGGTGCGCGGGAAGACCCGCAGCTCACTGCGCCGCTCATAAGCGACGAAGCCGGCCACCAGCAGCAGGCCCCCCGCGATGCCGGCCGCCATGGCCGCGGCGCCGGACAGCACCCCCGCCACGCTCACCGCAGCGGTGGCCGCCGTGCCCAGCAGCAACGACACGACCGGCACCGGCGCCCGAGCTCCGCCGCGCTCGCCGCCCGGCAGCACCCGGGGCACGAGCAAGCCGCACACCGCCGCGATCACCGCCATCGTCACGAACGCCAGCCGCCACCCGCCGAACTGGGCGAACAGCCCACCGATCGCAGGGCCGACGAAGTTGCCGACGCCGTACATCGCCGACATCAGCGCGTTGCCGCGCGTCCACAACCGCCGCGGCAGGGCTGATCGGACGGCGGCGAAGCCCAGCCCGGACAGCAGCCCTGCTCCCAACCCCTGAACGGCGCGGCCGGCCAGCAGCACCGGCATCGCCGGGCTCACCGCGCACGCCAGCGAGCCCACCAGGAACACGGTGAAGCCGAGCAGGTAGGCGCCGACGTTCCCGCAACGGGCCAGGAGGCCGCTGACCAGCATCGTCGCGATCACCATCGCGACGAGATAGATCGTCATGTTCCACGCGTAGAAGCCGGCGCCGCCGATGTCGGCCACCGCGGTCGGCAGCAGGCTCGACGCCAGATAGATGTTGACCGCACCGGCCAGCACCCCTGCGGCCAGCACGATCGCCGCGCCGGCATGCTCCGGGCCCAGCAGTTCACGCCACGAGGGCGAGGCGGCGGTCACGCCGTCGAACCCATCCACTCGCAGGGCACGGCGCGCCTTGCGGGACCGGACCCACCCACCACGGCTCTGAAGCCCCCCGCCAGCCCGATCGGACGGTGGCACAGCCGCAAGCCCCAGGTCTCGACAGCAGGCTCCGCGCCGAGCTGCTCGTTGTCACAAACACTCATGACATCAAGGCTGTCGTTGAACGAGTCCCGGAGACTTTTCGTCTCCTGCCGGAGGACGGCAAGCGGAAAGCCTCAAATGGGGGAAGAACCCACCCGCTCTCTCGGCTACCACGCGACCGGTCGTCACCTCGTGGCCTGGCAGGTGGTACCCGGTGGCGGGAGCCTCAGGCTGGTCAGGTAGCGGTTGACGTGGGCGGTGACGCAGCCGCCCGTGCCGTAGATGTAGAGCATGTGACCGTGCCCCTCGTACCGGACGCTCGACGAGCCCGGCACCTGGCGAACGATGCCGGCGACCTCGTCGTGGTCGGTCCAGCTGCCGACCCCGAGGAAGGGCACCAGGCCGCTGGCAGGCAGCGGCGCCGGCGGGTTGGTGACGGGTGCGGGCCAGCCGGCGCAGCCCAGCGACCACCACGACCGCTGCCCCGCGAAGTTCGGCGACAGCTCTTCCGCTCTGCTTAGCGCCTTGCGATAGGCCGCGTAGCTCTCGTACCCCTTGCCGTCGAGGCAGGTGGTCATGTTCTGCCCGGCGATCGAGGGCACCTTGGGGCTGCCCGAGGCCTGTCTGACGTAGTCGGCGAACCCGGAGGCGTCGCCGGCCGCGGCCTTCTTGATCGCGTCGGCGAGCTGGGCCCAGCGCGGGACGTCGGGTTCCTGGCCGGGCGAGGTGAAGCTGGGGGCGGCGGCGACCTTGAGGTCGAATCCGGTGTATGCGGCCCCGGTCGGGTCGTTCCGCACCGGAACGGGTGATCGGTCCGCGGCGGTCACCAGCCGGCGCCACACCTCGCCGGCGTCCTGCCCGTGCAGGGCGCAAGCCGTGGCGGAGCGGCACCAGGCGGCGAACCGCTCCATCTGCCGCTCGGCCCTCGGATACATACGGGACTCTTCGGCCGCCGCCTCCTCCACGTGGCCGGCGGTGCCGTCCATGACCATGGCGCGGATGCGGGAGGGGAACAGGCGGGCGTAGGCCACCGCGGGATGTCCGCCGTAGGAGTTGGCCAGAAAGCTCAGCTGCTGCTCGCCCAGGGCGGCGCGGACGGCCTCGATGTCGCGGGCGACGGAGGCCGAGTCCATGTGATCGAAGAACTCCGGGTCGGCCGACCGGCACCGCTGCGCGTGTTCGCGATTCGCCCGCGCGAGCGCGGCGTACTCGGCGCGGTCGTCCGGCAAGGTGATCCACGGGCCGGTGGCGAGGCACTCGTACGGCAGCACACCGCCGGGCTTGACGGTGTTGCGCGGGGCGAAACTGATCACGTCGAACCGGTCGCGCAGTTTCGCGAACCTGCCGTGGAACTGCTTCAGGTCGTCGATGCCCGACGCACCGGGGCCGCCGGGGATGGAGAAGACCGTGCCGATCCGGCGTTCCGCGCCGGAGGCGGGCAGCACGGCGACAGGGATGGTGATCTTCCGCCCTGCGGGCTTCTTCCAGTCGAGGGACACCTCGACGGAGGCGCAGCGCATGTCCTCAGGGGCGTCCTTGTCGGCACAGGGCCGCCATGCCAGGGAGGACGGGCCGGGATCCGCGGAGTCGCCCGCGGCGGGCACCGCCATCACTGCGGCCATGAGCGTGGCGGCCGCACCGACGGCCAGCACCTTGACGCGCCCCCTCAGCGCGATCATCGTCGCCCCGGCCGTCAGCGCGGCGGCGATGTAGGCGACGAGAAGCGCGGCCGCCGCGGGCGGGGACAGCAGGCCGCCGCCCGCCCCGGCGATCTGGGCCGGCAAGTTCTCGATCATGTACGAGCCGGCCTGCGCTCGCAGCGGCGACGGCAGGGCCTGGGCGACGACCGGGAGAACCAGGAAGATCATGACGAGCACGACCAGGCTCCCGGGAGTGGAGCGGATCGCCGCGCCCACGCCCAGCCCGATCAGCGCCGCGGCCGCCATGGACAGCCCGGCGACGACCACCGTGGCGAGCACCCCAGGCTCGGAGAGCGGGGTGCCCAGGGTCCGCCCATCGAGCAGCAGCTGATCTGCGCGGTCACCGAGGACCGCCTGGGCGGCCAGGTGCATGCCGAACGCCAGGACCTGGCCGGCGACCAGGGTGACGGCGACCAGACTGGGGATCTTGGCGAACAGGAACAGCTGCCGCCGCGGCACCGCCGCCAAGCTCGTGCGGATCATGCCGGTGGCATGCTCGGAGGTGATCATGAGCGCGCCCAGGGTGCCGAACACGAAGTAGGCGACCGGCAGCCCGGTGCCCAGCCCTGCCCCGTTGCTGCTGTAGCGCAGCCGCTCCTCGGCCGTCTGGTGGTCGAATCCCCGGCCTATCAGGTACGCCACCCCGGCGCAGGCCAGCACGGCGAGGAGGGAGACGGCCAGCAGGTAGGCGTTCGACCGGAGCGAGCGGAGCTTGTGCCACTCGGAGGCGACCACGTCCAGCATCATCGGGCCACCTCCGAGACGGCGGCGGAACGGGCGGCGGGGCCGGCGCCGTACTCGACGCTGTCCTCGGTGAGCTCCATGAACGCCTCCTCCAGCGAGGCACTGCGCGGCGTCAGCTCCCGCAGCGCGATCCCCGCACGCAGTGCCAGCTCACCGATCTCGGCCGCGTCCATGCCCCGCACGAACAGTCCACCGGTCCCGTGCATGCCGGTCCCGTGCATGCCGGTGTCGGACGCGTCCTCGGGGGCCACGCTCACGCCGTGCGCGCGCAGGATCTCCGCCAGCCGCTCCGGATCCGCCGAGCGCACCAGCACGTCGCGCTGGAATTGTGCGGCGAGCGCACCGGTCGGCGTGTCGGCGATCAACCGGCCACGTCCGATGACGACCACGTGCTCGGCGGTGAGCGCGAGCTCATTCATCAGATGGCTGGACAGCAGGACTGTACGGCCCTCGCCCGCGAGCGACCGCAGCAGGTCACGGATCCATCGGATGCCCTCCGGATCCAGCCCGTTCAGCGGCTCGTCGAACATCAGCACCGCCGGGTCGCCGAGCAACGCCGCCGCGATGCCCAGCCGCTGCTTCATTCCCAGGGAGAACCCGCCGATCCGCCGGTCCGCGACCTCGGCCAGACCGACCTGGTCGAGCACCGCGGCCACCCGCCGGGAATCGATGCCGTTGCTGCGCGCCAGGCAGCCGAGATGAGCGCGGGCCGTGCGGCCACCGTGCACCGCCCCGGCGTCAAGCAGCGCCCCCATCGTGCGCATGGGCCGGCGTAGCGACGCATAGGCGTGCCCGTCCACCAGCGCCTCGCCCGCGGCGGGGATCTCCAGCCCGAGTACGGCCCGCATGGTCGTGGACTTGCCGGCGCCGTTCGGCCCCAGGAATCCGGTCACCAGGCCCGGTTTCACCGTGAAGGTCAGGTCGTCCACGGCGACGGTGCGGCCGTACCGCATCGTCAGCCCCCTCACTTCGATCACGACTCCCCCTCGTTCGCTCTGTTGGGTCCGCCCGGCTCGGCCTCGACCGGATCGAGCCGGGCGGCGTGCCCAGCCTCGCGGCCCGGGCGCCCGGCCTCCATGGGCGTCCGCCCACCGATCGGGGTGGAAAATCGCCACCTCGGGGGTAGGGCTGGCCCCACCGCCTTCTCCGCACCGGCAGGGCAGACTGCACTTGTGATCCCGATACCACCCAAGCGCGGCGGACCGGCGCGAAAGGCCATCCCAGGCCTGGCGCAGCACGCGCTGAAGGGATTGACCGGCCTGGCGACGCACACGTTCAACGCCGTGACCGGCCTGGCCGCGCTCGCGCTGAACACCGTCACCGGCCTGGCCGCGCTCGCGCTGCTCGCCCTGCTGCTGCCGGCAAGCGCCGCGCTCGTGCCGATGGCCGGTCTCCGGGCCGCACCGCTCACCCGCACGCTCGTGCTCGCCCACCACCTGGCCGGGTTCCAGCGCCGCTGGGCGAGCCGGGTTCTCCGCCGGGACCGCGCGACGGACAGCGTCCCTGCGTACCAGCCGGAAACCAGCCCCGGGCGCGGGGACGACCCGGCACCGGCGCTGCGCGACCCGCGCACACGGCGCGTACTGGCCTGGCTTGCCGTGCACGCTGTCACAGGCCCGGCCCCCTTGGCGGCGGTGTGGGCGATGCTGGCCTCTCTCGACTACGTCTTCTTCGAGCTGGACCCGGCAGAGCAGAGCAGGCTGAACACCTTCTCCCTCAGCGTGTCCGTCGTGGCCATCACGGTGGTCGCCCTCATGTCCGTCTCCCTGTTCCGCACCGGCCAGGCGCGACTGGCCCGGCTGCTGCTGGACCCGCGCCCCACACCGGACGCCCGGATCCGGGAACTGACCGCCTCACGGGCCGCCGTCGTCGACGCGCGCGCCGCCGAGCTGCGCCGCATCGAACGCGACCTGCACGACGGCGCCCAGGCCAAGCTGATCGCCATCCGCATGCACCTGGGGCTGGCCCGCAGCTGCCGAGACCCCGACGAGATGCAGCAGATGATCGACGATGCGCGCGAGGTCGCCGGCCAGGCCCTGACGGATCTGCGTGACCTGGTGCGCGGCATCCACCCGCCGGTGCTGGCCGACCGCGGCCTGGCCGGCGCCATCGAGGCGTCCGCGCTGCTCTGCCCGATGCCGGTCGAGGTCGACATCGACCTGCCCGGCCGCCTGCAGCCACCCGTCGAGTCCGCCGTGTACTTCGCCGCCGCCGAGGCGCTGACCAACGTGACCAAGCACAGCGGCGCCTCGCGCGCCTGGGTGCGCCTGCGGCACACGGCCGGCGTGCTGAGCCTCACCATCGGCGACGACGGGCGCGGCGGAGTTCGCCGAGCCGAGGGCACCGGCGTGCGTGGCATCGAAAACCGCCTGTCCGCCTTCGACGGCTCGCTCATCGTGAGCAGCCCGCCCGGCGGCCCCACCGAACTGACCATGGAGCTGCCGTGCGCGTCGTCATCGCCGAGGATCTCGCACTCCTGAGGGACGGACTGGTACGCCTGCTGTCGGCGCACGACTTCACCGTGGTGGAGGCGGTCGACAACGGCCCCATGCTGCTGGCGGCGCTGGTCCGGCATCGTCCGGACGTGGCCGTGATCGACGTGCGGCTACCGCCCGGCTTCACCGACGAAGGACTGCGCGCCGCGCTGGAGGCGCGCAGCCGCATTCCCGGGCTGCCGGTGCTGATCCTGTCGCAGTACGTGGAGCAGCTGTACGCCAGGGAACTGCTGTCCGACCGCTCCGGCGGAGTGGGATACCTGCTGAAGGACCGGGTGGGCGACGTCGACAGGTTCGTCGACGCGGTACGCCAGGTCGCCGGGGGCGGCACCGCCATGGACCCGGAGGTGGTCTCCCAGTTGCTGACCCGCCGCAGCCGGGACGAACCGCTGGCCGCACTCACGCCCCGCGAGCGCGAGGTGCTCGAGCTCATGGCAGAGGGAATGTCCAACCTGGCCATCGCCGCCCGTTTTCAGATCACCGACAAGGCGGTCGGCAAGCACACGACCAACATCTTCGCCAAGCTCGGCCTCCCTCCGTCCGACGACCACAACCGGCGCGTCATGGCGGTCCTGGCCTACCTGCAGACCACACCCGCACCATCCCGTACGCGACCCGATCCGGACCGGCGAGGGACGATCCCCGATCTTCACGGCGAAGGCACCAGGACATCATGAGGCATCCGTCAACGGCTACGGCCCGCACTAAAGCGACCCACGTCCGTCAACTCCAGGAAGCGGGATGAAACCACTCACTGCGTGGTCCTGGTCATCCGCGAGCCGCAGCGCGCGGATGCCCCCGGACGCCCTCACCTTCCGAGAGCGTCGGGCCCGTACTGCCAGACGAATTCCAGCCACGGCGGGGCCACCCCCGTGAAGTGCGCCCAGCTGCCCGGTTCCGCACCGGGGTAGTCGCCTCGGACCTCGGACAGAAACGTCAGCATGAAGCCTTCCCGGATCAGGCTGTTGACTATCCGGCTCAGCGTCTGCCTGTACTCCCTGGGTTCGTGGATGCGGCGGCCGGCCGTCCGGTCGTAGACCCAGTCCTGGTCGGGATAACTGGCCGCGACCTCGTCCGTATAGGGCTGCTTCAGCGTGTAGCCCTCCCCATTCCACGACTCGTGAGTGAGCCCGGAGAAGAACGGGTTGGCGCACATCAGGTAGTAGCGGCCGCCTCCTTGGACGACTCTCGCGACCTCGCGGAAAACGATCCGGCAGTCCGGGACGAACGTCAGCGAGTACGGATGCCAGACCAGGTCGAACGAGGAGTCGTCGAGGGCCGACAGGTCCCGCATGTCCCCTTGGATCGTACGGATGCCGACGCCATAGTGCTCAGCGGCCACGCGGTCCCGTTCCAGCTGCCCGGACGAGATGTCGAGGACCGTCACATCGGCTCCGAGCAGAGCGAAGGCCGCAGACTGCTGCCCGCCTCCTCCCGCCAGGCAGAGCACCTTCCGGCCCGCCAGGTCGCCGGGGATGCCCAGCCGCTCCAGGCCCAGATAAGCCTGCGCCTTCTCCGGGTCCAGGTCGAGCATCGGACGGGTGAACAACGCGTCCGCCTCGACCAGGGCTTCCCAACGTTCGACGTTGTAGTGGTAGACCTCGTCCTGCACAGCGATCACCCTAGCTGTCGTCCAACGGCCGGGACGAGCCATTTATGGCCGGGCCGGGCGTGCAGCCGCCGCCCCGTGACGAGCCGCGGCCCGGACTGCCCGCCCACAGCCAACGCCACCGGGCTCATCCACCCCACCGGCCGGCCACCAGAAACCTGAAACCCATCACCGACGGCGCGCCGCATACGCCGGCAACACCGACAGCTCCACATCCGCATCCGGCCACCGCCGCCGAAGCAACGCACCAACCCGCCACGCCCACCCGGCCAACCCCGGCAGCACCCCGAACGACTCCGCCACCCGCGCCGCCGCCTCCACCGTCGCCACCAGCTGCACCCGGCTGTCATCACCCGCCGCCCGCCCATCCAGCGCGGCCAACCGCTGCAACCGAACCAGCACGAACGAAAAGCACGCCGCCGCCAGCCCGAAACCGAACCGCCGATCGTCCTGCGCCTCAGCCACGCCCCGGGCCAGAGCCTCCCGATAGACCTCCCCCAATCCGGCATCCACCGACAACCACCCAGGACCCGGAACGTACAAGCACACGGCATCGTGCAGCGCATGCGTGAACCCCGCGAACTCGAAATCGATCAACCGCGCATCAGGCACCCCCGACGCCCGCACCAGCACGTTGTTCGCCTCCGGATCACCATTGCTCAACGCCAGAAACGGCCCCGGGTCCGCCAGTTCCGCCAGCACCGCCGCCAACTCCCGCTCAGCCCCATCCCCCAGAGCCACGCCCCGTTCGGCCGCCTGCCGCAACCCCTCCTCCCGAAACCCGGCAAACCTCCCCGCACAATCCGCAACCCGATCGACCGCACCCAACGCCGACCTCCGGCCGTAATAAGCCTCCGCCCGACCCGCGGTCGCGGCATTCAGCTCACCACGCACCCGGGCGAACGAAACCAGCCGATCCCCATGAGCCGCCGCGCCATCCGTCCGCAACAGCTCATCCAAGGCCACCCGCGGGCCCAGATCCTCCAGCACCACCACACACGTCGCCAGATCCGCGGCCACCACTCGCGGAGCCAGCCGCAAACCGAGATCATCCGCCAGGAACCGCAACGCGGCCACCTCGGTCCGCAACCGCCACGACTCCGAACGAGCCGAACCTGCCGCATGCGGCCGCACCCACTTCACGATCACCGGACCGCGCAGCCCGCTCAGCTCCGCCCGAGCCACCGTCCAGGGCTCCATCCGCCGCCAGTCGACCACGGCAGCGGGTGCCAAGAGGCTCTCGACGTTGTCGATGAGGTGGTTTTTGTCCATTTGAGGATTGATCATCAACCGAGCGCCTTTACGATGTAGATCTCTAAGGGGTGGTCACGAGGTGCCGTAACCGCCGCGCCTCCTGGACGAGCCTGCTCGACCCCTTGCGGGCCGCCACCGCCGCCACCTCCGGCAGCTCGGCACGCACCCCCGCGATCCTGGCCGCCCGCGCCCCCGCCGCCAGCAGGTCCGCCACCCCCGCACGCGGTCGTTCGCCCTCCTTCGGCAGCAGCCCCGGCAGCAGCCGTACGATCATCTCCCACACCGTCTCGTGCGCCCCCGCCTGCGTGGCGTCGTCGAGCGCCGACACCACCCGGTTGAGCTTGAGAACGCCCCGCGTGACCAGCTCGGTGAGCGCCTCCCCCAGCGCCGCCACCGGAACCTGCCCGCGCGCCGCCAGCGTCAGCAACGCGTCAGCGGCAGCCGCCCGGCTGGTGGCGTTCGCGTAGCCCATGCCGCAGGCCAGCGCATGCACCATGCCCTCACCGATCGGGCCGTCCGCATGCGCCAGGCTCACCAGCGTCCGGATGGGCATGTGGTCGGACTCCATGCCCACCCACAGGCTCCAGACCATGTGCGCGGCCACGACCTCCCGGTGCGAGGGCATGGCGAGCGGCCACCACTCGAGCGTGTGCGCGTAGCCGGGCTCGAGCCTGTACAGCTCGCGGATCGCCTGGGGCGGGTCGGCCGGCCCGTCGAGCACGGGCTTCAAGGCCGGCGTCGGCTCCCCGTGCGGCAGGCGACGCTTCGCCACGAGGACCGTCACTTCCGGATCGGCAGGGCCGCCGCCACGCATCCAGGCGGCGCACGTGCGGCCCGCCTCCGAGGCGAGCCCCTCCGCCCGCCGCGCGCACACCTCCGGGATGTCGCGGGGCAGCCGCAGCAGGGCCTGCGCCAGATCGACGGGCAACGCCCGCACGCCGGCGGCCTCCAGCGTCTCAAGGCGATCGAGCAGCACCTCGGGGTCGATGTGACCGGCACCCGCGGTGGGCGTGGCCAGCACGACCGGGTAGCCGTCGCCGTCCTCGAACGACTGCGCCAGCTCGTGGGCACGGCGCAGGTAGAGCCGGTCGAACGCACGCAGCGGCAACGCCTGCATGACGGCGGCCTTCGACAGGGACCTGCTGTCCTCGGGAGAGGCGAACGCGAGAAGTGCCCGGCGCACGGCTTGACCCGGACCGTCGTAGAGCCGGTCACCGTGAACACCGAAGAAGACCGGATCGACCGGCTCCCGCCAGGGACGCAACGCCTCACGGAGCGCGCCGGGCGCCCGGCGTGACCACTCGGCCAGCCCGGCCAGGAGCCGCTCGAACGTGTACGGGTCCAGCTCAGGGGCGGCGGCCTCGCGTACGAGCTGCTCCGGCGAGGCGATGGGCGCCGGCATCGCCGGGCCGTCCCCGACCACGGGAAGCGGGACGACGGTGACCTCCTCCGCCTCGATGCCGCCCCCGTACGCGGCCGAGACCTTCTCCCGCAGCTCCGCGGGCAGCCCGGCCGCCGCCTGGCGCACGGCCTCGCGACCCGGCCCACCGGCCTGCCGGGCCAGCTTGACGGCCAGCCGCACGGCCCGCTCCTGCAACGCCAGCGTGTCCTGCGCGAAGATCAGGCACAGCGCGGCCAGCACGGCGTCGACCCGCCCGGCCTCGCGCAGCACGGCGTCACCGGCCCACGAGACGGCCGCACGCAGCAGCTTCTTCTCCGGCCTGAACGCCAGCGCCTGCAGCGCCTCGGCGAACAGCTCCTCCTCCAGCCGCCCCGCCTCTTCCAGCCGCCGCAGCTGCGCCAGCGCCACATCGGCCACCGGGACCGGCCCGGCGGGCAGCAGCCTGGTGTAGTCGCCGGCCCGCTCGGCCGCCTCGTCGATGTCGAGGTCGAGCCGGTCGTGCAGGATCGCGAGCGCGGCGGGCGCGGACGGCCCGTCACGCAGCAGCCGCCCGACGACACCGTCGATGACCGCCTTGCGCTCCAGTAACCCGTCCTCGACGAGCCGGACGATCGTGCCCACCTGGCCGGGGATGGCCTCGCCCAGGCCGTCGATCTCGAAGATCCGCGGCGCGAAGGCGGCGAACAGCGGGTCCGTGGCCGCCGGATTCGAGTCGAGCGCCCGTAACCAGCCGACCATGAACGCGTCGCCGTCCGGCGGCTCGGTGCCGGTCTCCCGCATGAGCGCCGCGGCCACCTCCCAATGACGCAGCTCGGGCAGGCGCATCCGCCTGGCGATGCGGCGCGCCACGTCCGCCTGCCACTCGGCGGGCCGCTCGCGCAGCAGCTCGACGATGAGCTCGTCGTCGCCCTGCATCCACCGGAACTCGCGCCTGAACAGCCACGATGTGACGGCCGCCGCCCCACCCAGGCACGCGGCCCCCGCCAGCAGCATCGACCTGAGCGTCTCCTGCCATTTCGACCAGTCGCCCTCGGGCCGCAACGTGGCCAGGTGTCCCGGCAGCTGCTCCGCGACCGCCTTGCGACCCTCCGGGTCCAGCTCGCCGACCAGACGGACCACCTTGCCGGTCTCGCCCCGCGCGGCCAGCTTGACCAGGCGCTCCCACGAGCTCCCGCGGCCGGCGCTCCAGCGGGCCAGGAAGAAGAACGGGCGCACGACTACACCTCCGCTGCGTCAGCCAACGCGGCGACCCTAGCGGGCGCCCACGACAATCTCGGGCTCCGCGAGCTGGCCCGCCAAGGCCGTCGACCGGCTGAGCAGGTAGCGCCGGGGCGTGGTGCCGACCGTGCGGCGGAAGGCCGCCAGGAACGCGCTCGCCGTGGCGTACCCCACGCTGTGCGCCACCCGCGACACCGGCTGCCCCTCGGCCAGCAGCGGCAGGGCGGCGCGCAGCCGTACCTGCGTGCGCCAGTGGTCGAAGCTCATGCCCGTGTCGCGCACGAACAGCCGCGTCAACGTCCGCCTGCTCACGCCCGCCGCACGGGCGTGAGCCTCCAGGCTGCGCGGGTCGGCCGGGTCCGCCAGCAGGGCGGCCGCCACCACCCGGACCCGCTCGTCGGTGGGCTGCGGCACGTCGATGGGCCGGGTCGGCAGCGGGCGCAGCAGGTCGGGCAGCACGGCCTCGGCGCGCAGCCGCGCGTCGTCGGTCAGGTCGGTGCGGGCCAGGTACCCGATCAGCTCGGCCAGCAGGCCGTCGACGCCGACCGCCGTGGGCTCGGGCCAGTCCAGCGGGCAGCGCTCCGGCGCCAGGTACAGGCTGCACAGGACCGCGTCGCGGGTCGCGCCGGTCGCATGGGCGACACCCGCGGGCAGCCACAGTGCCCTGGTGGGCGGCAGGATCCAGTACACCTCGCCCACGCCGACGCTCAGCACGCCGCGCCGGGTCCAGGCGAGCTGGTGGTGGGTGTGGCTGTGGGGAGGGATCCACTCCCCCGAGGCCAGCGGGAAGTGGCCGACGATGATCGCGCCCATGTCCTCCATGCGACACAGTCTGGCCTCATCGCGGATTGTGGCCAAATGGGGCGGACCATAGCGTCGTCGGGTGCCGATGATTGTGTTGTGTCTTGTCCAGTTCATGCTCGTGCTCGATGACACCGTCGTGAACGTGGCCCTGCCCAGCATCCGTGATGAGCTGGGCTTCAGCGCGTCCGGGTTGCCCTGGGTCGTCAACGCCTACTTCCTGGCCTTCGGCGGGCTGCTGCTGCTGTGCGGCCGGATGGCGGATCTGCTGGGCCGCCGCCGCGTCTTCCTCATCGGGGTGGCGCTGTTCGGGGTGGCCAGCCTGGCCTGCGGGCTCGCGCAGGAGCCCTGGCAGCTCGTGATCGGGCGGTTCGTGCAGGGCGCGGGTTCTGCGATGGCCGGCCCTGCGGCGATGTCGATGATCACCTTGCTGTATCCGGGGCCGGCGGAGCGGGCCAAGGCGCTGGGCATCTGGGGCGGCATCGCGGCCCTGGGCGCGACCTCGGGCCTGGTGCTGTCCGGGGCGATGACCGACCTGGTGTCGTGGCGCGGGATCTTCCTGATCAACCTGCCCGTCGTCGCCGTGGCCCTGGCGCTGCTCCCCCGCCTGGTCCCCGAGTCCCGTGCCCCCGGCCGGCGCCGCCTCGACGTTCCCGGCGCGGTCCTGGTCACCGGCGCCGCGGTGTCACTGGTGTACGGGCTGCTGCGGGCCGGAGAGACCGGCTGGAGCGATCCGATCGCCATCGGCGCGGTCGTGCTCTCCGCCGCCTTGGCGGTGGCGTTCCTGGTGGCCGAGTCGCGGGCGGCGGCGCCGCTGGTGCCTGGGTCGTTCCTGGCCTCGCGGACGCGGGCGGCCGCCAACGGCGCGACCCTGCTGTTCTCGATGGCGATGTACGCGATGTCATTCCTGCTGATGATCCAGGTGCAGACCGCTCTGGGGTACAGCCCGCTCCTGGCCGGCCTCGCCTACCTGCCCTACGGCGCCGGCATCCTGGCGGGCATGTGGCTGTCCTCCCGCATCTCGCTCAGGATCGGGACGCGCTGGGCGCTCCTGGTGGCGTTCCTGGTCGACATCGCCGGCTTGCTGCTGCTGTCAGGCGTGGGAACGGGCGACTCTTACGCCGCCCACGTCCTGCCCGGCATGCTCATACTGAGCGTGGGCAACGGGCTGAGCCTGCCCGTCATGGCCGCGACCGCGGTCGACGGCACCACCGAGGAGAACGCCGGTCTCGGCTCGGCCCTGTTCACCTCCGTCCAGCAGGTCGGGGGTGCCGTCGGGGTAGCCGCGCTGGCCGTCATGGGCTACTCGGGCGGGCTCATCGCAGGTGCGGTCTGCGTGGCGCTCGGCGCCGTACTCATCGTCGTGCTGCTGCCATCGCGTGCCGGCGGCCCGCCGCAGCTGGCCGGCCATGGGCAGTATGGTGACGATCTCTCGCGGCGGCACTGAGCCGTCCCGCCCACAGGCACAGCCCGGCCGTCCTCGTCGCCGGTGATGGTCGCGGCGAGGACGGGGGCTCCTGACGCCGTGCCTCAGCTGCAGCCGGTGGTGCCTCACCCGCTCCTGGGGCCTGTCCGATGGTTCAGGGCCGGGCCTTCACCACCATCCACGCCGCCGCCAGCCGCTCCGCCATCGCGGCCTGGTCCCACAATTCGGCCGGGTCGTCGGGCATGGCGGCGTCGTAAAGCTCCAGACGGGCGACCTCCGGCATGCGAAGGAGCCTGTCACGGGCGGTCTTGGCGTCCGTCACCTTCAGGCCCAGTGCCTTACGCGTCTCCGGCGGCAGGAAGTTGTGCCCGCTGTCCGTGATGTGCGGCAGGCCCGCCATGAGCAGGGCCGCCGCGGCATGGTCGAGGTCGGTGGCTTCGGCGAGCCGGGCGGCCGCGGCGGGGTCGAAGGGTGCCGGTCCGCTTCGCTCCAGTTCGTCCACCAGCCGGTGCAGCCGCTCGGGCGTGGCCCAGCCCTCGGGCACCGCTTGGACGTCGAGGACACCCGCGGGGCGGGGCACGGTCCCCCGTTGCAGGAACGCCGCGATGTTCCAGGTGACATGGGAATGGGACCTGCCCCAGTCGCCATGAAGCATGGTGATGTCCAGCGGCATCAGTGCGCCGTTGTCGTCGGACAGCGCGGCCCGCTGCTCGCTGTCCAGCAGACCTCGCTGCAGGCCCGGTTCGGCCAGCGGCGACAGGGCCCAGAACCGCAGCAGCCGAGCCAGCGCCCGGCGATGCGCGGCACTGGTGACGGCGCTGACCGCACGGACCCCGAGGCCCCCGATCCGTCCGGGAAGCTCGGTCCAGTCGAATGCGCTCGCATTATCCTGCCAGCGTTCCATCGAGGTCTCTGCGTCGATCGTGCCGGCGAAGAACGCCGAGGTGAGCTCGATCTGCGTCGCCGTGCCGCCGTTGCCGCTGCTGTACTGGCTGACCAGCCCCTCCAGTGCCCCGCCCAGGTCCTCCTCCGACACCTTGATCCGTGCCCGGCGGGGCCGCTTCAGCCGAGCCAGCATCCGACCCCGGTGGGAGATCATCTCGGTGGCTGCCTGGACGCACCCGACGACGCCCCGTACGAGCAGCGGATGGCCGATCTCGGGCAGCAGCTTTCCGACGGCGGTCCGCAGCGCCTCCTCGGAGGTGGCCGCGGCCTTCAGCAGCCGCCGCACGGTGTCCTCGGTGATCTGCCGCAGGGCCTGCGATCCGGCGGGGTCGCGCGGCGTGAGGAAGTGCCAGAAGGCGGGCGGCGGTATGAGCCGCGTCCCGGCGGCCACCGCGTCGGGCTCGTTGTCCGTCCAGCCGTCGTTCTTCAGCTCGGCCTGCCAGTAGAGCTCACCCGTTTCGGCGTCGCGGGCGAGCACCGGGCGGTAACGGCCGACACCACCGCTGAGCAGCAGCCGTTTCCCGGCGCCCGGTACGTCGAGCAGACCCCAAATGGCGGTGATCCCAGCCCCGTCGAGCACGCCGTGGACGCCGTCGATGCGGTGATAGCGGACCTGTCCGGTCACCGTGTCCTTGGCGACCCGCAGCCCTACGAGCGTGCCGTCGCTGCCCAGCGGTGACCCCTTGACGCCGTACGGCAGCGGCGCCAGGGACGAGGACTCGAAGTCCCAGCGCTCGTCCTCGCCGAGCAGTGACGGGTCGAAGAAGTCCGGCAGGTCGTCCTCGTCGAGCTCGCCCGTCGCCAGGTCGACGAGATGGACCTGCGATTGCAGACCGTCGCTGGTGTGCCACCAGAAGTCCCGGCCGTCGTGGAACATGTGGCCGTTCGGGCCGACCCGCTTCTCCTGGGGGCCGAGGACCCGGTGGCCCATGAACCGCCGGCAGCTCGGCGCCATGAACGTGTACCCGGGCCGAGCCGCTTCGTAGTAGAGCGACTCCCACATCCCGGGCCGCACGTTGAAAATCTCGTGCGGTGCGTCCGACCAGTAGTGCCGCTGCCTGCCGTTGACATAGTGCAGGACGAGGAACTGCCCGCCGGAGAAGTAGACCTCGGGCGTGTAGTGGAATCGGGAGGCTTCGCCCGGCACCTGCAGCCGGTGCTCCGCGATGCGGCCGCCGGGCCCGATCGCGATGGCCTTCTCGCGGTCGTGGACGGTCAGGACGGGCCAGCTCGCCCGGCACCAGAAGTTCTTGCCCTTGAGCTCGGCGGCGGCCTCGTCCAGGGCGGCCCAGCCCAGCTCGTCCAGGATGCCGGCGCGCAGCGTACGGGTCAGCGGCGTCACCAGGTCGAGCTCCGCGATCCGGGCAGGCAGGTCGCGCGTCTCTTTCAGCATGTCCGCGCGGATGTTCTCCTCCAACCAGCGCAGCGCGAGGGTCGCGTCCGCCAGGCCGCCCGACCGTGCGCGCCGGAGCTCGGTGTCGACGATCGCGCGCAGGACGGGCCGGAGGGCTTTCTCCCCCCACAGCTTGCGGAACTCGTCCCCGCCATGAGGCACCGACCGGACCAGCGCCGGCCCGAACCGTTCGTCGTCGATCAGCGTCTGCAGATCGACATGAGCAGACCCCCGCCAGTTCCGCAACGACGCCCCCGGGCCGGGGTCCGCCACCGGGATTCCCGCCTCCAGGCAGCGGACCAGCGCGACGGCGTCGATGCTGCAGTGATCCTCGGGCGCGCCGGAGCCCAAGCGTACCGGCGTCCCCGCCGCCCGGACGCGGTCCGCCAGCAGGGGCAGCAGCCGCAGCAGCTCCTCGGGGACCGTGGGGGACGAGGCGCTGCCGTACCGGCCGAGCATCGCGGACAGCCACTCCCCCGCATCACCGGCGAGCTCGTCGAGCGCCCCGGTCTCCTCGAGCAGGCTGCACCACCAGCTGTCCATCGCCGAGGGTGGCACCTCGGTCAGCCGCCACAGCAGCCGCTCCTTCAGCGCTACGGAAGCGGCGACCGCGGGCAACAGCAGCTTGCGCTGATCCGTCCAGAAACCGTCCGCCGACCGCCACAGAGCCGGCGTATCCACCAGGCTCTCCAGCAGCAGCCGGTGCTCGGTGACGACGTCCAGCCCCGCGGCCCTGGCGAGCTTGCCGATCTGCTTGAGCATCTCGGGCCATGGCGCGAGCCCGCCCGTCGTCCGCCGCACGGCCAGCTCCCGCAGCTCGCTGTACGCCTGCGCGGGGTCGGGCCCCTGGGACAGCTCGCCGACGTACGCCTTGATGTCCTTGGCCGACAGAGCTCCGGCCAGCGCGAACTCCAGGAACACCGCACGCCGCCGGTCCGGGTCGACGCCCTTGGTGGCGTGCCGGTCGGCGGCCCGCGCCCTGCCGAACATCATCGCGCCCTGTCTGTCCCGCCCGGCAGCGATGAACATCCGGCCGACCTCTTCCCAGAACACCGGCAGGTGGTCATCGGGAAGGGTCGCCGCGATCCGCTGGAACTCCTCCAACGCAGGGCCTGGCCGGGGGCCGACCAGCCGCCCGGCCCGCGCCATCTCGACGCCCGCGGCCAGCGCCACCTTGGCGTGTGCGAGGTCATGGACCATCGCCCAGGCCGGATAGCGGAGTGCCGGGCGGTGCCCGGCCGCCACGGGCTCTCCCACGTCCGGCGCGGAGTAACCGGCGTCGGCCAGGAGCCGGTCCTCGACCGGCGCGACCGTCCGCCCTGTCAGCCGGACCACGGGCCGCGCGCCGAGTAACGGATGGCTGTAGCGCCGGGCGGTGATCTCCTCCCCGCCCGGCGTCCCGGCCGGCGCCAGCCCCGCCGTCAGCGCCGGCGACATGTCGGCAACCGCCGCGGCGTGCGCGCTGAGGCTCGTGTGCGCGTCGTGCGTCATCGGTCTTCGGCCCCCCGTGAATCAGTTCCGCCGTAAATCAGTCCCGCCATCCGCCAGCCTTCGGTCCAGGCGACCGGCCCCACCTCGCCGAGCGGGACCGGCCGTTCCGCCGCATCGACCCACAGGAGCCGCCCGGCCTCTCCGGACGATCCGGGCTCGTCGCTCCCCAGCCAGCAGCGCGCCTCCACCGTGACGAAGCGCTCGGTCATCCTCAGGACGGCGAATCCGCCCCGCACGTCAAAGCCGTTCTCAACGGCGCGCAACCGGGCGGACCCGAACTTCTCGGCGTACTCGTCCCTGTCGACGTCGATGCCGGTGGCCGCGGGATCGCCGCCCTCCCGCTGACGACGAACCCGGCGGCTCAACTGCTCGACCCCCTGGGTAGCCCCATGCTCTTCCAGAAGCCGCCGCCACGGCCCGAGATCGTCCAGCAGTGCGGGGTGCACCAGCGTCACAGGCGACCCGATCGGCGGCCCGTACAGCGCGCCGTCCGCCTCCCGTATGCGCACCAGCCCATCGTCGGACACCCCCGCCAACAGCCCGACCCGTCCATCGACATGCACCACCAGATGCTGCAGGCCGGTCCGCCAGCTGGGATCCGGCCACACCCGAGCGAGAAGCGGGGCAGGGACCGGCAACCCGCCCAGCAGCCACGACTCCACGGTGGCCCGGCACTCCTTCTCGTGCTGAGCCAGCTGCTCCTGCAGCGCCGCGAACCGCTCACCGACCGGACTTCTCCGTACGGCACTGGGGATGGATTTCAAGACCTGGCCACCGGTCTTCCGGCATCTCAGCTTCGTCCCGTCCAACGCCAGCTCATGGCCGCGAATCGCAGGCACCCACGCCAGTGGAGTCGTCATGCCGTCAACTATGGCAGCACCCCCTGACAGAAAGGATCATCGAAGTGAGCGGCGCACGACCTTCTGAGCGCGCCTCTCATTCCAGGGGCAGCGGGCGACGTGGCACGGGCGCAGTGTGGATGAGAGATGTGGTCGTGTGACCGTACGGGGTGAACAGGTCGAGGATCGGTTCGAGTTCGTCGACCGCCCGTAGGTGCATCGTGAAGTAGAAGCAGTCGTCGCCGGTCATTCTGTAGCACTCGACGATCTGGGGAACTTCCTGGGCAATCTTGGAGATGCGTTGTAGTTCTCGGATCGCCGGACGGATCCGGACCATCACCGTGACCGGAAAGCCCAGGGCCCGCGGGTTGACCTCGGCACGATAGCCGGTGATCACTCCGGTCTCCTCGAGCCGTTGCACCCGGTCGGCCACCGCGGGGGCCGACAGGGCGACCCGGCGGCCGAGCTCGGCGAAGCTCACTCTGGCGTCGACCTGCAGCTCGGCGACAATGCGAAGGTCGAGGGCGTCCATTTCCTTGGATTCGTATGTCCGCTCGGGTCTGATCTTTCGATTCGCCATTCTCCCAAATTACGGGTTGGCCGACGATAGGGATCATGCCGCCCACCGGCCCTCGCGCCGTCCTGTCCGCGGCGCCTCCATGGACCTACTTGATCGGGAGCGCCGTATTCCACTACCTCGGCCCGGCCTTCGCTGTGCTCCTGTTCACCAGGCTCGCCCCGCTCGGGGTCGCGGCGCTGAGGATCTGGAGCGCCGCACTCGTTTTCGCGCTCTGGCGGCGTCCCTGGCGGGTCCTCGCCGGGCTCGACGCCGAGGGGCGGCGTACGGTCATCGCCTGGGGCGCGGTGCTCGCGGCCATGAACGTCTGTTTCTATCTGGCGATCGACCGCGTGCCCCTGGGGACCGTCGCCGCAATCGAGTTTCTGCCGGTCATCGGGCTGGCCGCGTTCGGTGCCCGTACGATACGCAACCTCGTGGCACTTGTGTCAGCCACCGGCGGTGTCTATGTGCTGACCGGTGTCCGGCTGGTCGGGGAGCCGCTGGGGTTGGTGTTCGCCTTCGCCAACGCGGTGCTGTTCGCCGCCTACATCGTGCTGGCCCACCGTACGGCTCGGCGTCTGCGCGGCGTCAACGGCATCGACGGGCTGGCCGCCGCCATGCTCATCGCCTGCGTGTTCGTCGCGCCGGTGGGCGTTGGGCAGGCCGCTCCCGCCCTGATCGCCCCGGTCACACTCGCCGCCGGGATCGGGGTGGGGATCTGTTCGTCGGTCATCCCGTACGTGTGCGATCAACTCGCCATGGCACGCATGGCCCGCTCCACGTACGCGCTGCTGGTCGCGCTGCTCCCGGCCACGGCGACGGTGATCGGCATCGTGGTGCTCCGGCAACTCCCCTCACTCGCCGAGCTCGCCGGAGTCGGGCTCGTGGTGCTCGCGGTAGCACTCCACCGCGAGCCTCAGCCTCCTCCAGCCGAGGAGAAAGCCACACTTCCACAGGAAGGTAAGACGCAATGCGATACGTGAAGCTCGGCTCGTCGGGGCTGCAGGTCTCCCGGATCTGCCTGGGCATGATGACGTACGGCGAGCCAGGTTCCCGGGACTGGACACTGCGCGAGGACGCGGCCGAGCCGATCGTGCGGCGCGCGGTCGAGGCCGGTGTGACGTTCTTCGACACGGCCGACATGTACTCGGACGGCGCGAGCGAGGAGATCACCGGGCGGCTGCTCGCCAAGCTCTTCGCGCGCCGCGAGGACTACGTTCTCGCCACGAAGGTCTACTTCCCGACGGGGCCGGGCCCGAACGACCGAGGGTTGTCTCGCAAGCACGTGCTGGCCGCCATCGACGCCTCACTGACGAGGCTCGGAACCGACTATGTCGATCTGTACCAGATCCACCGCTGGGACCACGAGACGCCGATCGAGGAGACCATGGAGGCCCTGCACGACGTGGTGCGGGCCGGCAAGGCGCGTTACCTCGGGGCCTCCAGCATGTACGCCTGGCAGTTCGCCAAAGCGCAGCACACTGCTCAGACGGCTGGCTGGACCAGGTTCGTGTCGATGCAGAACCACTACAACCTGGTGTACCGGGAGGAGGAGCGAGAGATGATCCCCCTCTGCCTGGACCAGGGGGTGGGCGTCATCCCGTGGAGCCCGCTGGCGCGCGGACTGCTCACCGGGAGCCGCCACCGCGACGGCCGGCCGCGCACGGTCCGATCCGGCAACGACCCGCTGGCCGACAGCATGTACGAGAACGCGGACTTCGACGTCGTCGACGCGGTACGTGCGGTCGCCGACGAACGAGGCCTGCCACCAGCGCAGCTCGCCCTGGCGTGGCTCCTCGGAAGGTCTGGGGTGACCGCGCCGATCGTCGGAGCGAGCAAGGTGGGCCATCTGGAAGACGCGATCGCGGCCGTGGAGGTGACCCTCAGCGGAGAGGAGACGACGCGCCTGGAGGCCCCCTACCGGCCACACCAGATCATCGGGCACTTCTGAACGGGACCGCACTGCATCGACCAGCCCAGCCGGTTGCGCCGGCTCTGACCGTGGGATGTCATCGGCGCGTTCGGGGAGGACAGCGGATCCCCGCGGTGCCGTTGTCCGAACCGGGGCTACAGGCATGCGGGTTCGCGAACCGGCTCGCTCCTGCGACGTCCGTGAGCAGCGCGGCCGCCCAGAGAAATACCTTGGGGTCGCCGAGACCTGAGTCGGTGAGCCATTGAGCGGCCCGCCGCGCGTCCTGCTCGTCCTGGATCAGCCCCCAGCGTCCCGGCTGGACGCCGGTGGCCCGGCGGACATCGGCGACGAGGCCGCCAAGACAGGTCCAGGTGTGCCAGCACCCGCTGTCGAAGCCGACCAGTTCGAACCCCAACCGCCGGCCACCGGGATAGGGAAACCTCTCATGCCGGGCCAGCCGTTCCGGGAGGCTCCCGGCTGATATGTCCCAGCCGCCATCGGCGATATCGGCCAGTAGCCCGGGAACATCGGCAGCGGCGAATCCGACCCCGAGCACGTGCAAGCCCGGCCTGCCGGCCCTGTCCCGCGCGTTCTCAGCCTCCCGGGGGCCGGCGAACCAGTCATCCCAGCCACCGGGATCCACTGGCACCAGATCCACCACGCAGCCACTCAGCGACACCAGACCAGAACCAGGAAGGCCCACGTCCTGCCAGTCCTGCCGATCAGCGCGGGTAGCGACCCGATAGCCGGCAAGGGCGTAGCCGGATTCCACCGCACTATCCCCTCTCAAGATCAGTATGTGTGGTTCGTCCAGGCACCGTCAGCGCCGTCGACGTCGCCCGCCAGTTCCGCCTGGGGGCCGACGGCGCCCAGGACCCGGCCGTGTTCCTCGGCATGCTGGACGCCGCGGCCCACGCCCGCACCGTTGCGGCCCGGGGCGAGCAGCCGCCGGTGCTGACCCTCTTCCCCGACACCGTCGAGCAGGCCTATGCGCTCGGCGGAGAGCACGGCGCCGAGGGCTTCGAGTACTACCGCACCGAACGTGGCCGGCACCCCCGCTCGGCGGGCTTCCTTGCCTGGAACAGCATCGACAAGATGGCGGCCTTCGACGCCTTCGCGCCGATCCCGCTGATCGGGCGCCGGCCGCTGCTCATGATCGTCGGCACCCGCGCCGTCACGTCCTGGATGAGCATCGAAGCCTTCCAGCGCGCCACCGGCCCCAAGGAGATCCACTGGATCGACGGCGCCAGCCACGTTGACCTCTATGACAAGAAGCAGTACGTGGATCTCGCCGTCGAAAGGATCGCCGGGTTCTTCGGCGAGAACCTGAGGCGGGCGGCCTAGACGCATGGCCTGGGTTCTCTTCTCCCAGCGCTCCTGCCCGTCTGTGACCCATGCCACATGCAGTTCCTGTCAGCAATCGGGGCGCCGTTCCGCTCAACTCACCGGGAGCAAGCGAACCGACAGGAGCAACACATGAAGCACCGCATCGTCGTCCTCGGCGCCGGCTATGCCGGGGCCCACGTGGCCGGGAACCTGGCCCGCCGGCTGTCCCCGGCGGACACCGAGATCACCGTGGTCAACGCTGAGCCGGACTTCGTCGAGCGGCTGCGGCTGCACCAGTTGGCGGCCGGCCGGGAGATCGAGGCTCAAAAGCTCGCCGACGTCTTCGCGGGCACGGGCATACGGCTGCGCCTGGCCCGTGTCACCACCGTCGACCCCGAGCGCCAGGTCGTCGCCGTGGCCGACGCCGGCGGCGGCGGCGAGCTCGGCTACGACACGCTGGTCTACGCGCTCGGCAGCCACGGTGACGTCGAAGGTGTCCCCGGCGTGGCCGAGCACGCCTTCGACGTCGCCGCCCGACCCTCGGCGCTGCGCCTGCGCGAGCGCCTGGACAGCCTGGGCAGGCGGGGCGAAGGCGGGACGGTGCTGGTCGTCGGCGACGGGTTGACCGGCATCGAGACCGCCACCGAGATCGCCGAATCCCGGCCCGGCCTGTCGGTGGCGCTGGTCGCCCGCGGCGAGCTCGGCGCCCGGCTCTCCGCCGGAGCCCGCAGCCACCTGCGCCAGGCCTGCGACCGGCTGGGCATCACCGTCCTGGAGCACACCAGCGTCGAAGCCGTCGAGGCGACGCGGGTGTTGTGCGCCGACGGCACCGCCCTGGCGTCCGACGCAACGGTGTGGACGGCCGGGTTCGCGGTCAACCCCATCGCCGCCGCCAGCGGGCTGGAGGTCACCGAGAACGGGCAGATCATCGTCGATCGCACCATGCGGTCGGTCTCGCACCCGAACGTCTACGCCGTCGGCGACAGCGCCCACGCCATCGGCGACAACGGCCGGCCGCTGCCGATGTCCTGCGCGTCGGCCGGCTACACCGGCGGGCAGGCGATCCATGCGATCGTGGGACGCCTGACCGGCCGCAAGATTGCGAAGACCAAGCTGGTCTACTCGTACAACCACATCAGCCTCGGGCAGCGGGACGGGATCCTGCAGATGGTCGACGACGAAGGGCAAGCGAAGCCGACGTATGTGGGCGGCCGGAAGGCCGCGCGGGTCAAGGCGGGCATCCTCAAGATCTCACTGTGGGCCAACTCGCACCCGACCTTCGGCCTGCCCAAGCGCAAGCGCCGCCTGGCCGCCGCGCCGGATGCGTCCCGCCGAGAAGGCGCTCGCGTAGCCGCCTAGGGTGGTCCGCGTGAACAGCACCGCCACTGATCGGTTCGACACCAGCCGGTTCGAGGCCAGCAGGAACCGGCTGGCCTCGCTGGCGTACCGGCTGCTGGGCTCCGCCGCCGACGCCGAAGACGCCGTGCAGGATGCGTTCCTGCACTGGCAGGCCGCCGACCGGCAGCGGATCAAGGTGCCAGAAGCATGGCTGACCAAGGTCGTCACCAACCTGTGCCTCGACCGGCTCCGCTCGGCACATGCCCGCCGCGAACGCACCGCCGGCGCCTGGCTGCCCGAACCGCTCCTCGACGGCGACCCGATGCTCGGCCCTGCCGACACTTTCGAGCAGCGCGAATCGGTCTCCCTGGCCGTGCTGACTCTCATGGAGCGCCTGTCACCCCTCGAGCGGGCCGTCTACGTCCTGCGCGAAGCGTTCTCCTACAGCCACGCCGAGATCGCCGAGATCCTCGACATCACCGAGTCCGCAAGCCAGCAGCACCTCCACCGGGCCCGGCGCCGCATCACCGCCGCGCACCGCCGCGGCGGCGGCGAGGTCGACCCGGCATCCGCCCGCAGGATCGTCGAGGAATTCCTCGCCGCCGCCTCCTCGGGCCGCACCGAACGGCTGGTGGCGCTGCTCACCGACGACGCGACCGCGATCTCCGACGGCGCCGGCCTGACCGAGACGCTGCTGCAGTACGACACTCCGCAGCGCATCGCCACCGTCGTACGGGCCGGTTTCAAACCCACACCCGCGAAACGGCGATTTGCCGGCGGCACGCCCGCCATCCACTACGCGCTCGTCAACGGCGCCCCCGCCATCCTCTTCGTGGTCGGCGACCAGGTCGTCGGCGCCGTGGCGTTCGACATCACCAACGGCAAGATCGCAACCGTGCGCAGCATCGCCGCCCCCACCCGCCTCGCCCGCCTCGCCGAAGCCTGGCGGCAGCACGAACCGGACACGCCGCTCATCACCCAGTGGTGACCCGACGCCGACCGCGGCCAGGCGCAGCACCCGCGCTTCGATGAACCGCTCCCCGGCTTCGGACGCCACCAGCCGCATGCGTGCAGCCCGTCACGCGCTGAGAGCCCTGCCAGTCACCGCCGAGGGAGAGCCAGCTCACGTTCTGTCACAGCCACCCATGGCTGAGAACACCGATGTCGTCGTGATCGGCGGCGGCTACGCCGGCGTCATGGCCGCCAACCGGCTCACGCAGCGCGACGACGTCATCTGACCTTGATCAACCCGCGCCCGGTCTTCGTCCCGCGCCTGCGCCTCCACCAGCTGGTGGGCGGATCCCACGACGCGGTCGTCGACTACCGCGAGATCCTGGCCGAGGGCGTGCGGCTCGTGCCCGGGACGGCCGAGTTCGCCCACCGGGTCGCCACCCCGGAGGCGGCGCGACAGCTGCGGTCGGTCCTCGACACCACGCCCGCGACCGCCCCGGTGACCGTCGTCGGAGCCGGACCGACCGGCATCGAGACCGCCGCCGAGCTGGCGGGGCCGGCCGCCGGGTGACAATGGCCTGCGGCGGTGACCTCGGCCGCTACCTGCACCCGCGGGCCCGACGCACGGCTGCCGAGCGCGCGCACCATCTGAACCATAGAGCACTATCTGTGCGGCAGGGCCACAGTCTCTTCCGGGGTCAGGCATCGTCCAGGCTCGAACCGAGGGTCACCGATCTTCTTGATTGAGGTTGCCGTGAGCCTCGGCCGAAAGGTCCTGCCAGTCGGCCCAGGTCTTGAGCCGGTCGGCGTAGACCTGCTGGATCATCGGGTAGAACCCCTGGCCGAAGAGCACCCGCAGGGGCGGGTTGTCGGAGTCGACGAGCTTGAGGAGTGCCTGGGCAGCGGCGGCCGGGTCGCCGGCGGGCTGCTTTCCCGCGATCCCGGCGATGCGCCGGCGGAGACCGTCGTAGCTCGGGTTGGGCTCGGCCATGTGGCCGTTGGCGAGCGGATCCGGGCTCTTGCCGTCCCTGGTGGCGAAGCCGCCGGGCTCGATGATGGTCACCTTGACGCCGAAGTCGGCGACCTCGCCGGCGAGGGCTTCGTTCAAGCCCTCGAGGGCCCACTTGGAGGCGTGGTATGCGCCGCCAAGCGGCATGGCGATGACCCCGGCCGCCGAGGACAGCTGGATGATGTGTCCCGCGCCTTGTTCGCGCAGGTACGGCAGCGCGGCCTGGATCACCCACACCGCGCCGAACAGGTTGGTCTCCAGCTGGTCGCGAAGCTCCCCCTCGGTCAGCTCCTCGACCGCGCCGATCTGGGCGTAGCCGGCGTTGTTCACGATGACGTCGAGCCGGCCGAAGTGCTCCTTCGCCCGTTCCACGCTGTCGAAGACGGCGGCCTTGTCGGCCACGTCCAGCTCAAGCGGGAGCACCGCATCGCCATAGGCGGCGACCAGCTCATCCAGGCTTCCGGTGCTCCGGGCGGTCGCGGCCACCTTGTCGCCGCGGGACAGAGCGGCCTCGACGAAGTTGCGGCCCAGGCCGCGGGACGAACCGGTGACGAACCAGACCTTGCTCATGATGTCTTTCCTTCTTTCTGCGGTGGCGGATTTTCCACGGTGGACACCACTCGTGGGGCCGCGCGCCGTGCGGATCGTCCGCGCGCCATCTTGTCGGCCATGGAGACACCGACGCCCCAACCCCTGTGACAGCGCGGCTGTGTGACATTCGCCACCGGCCACAGGTGTCACAAAGCGGTGGAGACCGGTGTTTTGTGCGTGTCACAGATCCTGCTGGTTAACTCGTCTCAGGCTGCGAGAGCGAGTTCTGCCAGTTCGAGGCGGGCGAGGTGGCTGGTGCGGGTCCGGTCGAGCGGGTGTCCGTTCCACCAGGCATCCAGGCGGATGAGGTTG